>JBDNHX010000350.1:0-7297 GCA_041688565.1 Planctomycetaceae bacterium
CATTGCCACCGAAGAATCGTTCCTGCACGGGAAATTTGGGAGGCCGTATGCTGAATGGGCGCACTGCACACCGGTCTTTTTTCCGCGACTGAAAGGCTGGCAGTCGCCGCCGCGCGCGTTTCGATGGCGAATGGTGCTGCGGCGTGAATACACTGCAGTGTTGCTGATTGGCATTGCCTTTCTTTTACTGAACATTATGGAACATGCGGTGGCCGAACGACGTTTGGCCGTTGACCTTCCCTGGGTCGTCATGTTTCTGATCAGTCTGGCGGTCTATCTGATTCTGCGAATTCTGAAGAAGCACAGCAGGGTCCTTGATGTCGAAGAAGTGCGCCATGCCGCATCAAACTGATTTTCTGTGGCGGTCGCAGCAGAAGCGATGAAACATTGGCCCGATCAAAAAGAGCCTGGCGAATGAATCGCCAGGCTCTGACATTTCACTGGTTCAGATTGTGGTATTAGTGACCTGCAGAATGATGAGTGGCGAGACTGGTCTGAGAGACAAAGGACGTGATTCTTGCAACCTCCACGGTCTCAACGCAGACCGTAATATGATGCACCGTCATAATGTTGACTCGCAGATATTCCAGCACCTGCTCACAGGTTTCAAAAGGCATAATCACTTCGACTCGCATCTGCTCAAGCGGAGTCGTCTCATCACTTTCCACGTGCCGACGCCCCATTCCAAAGCATGGCGTCTCCGTGTATCCAGTGGCACCCATACGGATCAGTTCTTTGGTGAGCATCGAAGCCAGTTCTGGATCAGCAACCAGCGTCATACGGCGAACAGGCGTCAGTCCCTTTTTTCGGGCCGAATGAGCGTCTGCAGACATGGGCCGCAGCTCGTCCAGACCCTTAAGTTCAAGTTTTAGCCCGGCCTGTTCAAAATCGTGACCCAGTTCTTCCAGCTTTTCCATCACGCTGGCATCCACAAGGTTGGCTCCGGAAAGATCAATAATCAGGTTTCGCTTTTGAACCAGTCCGATATCTTCAATCTGCCGCTTGAATGGAATCCAGTTACTGAAGATCGCCGATTCTCGCGCCACGATCCGGCTGGTATTCTCGTTCACATCTTCAACTTCAAGGTACGCCTTAAAGAAGGAACGCAGAGGGACTCCATTCGCCACATGCAGAAACATCTTCAATGCAATCCCAACCGCCACACCAATCAGCAGGTCCGTTGCAAGGACGACAATCAGAGTCACGACAAAGATCAGCAGCTGTTCCTTGCCGATACGATACACGTTAAAGAACTCGTTCGGATGTGCCAGGCGTGTTCCTGTGTAGACGAGCATCGCGGCGAGAGCGGCCAGCGGAATGCGATGCAAAATCGTCGGAATTAATCCCACGCACAACAACAGAAACACACCGTGCCAGAGATTCGCAAAACGAGTCCGAGCTCCGTTGTCGATGTTGGATTTGCTGCGGACGATTTCCGAAATCATCGGCAGGCCCCCGATCATGGCGGCCCCAAGATTAGCAACCCCAACAGCCAGTACGTCCCGATTCATGTTCGTCTTGCGTTTCCATGGATCCAGCAGATCGACCGCTTTGGCACTCAGCAGTGACTCCAGACTGCCGATGATGAAAAACATTCCGATCCACTTCCAGGCTTTGAACTGATTCAAAACTGTGAAGTCCGGAAACTCAATCTGCTTGAACATGCCAAAGATTTCGTTCGGCATAGCCACGAGGTACTGCTCACCCAGTTTGTATTCCTGGTGAAACATCTGGTATTGATGACCCGACGTAAGATTCAGAGCCATGCCCAGCGGCACCGCCACCAGCAGCACGATCAGGTGCCCGGGAATCGGTTTCAGGACTGCGACGCGGCTTCGAATCATCGGCCAGAGAAACATGATCAGCAGGCTCACCACTCCGATCAGAGCGATCGCTGGATTGGCATGAATGATGAAGTCCGGAATCTGTCTCAACAGCGACAGCGGTCCCCCTTTAGCCTCGGTGATTCCCAGAGCAACGGGCACCTGCTTTGAAATAATGATCACGCCGATTGCCGCCAGCATTCCATGCACAACCGTGCCTGGAAAGAACTCACCCAGAATCCCGGCACGAAACAGGCCGAACAAAATCTGGAGCACCGCCGCGACAACACTCACTGCCAGAGCGGCTTTGTAAGCCGCGGTGTCCGCTGCAGAAAATCCGCCCGCCATTCCATTGCCGCCAAAGTCTTCAACGCAGCCCAGGACAATGACAATCAAACCGGCCGCCGGCCCTTTGATGGTCATTTCCGAGTTACTGATGCTGGTCGCAATCACTGCTCCGGCGATGGCGGTAAAAATCCCGGCGAGCGGCGGAAATCCGGAGGCCAGCGAAATCCCCACACACAACGGCAGTGCGATCAGAAAGACCAACAGGCCGGAAACCATGTCGCTTTTCATGTACCGGATGAATCCGTCAGCGTTGCCGCGTGGAATTCGATTTTCAACACTCATTATGGATGCTCCTGACCCCAAGTGGCCATTTTTATTTTAAAGTTCAGTGATGAATGAGTCGCGTGGAACTCAGTGTGAGAATGTAGAAATTTCGGCAGAAACCGATCCGCGTCTGACGCGGACCGTCTCCACAAATGCGAGGTCACAACTGAAGTGGCGACATCAGCGGGTGGCCGCGAACGGCAGCGGACATGACACGGGTTGAGAATCTGACTGCCAGCGAATCCGGCCATGCGTGATTCAGCTGCCGATTAGCATGTGACGGTTCTTTATTCATGACAGGTTCGGCTTGCTCAGGCTGCTCTGCTTCTTCTTTCGGTTCTGCAAGCGGAGGGCTAATGTCGGCGGCCGGGCGACGCATTCTCATCAGGGCCCTGGCCGCATGATGTCGGGAAGCGACTCCCGGCTGAGGCCACAGCCCGCCGCCCAGCACCAACACTGTCAGCACGAGCACGGCAAAGCGTTCTGAAGCACGAGAGCGAAGCTGCACGGCCGTCTGAAATCGCCGCCCCGTGAAGATTTTGAAGTAGGCTCGCATAATGGCAATGCTGTTCAGGGCAGCGGCCAGCACCACCGCCAGCCCGACCATGGGATAAACGCCCACGGCCCCTTCAATCAGAAGTTCCATTCCAACGAAGCCAATCGTGCCGGGAAATCCAATCGACGCAAGACCTGTCAGCAGGAATAGTCCCGCCAGAGTCGGCGTGTGTTCGTACATTCCGTGATAGCGATCCAGACTAATTCGACCAATCCGCGATTCGATAGATCGCAGCGTGAGTCCGAAGCCACCCAGCGAGAGGCCAACAGAGATCCAGACGCACAGGGCGCCGGTCATTCCAATGGTTGTCACAAGCTCGAGGCCGGACAGGACAAGTGACGAGTGACTGAGAAACAGGTAGCAGAAGAATCGTCGCGCGTCCTTCTGGACTGTCGCCATCCCGGCTGCGTAGACAGCCGTTGTCAGCGACAGCACTGCGATGCTCTGCATCGCCCATGACGGAGCCACAGGAAACACCAGATGCATGACCGCATAGGCTCCCGTCATTGGAGCCACAAACAAGAGGGCGGTTCCAAGCGTGGCATGTTCGAACAGATCTGTCATCCACGGATGGACCGGACAAACGCCCGCACGCAACAGCACGGCAATCGTCAGCAACGAGGCTGGCAGCAGCGACGCCACTGGTTTATCTCCGCTAAAATCCACAAGACTCCAGCCGGAAATCAGCAGAATAATGAATAATCCCATGTGCAGGGAAAAGATGCGAGTCGATGCGTTGCGTCGCCGCAGTTCTACCCACGGCGGAATGACGGCCAAAGACAGCAGCAGAATAATTATCCACGCACTGTGGCAGCTGAGAGTGGCCAGGACGATGGCTTCCGAGACCAGGGTCAGCCCAAACGAAAAACGGCCCAGCTTCGTCCGCAGTGTGGACAGCATGGTCATCAGATAAAGCAGTGCCGACAACGGGAGCAACGGCGCACTGAGTTCGTCGATCACGAAAATGTCACTGTGAATAAACCATTTTATGACGTCCCAGTGGTCATGTGCTTCGAAGGAGCCCATAACGCTGAAGTCCAGCCATTCACCCGTGGTGCAGAACAGCGTGAGCCCGCCGCAGATCACAGCCAGTCGCTGAGCCTTAATGGGGTCACTCAGAAAACAACAGGCGATCGAACCCAGCAGCGGCAGCGCGATCGAACATTCGAGCCATGGGAAGTGAAGTTCTGGAATCATGGATTTTAATAACTAAAGAATTACGATTGACAGTGCGGCGTTAGGCTTCGAAATCATTTGCCCCCGACAGCCACCCCCGAAAAAATCATCTCGTTGTCGGGCGGTCACAGCGGCCAGAGTTCTCAGACCGAGTCGATTCCGTTCTTCCCATTCCCACTCTCTTTCTGGTCTCTGGCTGGCCCCGAGAGCCATGTTGTCCAGCGTCGTTCCATGCGGTCGGACCATTCGAAAACAAAAACGAATGGCCGCACAAAATAGTCGTCCAGCATGGAGTCCAGATTGCCGCGATCAAATGCAAATCGATAGAGCCGCGATTGAAGAGTCGGTGACACACGTCCTGAACTTGTTGCCTCAGGCAGATACACACCGATGGCATTGATCATGGAGTTGTAATCCCGCAGCAGAGAGGGGGCGCGAATCAGCTGCAGAGTTCGCAGGCACGCATGACCAATGATGTGGATCAGAGCGATGTAACGCAGTCCGAACCCAATCTCCATGACGATGATGCTGACCTGAATCAATGACGAAAAAGCCAGGCTGCTTTTAATATCCGTCTGGACGCGAGCGGTCATGGTCGCAAAGATCATGGTGATCAATCCCAAAGCGACGACCAGTACTCGTAGCGTGAATGATTCGTCCAGTAATGGACTTACCCGCAGCAGCAGAAACGCGCCCAGATGGACGGATAGAGCTCCGTAAAAAACGGCACTGCTTGGCGTCGGGCCTTCCATCGCGCGCGGCAACCATCCAGAGAAGGGAACCAGCGCTGATTTTCCAGCTGCGGCGAAGAGCAACAGGCATCCCACCAGCAACGCATCATTCTCCGCGAGAACCGCTTTTCCTGCCGGCCAGTCACCCTGTCCGGCGATCCCGCCAAAGTCGCCTGACCCGGACAGGTGGTGAAGTGTCAGAGCTGCAATCAGAAAGGCCGCGTCCGCGACGCGGTACACCGCCCAGACTCGTTGGCCGTTCGCCACCAGGGCCGGTCGGTCGTGAAAAAAGGCGACCAGCAGTGCCGATGACAAGCCCACGAGTTCCCAGCCAAAGAACAGCGTCTCGATGGTGCCCGCCACGGACGACAAAATCATACCCAACTGGAAGAATGAGAAAAACATAAAGAACCGGTGAAAGCCTTCGTCCCGGTGCAGATACCGACTGGCAAAAGCGGCGATCACCCCGCACAGGACAAACGTCATGATGACGAATGGGACGCTCAAGCGATCGAAGACGAATTTTAGTGTGAAGTGAAAATGGTCCGCATGCGAATCCGCGTCTTCTGTATGGTCCGAAGAGGAATCGTGAGTTTCGTGTGAAGAAGCGTCGTGCGAGGAATCAGAACTGTCATGTCCGGCTGTCGCCGTTGGTTCGGAAGCCATCGCAGGAGCATCCACGTGATCCGACACCGCCGGGATGCGGACCCAGTCGCCAAGTTCCACAGAGACGTTGCGTTCGTTGGTCGCCAGCATCACGCCCAGAATGAAAAGAGCGGACAGCAGTCCGAAGATCGTGGAGGACTCGGTGAACCGAGCCATTGAGCGTTCGCTGAGCGGAATGCGCAGCAATGTTGTTACGCCAAAAACGGCGAGCAACATGACCGGAGCAAGAACAACGATGATACCAGCAATATTGAGCATGATTGGAAGTCGAACTTTGAGAAGTCGAACGTTGAGAAGTCGAACGTTGAGAAGTCGAACGTTGAGAAGTCGAACGTTGAGAAGTCGAACGTTGAGAAGTTGAGAAGTTGAGAAGTTGAGAAGTTGAGAAGTTGATTGTGTTCAGGTCGCCATCCGCAGGGAACGAGGCCGATTTTTTATCCTTTGGGCGGTACCGTAGCAGCGCTGCTGACACCGCCGGCGTTTCGTATCAGAGCGAAGGGTAGGTGGTCTCGCCAGCCGCGGTACCATTCGAGCGACGAGTCGGCCGAGGGAAGTTCTGTGCTGGCAGATGTGTAGTCTTCGAACTTGCCGTTCACGAATCGCTGGATCTGGGCGGAGTCTGGATCAAGCACGGCCAATTGAGCCCATCCGTTTTTGCAGATTCGTCCGACGATTGGATTCTCTTCCATAATCTGCAGCATGGCTTCTGCCGTCGTCTCCACGATAAACAACAGGCGAACAGGCTCGTGAATATCCACGCCCTGCCATGGCAGACCAGGCCGCAGATCGCTGGCCGCTCCGTCCATCACGCCCAGCAGGGATGTCACGTTGTGTGGTAATTTTGTTCCTGAACCCCAGCCGCGGGAGTCGATCGCGGACAACGTGTAAAGCATGTTGATCCCTTCACACACAGGAATAACAGCGCCCAGGATGCGGGCCAGAATCATGTTCTTTTCATTGTCCTGAGTTTTGTCATAAGACATCAGGAATGACCGACGATCCAGATAGAGGCCTCGAATGCGACTGCGACGACCGACGAAGCACATTGCATTGGTACAGTTACCATATTCGGGTCGAGTCTGAGCCAAATCTTCGGCTCGCTCCTGCACGTGCAGCAGCGATTCCGGTCCGGACAAATCCAGCCGCGCAGATTCAAAACGACGGCAGCGCTCATGAGCGTTTCGTTCGGCTACTCGACTGAACAGATCGCGTGCCAGGCGGAGCGAACGCACCTGCGATGTCGGCAAAAGCTCCAGATCGAAGAAAGTGATTTCCTCCGACGCGGTGTTATGCAGGCCGCCGATGAAATGCGTCTCTTCCGGGATCACCAGTCCGCGTTCTTTCAGCTGCCGTCGAACACGCACATCATTAAGCATCGCCGCCAGAGCTCTGGCATTAGCCCCACCTGCGCTGCCCGAACAGGCTCCACAGTGGTAAGCCGATTCGTGCGGATTGTTCAGACAATTAGATCCGTGGCCAAGAAACACTACCAGGCGAGCGAAATTGGAAGTCAGACCGATGTCCCGCAACGATCGCTCGGACATGTTGACCATCTCTGTCAGTGTGAAGCCAATCCCGTTCTCATCCGGACCGGCCGGCGTTCCTTCTTCCCGCTCCAGACGAAGGCGAGTCACGGCCGGAGGAGCGACGAAACGACGTGCAGTTTTGTGCATTTTGGCCGCCAGCCGCGGAAACAGAATTCGCCCCAGCAGCGGCACTGTTGCCAGAGGGCC
>JBDNHX010000351.1:0-9817 GCA_041688565.1 Planctomycetaceae bacterium
CATCGACAGCATCACGAATTTCCCCGTATCGAACCACACTTCGTCGAATATACAACGGACGACGTTTGACCTCCTCGAAGATTTTTGCCAGATACTCGCCAAGGATTGCGGTTGCGAAGATCGACAGAGAGCCGAAAAACATGATTGCCAAAAGGACTGTTGTGATCCCTTGAGGCACCCATTCAGGTCGAAAGACTCTTAGCAAAACCTGAACCAGTGCTAATCCAAGCGTGATCAGCAATAACCCGCCGCCAAGGAAGCTCAAAATATTGAGCGGCGTATTGCTGAAGCTAAGAATGCCTTTCTTCGCCCAGCCGAGATTTCGCATCAGGTTATTAGTGCTGCGACCGAACATCCTTTCGGGGCGATGATAATCGACTCCAATTTGTCGAAACCCCGCGAACGCTCTCAAACCTCGCAGGAAAAGATCTCGCTCAGGAAACTGAATCAGCGATTGCACCACCTTGCGGTCCATCAAAGAAAAGTCACCCGCATCATGTGGCACTCGGACGTAAGAAAAGAAATCGAACACGCGATAGAATGCTTTGTAAGCGAACTGCATGAAAAGCGTGGCTTCGCGTTTGACGCGACGTCCATAGACAACATCGAAGCCTTCACGCCATTTGCTAACAAATTGCTGGATCAGTTCCGGTGGATCCTGAAGATCTCCGTCAAGGAGGACGCAGGAGTTCTTGCTTGCAATCCTCAGACCGCTCATGAAAGCCGCTTGAGATCCAAAATTTCGGGAATGAGATATTCCGATGACTCGTGGATCGTCCTGCGAAAGTCGTCGAATGGTCTCTTCTGAGTCGTCCGGGCTGCAGTCGTTCACGAAGATGATTTCGTGGTCCACATTCAACTTATGGAACGTGCTCTTGAGGCGACTGTACATGATCGGAATGGCCTGACCGTCCTTGTAGCAGGCAATGATTGCAGTCACGCTGCGACGGGTATCCAGCTGAAACTTTTTCGAAGAATTTTCATACGCTGTTAGATCTGAAAGCGTCCTCATCCATGCTGCGGTTTGCTGAAGCCCGTCTTCCAGAGATATCGTGGCCGTCCAGTTTAGTGAATCGCGAGCCCTGTCTGTCCGAGCATACCAGTCGGAAACGTCCCACTGCCGATTTGCCATCGTGAAGCGAGGCTCGTCCGGTACTTCGAAAATCTTTTGGGCAAGTGCCGCGATATCTGCCATCGTGACCTTACGACCAGTACCAATATTGAAGGATTTTCCGTAGTCATCTTCTTTGAGTTGCAAGGCCGCCTGCACAAAAGATCGAGTCACATCATCGACATAGACAAAGTCTCGAGAAATATCCGGTCGCACGAGCTCTGGAAGTGACTTCTGAAGCCCGTGTCTGACAAGGTTTGGAATCAGTCGCGAAGAGTCTTCCAGCGGACCGTATACGGAATACAAACGAAGATTTGCACAGGGCAACTTCAGATGACGTCCGTAATAAAAAATCAGGTTTGCCGCCGCAACTTTGGAGACGGCGTAGTGCGAATTCGGCTCAAAATGCGACTGTTCATCAGGGGCCGTGCAATTGTCGCCATACTCTGACGAACTACCAGCATGGATGTAGGAGGAAACAGACCGCTGACGAAGGCGGTCAAGAAGCCGTGTTAGAAAGTTAAAATTGGTTCGGTAGATGAGTTCGCCATCGGTTTCAAATGAGTATGCCCCAAAGGCAACACAATTGAAAACGGTTCGAGGGTTGACTCGCTGCAGCAAGTTGTCCAGATTTGAATCGATCAGGAGGTCAACGACGTGCAGATTTTCTGCTGGGACTGAATCAAGTCGCCACGCTGGCAGCCGACTCGCAGTGCCATGCACGTCTTTGCGAACACAGAGCAGCTTCAACATCAAATTCGCGCCAACAAAACCACTGGCTCCCAGAACCAGAATCGGTCCGTCAAGTCGCCGAATTTCCGCAGCCAGATCTTCTGAGAACGCGACTTCAGTCTCCGCTCCTGATGAATTGCTCATATCGGGCATCCGCCATGGAACCCAGCGATCAAGCTGGCGGCATCAAGGCCGCATTCTTGGCGATGGAACTTCTGTGAGCCGTAACGACCCGACGGATAGCCAAGGGCCGTGACATGCCGAAAGTTTGGTGGAATAATTTGTGATTGAAGGAGTTTCATCGCAATCGCATGCCCCGCAGATCCCTGAGCGACGTGCTCTTCCGCAACAACTAATCGCTGCGAATAGGCGAGGTCGTTTCGAAGTTCATCAGGAAATACCGGCAGTGGAAGCTGACTCAGACACCACAAATTCGGACATTCAGCCTCAGGCAAGTTCAGGCAAGCTCCCCAGACAGATCCCGCAAGCGGGCCGACGACAATCAGAGTTCCCGCAGTTCCTGCAACAAGTTTACGCCAAGGTGAAAATCCTGGTGGTGAGCAGGATGAAGGCTGTTCACCTAACCCCAATCGCAGATAACTCGGTCTGTCGGAGTCAAACAATTGCGGGATCAAGTCCGTCAGATCATTGTCGAAAGACGGAATGAAGACTTCCATGTCGGACAATGTCAGCAGGACACCGTAAACCTCCAATGCGTGGTGAGTGCTTCCCATCACACCGTACCCATATCCGCCACCATTTCCGACGAGCACAACCGGCAAACGGTGCAGGCAAATGTCGTTGCGAATTTGCTCGAAAGGTCTTGCAAAAACAAACGGAGCGATGCTGTAAACCCACGGACGCAATCCTTGACGAGCCAAGCCAGCCGCAACGGAGATCATGTTCTGTTCAGCAACTCCGGCATTGATAAATCGAGCCCCCATCACCTCCTGCAGTGGTTCGAGCGCGCGATAGCCAAGATCGCCGGTCAGAAAGACAAAATCCTCGCGCGATTGCTGTCGCAGAAGGCCGTCACAAAATGCCTGCCTCATGGGTCACCTAGCTCCTGAAGGGCCAAGGCGTATTGCTCGGCATTCATCGGAAGATAGTGCCACTCCATCCGATTCTCCATGAACGAAACACCGCAGCCTTTGATCGTCTTTGCGACGATCATTAGCGGTCCGTGAACGGGACGAGTCTGCATTACCTCCACCAATGATTCGTTATCGTGTCCGTTGACTTCCAGCGTCGTTAGACCAAAAGCGCGAAACCGTTGATGCAACGGCGACAAATCCGCCACTTCTTTCGTCGTGCCAAAACCCTGCAGCCCGTTTTCGTCGATGATAATGGTCAAATTGTTAAGGTCCCTGTGCCGGGCGAAAATTAACGATTCCCACGAAGATCCCTCGTTCCATTCGCCATCGGACGTCAAACACAGAACCCGTCCACCTTCATGTTTCAGTCGTCGTCCCAGAGCCAGCCCTGCTGCAAGTCCAACACCATGCCCCAGACTTCCCGTGGCGAACGGGATGTCATCAATTCCTCTGGCAGGCGGGTGTCCGCTAAGCAAAGTCCCGTCCCGATGAAACTGCGTAAGTTCTTCGTCCGAAAGCCGCCCCGCCGACCACAAAGTCACGTAGAGCGCTCCTGCGGCATGGCCCTTCGACAAGACGAACTGATCTTCAGAACTCAAAATATCATGATGAGCTGCCAGAAGAATATCGAGACATGACAGGTTGCCGCCAATATGCCCAACCCCGCTTTCAAAATGCATCTGCAACAGACGTCTTCGGACCGCAATCGCGCGACGACTGCTGATCGAACGACACTCCTTAATCAAGGATGGGACCACGGCAAAACACCTTGTAGTCAGTTGTAAAGATAGTGATTGGTAAAGATCAAAATAAGCAGTCGATTGGGTTACCGCATCACCACAACTTCGTCACCAGCACCTTCAGGACGATGCTCTTGTTATTAAAGTCCAGAAACGTCGGAACCTCATTTCTGAACACAGAGTGGTAACCCTGCGTAACGCGTTGAGCGAGCTTGAGAAGTCTGGCAATGTGCTCGCCAGGATAAAGCATCGCGATTCATCCGATTCACTCACCACGATTATTGATCCTTCTCGACATTGATCGTCTGTAGGGAGGATCCAAAAGAATTGTGAAGAATTCCTTAATGAATGCAGACTACCGCTAAAAAAACCGAGAGTTCAAAAGATCGTTCCACAAATTGCGACACCAAGTCTCTCACCCGAGCTCGGCAGCAAGCGGCTTGTTGATTCAATGGGTTTTCAGAACCCGAAACGTCAGTGAGGGATGGTATTGCCTGCGTTTTTTGCCCCACATCCCTCGCTGACGCGTCGGGTTACTATTAAATCAACAACCCGCAAGTTTAGGGCGAGTTTTGATGGTCAATCGGAAAGTTCAATGCTCGATTCGGTCATGATTGACGGCAAATTGCCCATTCCTCACCGTGCGAGAGACATGATTACAATGTCTTTCGAAACAATGGGGATCGACAGATCCGCAATCGGTTGAGCCAGAATTGCAGCATGACCCACAGCGTCAGCAATCCATACCGCGTACTTCGCCAGAAATTGATGCTGGAAGCTTCTGCGAAGTACCGCACAGGGACCGGGATGTCACCCAGTCGAAATCCGAAGTACACGGCCTGAGCCAGAAACTGAGTATCGAAAACGAAATCGTCCGAGTTCTCCCGCCAGGGCACTGTTTCAAGCACTTCCCGACGATACGCCCGAAAGCCACTGTGGAAATCGCCAAGATTCTGACCGAGCGCCACATTTTCAAAGATCGTCAGGCAACGATTGGCGACGTACTTCCACGCAGGCATCCCGCCCGCCAAAGCTTCTTTCCGAGTTCGGATGCGGGAACCCAAAATGACGTCACAGTTACCCAGTCGAATCAATTCTGCGGCAATGGGAATCACGCGGCTGTCATACTGATAGTCAGGATGAATCATAACCACAATGTCGGCTCCCCGCTCCAACGCAGCCGTATAGCAGGTCTTCTGGTTGCCGCCGTAACCGGTGTTTCGCTCATGTGCAATGACAGTCAATCCCAGGGATCGAGCCACTTCCACAGTTCGATCACGGCTGCAATCATCCACCAGAATGATTTCATCGACGGTGCCTGGCGGGATATCTTTGAGAGTACGCTCAAGAGTCGACTCCGCATTGTAAGCGGGCATCACGGCAATAATTCTTGGTTTTTCCATGGATAAACGTAAATCCAATCGTACGTTGGGACATTACTGAAATCAGGCTGTCGGGGATTCACGTGAGTCAGGTCGGCTACCACTGATGAGCAGCGTGTCCTTGTGTGACTCAACCGGTTTCTCCCCAGGAAGCAAAGTCATTGAAGCTGCTTTTGTGCTTCCTGATACAATCGAAAATTCTCTTTCAGCCGGGGCTCATTGGGATTGATCTGCATTGCCTGTCGCAGCAATTCAAGCGCCCTTGAGAAGTTTCCTTCTTCCGCTTCACAATTGGCAAGATTTGCCATCGCTTCAATATTTATTGGCGAAAATTTCAAAGCCTCCTGAAACAAACGTTTTGACTCCACCGGATCCGTTTGGTGGACCGCATATCCAAGATTGATCAGTGCCCGGTAGTCTCCTGGCTGCAATTCAATCGCCTTCCGCAGGTACACGGTGGCACGGTCAGCGTTACCCTTGAAAAGTAATGCGGATCCAAGGACCGTATAAGTGCCTCCCCTTTGCTGGTTCTGTGGATACTGGAGGGCTTTTTCCGCCTCGGCCAGCGCCTCATCAACACGTTCTTCCGTCAGCAATGCCAGGCACAACTGTTCTCTCCCGAGAAAGTTCTCCGGATCGCTCCGCACGCACGCTGTCCATAACGCAACGCTGTCGTGCCAGGCATTTGCCTGTGAAAACGTCACGGGGATCAGAAACAAGGCAAACCCGGACAACCAGAGACTGCCAACACGCTGAATTCCTGGTGCCGACTGCAGTACCAGTCGGCCCACAAGCATGAACAGACCAATGTGTGGAAAGTACATATACCGATCCGCACGCGCCGCGGCGCCAATCTGCACGAAACCGATGACAGGCACCAGAGTCCCAAGAAACCAAAGAGCGCCTGCAAGGACGCCCGGCACAGTCCGTCGGTTCCAGACAAGCCAGCCGCCAGCCATAAGAATGGCAGCGCAGAGCACAGTGATCGGCACAGAGATCTCACTCAGTGGATGCCGATAAAAAGGAATCAGCTTGATGGGCCAGAAAGTCTGCACCAGATAAAACACGGTGCTTTGAATGGCATTGGCCATACGAAACCGAAACGGCAGTTGTTCCAGCGTTGAAATTGCGCCCCCGCTCTCCTGAGCGGCAAAGATGCAAACGGTCAATCCAAAAGTCAGCAGTAAGAAACACCAAACGCGTCCAGCAGCAGCGGGAATGTTGCGCCACAGAATTTTAGTTTCTCCGTCACGCACAGGACACACTTCAAGCACAACCAAAAGGAATGGCAATGTGACGAGCATCTGCTTTGACAGCAGACTCATCAGAAATACGCCGTGCGCGGCGAACCAGGTGACACGACTTTTTGATTTCAGGTATGATTCCCATATCAACATGGACTGCAGACCAAAGAACATCCCCAGGAGCTCTTTTCGTTCCGACACCCACGCAACCACTTCGACATGCTGCGGATGAATCCCGAAGAACAACGCAATTCCAAGAGGCAAGACAACACTTCTGGTCCAGCGGCGAATAAGGCAGGCGATCATGACAGTGTTCGCGCAATGCAAAATAAGATTGCTCACGTGCATCGCAGATGAGCTCACGCCAAAGAGTTCAATCTCCAGCATGTAGGAGAGCCATGTTACGGGGTGCCAGTTTGCATTCTGAAAGGTACTGAACGCCCAGCCAATGGCATCAGCCGTCAAGCCCTGCCGAATCTCGGGACGATCGGTCACATACGAGACATCATCCCAGTTCAAAAACTCAAATGTGTGCAGCTCAATATATGGCAATGATGTGACAATAATGAGCAGGAGGAGTCCGCTTCGAAATCGCTTGGCCGACGAGATCTCCATCATTGAATCCGGCATCGGTTTTCTCAATTGCGTTCCCGAACTCATGGGCTGTGATTTATCCTGTGAACAATGTTTGGCTGCCGAAGCCATTCGTCGCCGATATTCCTAATTGATCCAGATCAAACGAGACACCAAAGCAGCCACAGTTCCCAAGTGACTTCCCGACAACGCAGAAGTGTGTGTTTCCCAGTTCATTGGGTTGATCTCAAGACGATTTGTTTTTCCCCGACGCTGTACACGTCGAAATCGTATCCTTCCGTGTTCGCCACCGCGACCAGTTCTCCGCCGGCCGAGAAAGCGGACACGTCAAAAGAATCGTCAAGCTCGATACGAGATTCCACGACCGTCGCGAATTCATCGGCAACGTTGAAAACCGATCCGGAGGCAGACAGCAGGACCAGGTTAGAGCCTTTGCCCGCTGGCTTTGCTGCCACAAATCCGTAGGCATCAGGGCTTGGGATCGACTTGACAAGTTTAAGGTTTCCAACATTCAGAATCATACACCCGGATGTCGAAGAGAAAACAACGTGTTTCATATCCCCAGTGAACGTCACGCCATAGATATTTCCGAGGTTAGTCTGCCCGGTCAGCTTGCTGACAGATGCCGACACGACGACGCCCTTTAATAAGTCGGCCAGCGTCAAAGCTCCGCCAGGCTCCAGCATGATTGCGATCGAGAAGTCAGGGCTCACAGTGCACGATCCCCGGAATGCCGCTGGGATCTCAAACTTCCTGGATTCCTGAAGTGTCGCCGTGTCCAGAACTCGCAGAGTCGTTTTTGTGCCATCGGTCTCGAAAACACACAAGGAGCCAGAGGCCTCATGGAATGCGACGCTACTTGCCACATGAGTTAGCTCGACTGTAACCATCTTCTCAACGTCATACCCAGATTCTGGATCGAGTCGGCCAATCTCCTTGCCCATCAGCAGCACCACGCCTCCTTTAGGTTCGATCAGCACACCCGTTGCCGATTCAGGAATGGCTACTCTCGTGACGAGCTTTTCATCAGCAACCGACCAGATATCGAGCACACCGTACTCCCGCAGTGCCGCGGCAGTCTTTGTCGTCGCATTGACATCCAGAGCGACCACCCAACCCACACGAAGCTGCTCGCCACCCTGAACCGCAAAGTTTATGCCGTAAAAAAACCAGTAGCCGCCAACTGAGCCGCAAAGCACCATGACGGACAGCAGAGTCTTTACGCCACCCGGGATCGCTCCTGCAACCGATGACGGCATGAGCTTTGAGGAGACTGATGTCAACCGACGTGTGAAGCGGCGTCGACGAATCCTGGCTCTGCTGAAGCCGTACTCCTGAAGTGTCAGTTCTGCACCGCGTCGAACCATTTCGTCGGGATCATCCATCAGCCGCTCAGCATGATCTTCCGCCCCTTCCAGTTTCATCTGGCCGACAGCCCTGACAGCATGGTATCGAACTTCCGGGGATGTATCAGTCAGCAGAGAGAGAAGCACTGGTCCATACGACGGCATTCCAAATCGACCGATTGCAATGACTGCCTGCAATCGAACAACGGGATGATCTTCAAGTGCTTCTTCGAGCAGACTCAGAGACGCCTGGTCCTGAAACGCACCCAACGCCTTGGCGCAGGCGCTCCGCACCGATTCATCTGTGTCTTTCTTCAGCATTTCCCGCAAACGCGGGACGACGGCTTCCACCTTCAACACCGCCAGTTGTTCCACACTTTGCCGACGGATTGACGGTTGGCAATCATCCAGCAGTCGTCGAAAGACTGGAGCACTTTCGGGGATCTTCAGTTTTCGTAATGCCCTGAGTGCCAGCTCACGAAATTGTCCCGATTCCCCATCAATGTATCGACTGAGGATCGACAATGCACTTTTGCCGCCATTACGGTTCAGTGCAGCAAGGAGTGACTCGACCGTGATTGCATCCGTTTCGACATCCAGTGCTTTTGTGATCGCTTCCCCGAGATCAACCTCCTCGATTCGCGACGCTGATTGCGCTGCGTTTCGTCGAACAGTGACGTCCGGATCGGACAGAAGATTTCCCAATAATTCTACACTTCGCGGGCTATGGATCGTCGCAATTGCCAGTACTGCCTGGCCTCTGACCAGGGGATCAGGGTCTGACAACGCTTCATTAATGCAGCCTATCACTCGCTTTTCGCCCGTTCTCGTCAACGCATCGACCGCAGCGGCTCTCATTGAACCGGATTCGTGTTTCACCAGCGTTTGGTAGATCTCGCAATGTATGGCACCAGTGATGCGGGAAAGTAACGAGACGGCAAACGCCGCCATTTCGAAATCTCGTGTCTTCAAGACGGACAACAGAAACTGCTCCCAGCCGGACTTCTGATCCTCCGGAACAGACTCAATTCCTGCGGTGACGACCATTCGCAGGTTACCAGTCACCAGGCCTGCGGCAAGTATCACTTTCCGAACGACATTTTGATTGATGCTGATGAGCGATGCCACCGCGGTCTCGACGACCGTTCCTGACTTGTCACTCAGGAATTGCAACAATGGGACAGCGGATCCTTGATGAGTGATCTTTCCCAGGGCTTCCGCACAGGCAATCCGGGTCTCTTTCGCCGGTTTATGACAAAATCCGCTGATCGACTCAATGGCTCCGGGCGATCCAGACCTGCCCACATCAATGAGAAGTTTCGTGATTTTTTCCAAATCTGTCGATGGCGTTGCCTGCAAAGCCGCGATCTTCCTGGAAAGCAGTCGAGCAGGGGTTCCCACAATTTCATCTCTTGCTTCAAGAATCTGCCGAAAGGCAGCATCCCGTTCCTCACGGAGACGGCGGAGATTGCGTTCTGATGTCTCTTTCGACCGGCTTAGTTTTGACGCTTCCTCGTCGTCGTGGGGATTCGGCTCGGCAGCCAGCGTAACGCCGGATGCCGAAGCCGGTACCG
>JBDNHX010000046.1:0-15217 GCA_041688565.1 Planctomycetaceae bacterium
GCCGATCGCAACATTCTGGCCAATCAGGCATTCAATGCGTTCTCGGCATTCCCGGATGATGCCTTGGTCCGGATGGAACCGGATGAGATCAAAAAGAAAGGCAAGGTGCCAAAGAACGGCAGCCTGTTCTTCACGATCTTCCAGACCTTTATGTCTGGGCCAACAAAGGACGGTGAACCGTCGCCGTGGTTCGGTGACTACCCGCCGGACTTCTTCGACTTCATCGTGATCGACGAATGCCATCGCGGCGGGGCCAGAGACGAAAGCAACTGGCGAGGCATCCTCGAATATTTTTCGCCCGCCGTGCAGTTGGGTCTGACCGCCACGCCGAAGCGCAAAGACAACGTGGACACGTACAAGTATTTCGGCGAGCCAGTATTCACGTATTCGCTGAAGGAAGGCATCAACGACGGCTACCTGACGCCGTTCCGAGTGAAACAGATTCAGACGACTCTGGACGAGTACGTTTACACGCCGGACGATTCGGTGATGGTCGGCGAAGTGGAAGCGGGCAAGCGATACGAAGAAAAGGACTTCAACAAGATCATCGAGATCACAGAGCGAGAACGGAAACGCGTTCAGATCTTCATGGAGCAGATAAACCAGAAAGAAAAGTCGATCGTCTTTTGCGCGACTCAGGAACACGCTCTCGTTGTGCGGGATCTGATCAACCAGTTGAAGACCAGCAACGATCCACAATACTGCATGCGAGTCACAGCCGACGACGGTGCCTTGGGTGATCAGGCTTTAAAAGCCTTTCAGGACAACGAAAAGACCATTCCCACAATCCTGACGACTTCGCAGAAATTGTCGACGGGAGTGGATGCTCGCAACGTGCGGAACATCGTGCTGATGCGTCCGGTGAATTCCATGATCGAATTCAAGCAGATCATCGGCCGAGGCACGCGACTCTACGACGGCAAGGACTATTTCACAATCTACGACTTCGTGAAGGCTCACCATCACTTCAGCGATCCGGAATGGGACGGCGAACCGGTTGAACCGGAGACCTGCGGCACTTGCGGCCAGTCACCCTGCGTCTGTGAAAAGTCTGAACCCGAGCCATGCCCCAACTGCGGCAAACGCCCGTGCGAGTGTCCGCCAGAACCGTGCGAAGTCTGCGGCCAGGTGAAGTGCGTGTGCGAACGGAAGCCCAGGGCAAAGGTCAAACTGGCCGACGGCAAGGAACGCACCATCCAGCACATGATGGTCACATCGTTCTGGCATCCCGGCGGAACTCCGATGTCCTCGCAGCAGTTCATGGAAATGCTGTTCGGTAAGCTGCCGGAGTTCTTCACGAATGAAGCCGAACTGCGAACAATCTGGAGTTCTCCCGACACTCGGACGAAGCTGCTGGAAGAACTGGCGGAGTCCGGCTTCGGTCCAGAGCAGCTTTCAGAAATGCAGCGGATCATCGACGCGGAACAGAGTGATCTGTTTGACGTTCTTGCCCACGTGGCCTACGCCATGCCGACAGTCACGCGTGCCGACCGTGCTGCACAGGCGAAAGTTCCTATTGCTTCGACGTTCCCTGAAAAGCAGCGGGCCTTTCTCGACTTCGTTCTGGCTCATTATGTCGCCGTCGGGGTGGAAGAATTGCAGCAGGGCAAGCTGACCAGTCTGTTGAAACTGAAGTACCACGATTCCCTTTCCGACGCGATCGCCGACCTCGGCAAGGCCGACGAAATCGGGAGGGTGTTTGCTGGTTTCCAGAAATACCTGTACCAAGGCGGGGCATGACCGGGGGGGGCTTTTCTTGCCAAAATAAGACATTACCCTCCTATTTTGCCACATCATCGAAGGCGTGTCATGCTGTTGCCAGTCGGCGTTCCATCGACAACCTCAGTGTTTTTCGTTTTGCGCCGATATCGGCGCAACAGAAACATTGGACTTATGCAGTTTTCGGGATGCGAATGGATATTCAGGAAAGTTGGCGAGTTAGGCCATCCATTTCCCGGCTCAATCGTCAAAGGGTTCTCGGCATGTCATCCACAACATGACCAGCCATCGGTTCGGCGTGTCACCGTTGCACGTAGCCTTGATGTTGCACTCACTGCCAACAGAACGGCACCTGACGAGCCCGCTTGCCTTGTCGGTGTTTATGCTGCAGAGCATCCCGAGTCCTTTCGCCAATCGCTTCACGTTCCCATTGTGCGACTGACAGAAGGACGTTAAGCACAAGACTGTGGTTGAACTCAGTCGCTAAATCCTGGCGAACAAATCGGCGGTTGCTGACGGATGTTTCTGTGGCTTCTCTCCTGATAATTCACCATACTAAGGGCTACCAAAAAGAAAGGCCGATCGCCCCCGCAATCGGTGATCTGGCGTCACTTGACGATACGAGGCTTCTACTCGATGACTGAAGATTTTCATGGATGGGACTTCAATTATGACGGCCGCTGGACACTTGGTGCGCAAGATCCGGACGGTTTGAGTTGGAGTACCGTTGGCGGCGAATCTTGCGACAGTGACGAAAGAGAAGAACGCGATTCAGATCAAGAGGAATCGCTCTGGGTGATCGACGTGCTGCCGGACGGCCAGTTTACCATAGAACTTTCACATCATTCATTGACTGACCGGAATTCCCCATTTCCTTCGCTTCTGGAGGCTATAGGCTATTGCGAATCAAGCGATGAAGAAGTCCAACGAGGGAACAAACGCCCCACGAAACCGAGAACTCGTAACGCTGAGAATCCGCTGAAAGGTGAAACGTCGGATCGTGATGCATTCGATTGGGCGTTTTCCCCGGATCGTTCTTGGAGTAGGCGTGCTTGGGAAAAGACTCCCGGTGATTCGCCCTTCCGGTTTCCACCGCATTGGGAGATTGAGGTCCTTGAAGATGGTACATTCAGTGTTTTTGGATCGCACCATTCGTTGACTAGTCGCGAAGAACCATTCTCAACGTTGGCGGATGCAATCGCGCACTGTGACGCAGGCGACCGAGAACGGCAGCGGGCTCAAATGGACGACGATGACCTGAAGGCAACCGAAAGGACTCTTGGGCAACCAGCTTCAACGCAACAGGCAGCCTTGGAAGCAGCAACATCGATTGTAAAGCGTCGACAACAGAAACTGCCATTTGAATGACAAGCCAGTCACATTGCCTTGCGTCAATAAGTTCACGTTGGTGAGGTTGATTGGAGAGCGATCAATTCCATATCGCCAAGTTTCACAAGTTGCTGTCGAATCGTTTCCGGCAGATCCACACAAGCCGCAACCAACTCCCGAATTTCACCCCACCGTGCACCGCATTTCGCACCACCCCCGACAGGAATCGCGGTTTCGCCCGGGTTTTCCGATGGTGTTCGAGTCATGGAATGACTCAGCGGGTACGACTGTGAAGGCGTTTGGATAGTCCGTAACGCAAGTGCCCCCTGATCAGATTGAATGACAGGTTCGGCATCGCAACCCTGTCGAGCCATAGACCGCCTGAGTTCCAAAATTGCCGGACAATGAAATTGGTGGCGAAATCTGCCGGTGGTTCAATCAGCTCTGAATGAGGACCGAAAGAAAACAGCCGGGCTGGCCTTACCAACTTTCGGACAGACGTCGACAATGAGGCAGCTTGCAGAGCGTTCTCACGTTCTGTTCAGCGATTTAAACTTAGAACGCCTGACAAAACCGGGACTGGCTCCCGACAATGCCGAAAAACGCTGAAGAACCAGACTCAGGAGGGTGCCTGTCCCGGTTTTGTTAGTGCCTCTTAGAGGCTCGGAGCCGTTGGCACTGAAAGCAGAAGAAGGAACTCTCAATGGCTGGTTATCGCGAACATGTCACTGTCAGCGGATTACTGGGCGTCGCGTACGCCAGCGCTGCCATGTTTATGTTCGGATACAGTCTGATTCAGGCCTGCATTGCCGCAGTGCTCACCTGGATTTCCGGGATGCTGCCTGACCTGGATTCGGAAAGCGGGAAACCGATTCGTGAATTGTTTGGCGTTGTGGCCGCCATTGCTCCCCTGATGCTGATGCAGCATGTTAACGCGATGGGCGTGAATGGGGATCGAGCGATGCTGTTTTCGTTGATCAGTTACGGCGTTGTCAGATATGGAGGCGCTTTTCTCCTTGCGAAACTGACCGTTCATCGTGGCATGTTTCACAGCATTCCTGCGTTGCTGATCGCTGCCGAATTGACATTCCTTGCTTATCACACCGACGATTTTCGAGTTCGAATGTTGATGGCGGTGGGTGTGGGCCTCGGATTCTTGTCCCATCTGATGCTCGACGAGATGTACAGCGTGCAATGGGATGGCGCAAAAGTGAAGCTCGCGAAATCTTCTGGCAGTGCAATGAAGTTCTGGGGAAATGAAGCCCTGCCAAACGGCGTCGCCATGGGACTGCTGCTGTGTCTCAGCTATGCCACTCTGGTGGAAGCGGAAGTCCTGCGAGATCCCGGAGCAATTCCGGCTGCGGAAACCATTTACATCACGTCCGAGCTGCCTGACGCTCCGCGGTTTCAGATCGCCGAGCAGCCTCGCGATACTCAACTGCAGTAAACGTTCGTCGCGACATTCGCTTCGTCACAGCTTCAGCAGCATCCAGAACAGAAGCGTGCCGAGACACAGAACAGCGCCCAGAATCACCCATCGCGGTTGACGAGCCCGAGCCCCATCTTCCTGTGACAGATACTGCCCACACGCCGGACACTGCACGCAGATCTCCAGCATCTCCCGGCCACAGTAAGGACAATCACGAGTCGGCTCTGACTCAAGATCTTCGTCATCATCTTCATCAAAGCCAGGCTCGTCCCAGCTTTCGTCATCATCTTCATCGTATCGCAACAGGCACCTCGTTCTGAATCTGGATCACGATGAGGTGCACCAAAAACACACCTTGCTGAGCCATCGATTTTGCATCATCAGTGAAACAGGCATGGCTAACAAGGGCTTCTCGATTGCGGTGCAGTGCCCAACAACGTCGCCAGTCAGCGCCGGGGCAAAGACAGTCTACTCGTTCCTGGCTCGAAGAAGAGGTCTCGTTGAGTGTTATTTTTTTTAACACTTTCCCAAACGGCACGGCCAGTCGACTGTCAGCTCCAATGGCGTGGACTTAAGGGATTTTCTTGTAGCGGAACTCGCCAGGAGTTTCGGTTTTCCCTCCAAAAACCGGGGTGCCGAAAGTCCTGGCGACTTCCGCTACGGCTTATGTCCACGCCATTTGACTGTCAGCTCAGCAGGGGCGCGATTTCGGTTCCGCCGTCGACGACTTTAAGCGGTCGGCCTTCGGGACTCATGTTTTCATGATCGGCATTGACGCTCAATGCTTTACACACCGTCCGCAGCAGATCAGGGGCAGTCACCGGGTTATCTGCGATCTCGGTTCCATCGGCAGTGCTGGCACCATAAACCTGGCCTCCGCGAATTCCACCGCCCGCCATCATCATGCTGAAGACTCGAGGATAATGATCGCGACCCTCACGAGGATTCACTTTCGGAGTTCGTCCGAACTCCCCCATCCACACAACGACCGTGTGTTCCAGCAGACCACGGTCTCGGAGATCCTGCAGCAACGTGGCCGTGGCGGGATCAACTTCACCGGCATTCCGAGCGCACTCTTCAAAGTTGTTCTGATGAGAATCCCAGTTCCCGGATCGCACCTCCACGAAGGCAACGCCGCGTTCCACCAGTCGTCTTGCCAGCAGACAGCCGCGGCCAAAGTTGGACGTGCCATACTGCTGCTGCAGGGATTGGGGTTCGCCGGTGATGTCAAAAGTATCAATGTCCGGTGCCAGGACCAGCCGCGAAGTCTTGCCGTAAAGTGAACTGTGGGTTGTTGCGAGCTGTGCTGACCCGGATTTGGCAAATTCACCAGACATCTGCTTCAGCAGATTTGTGCGACGGTCAAATCGGTCTCGCGAAACCGTCAGAGCAACGTTTTCTGGCAACTGCCCGGGCCGACCAACAACAAACGGTTCGTAATCCATGCCGAGAAAGCCGGCGCCCTGAGTTGCTCCGATTGACACAAAGGATGGCAGTTCAGATGTGATATCACCCAGCTGTTGAGCAATGTTAGAACCGAACGAAGGATGCTTCGCGCTGCCAGCCGGGACGTATCCCGTGTGCATCTGATACGTGGCTCGCGGATGACTGCCTTCCTTGTTGGTCATCGAACGCACGATCGCAATATCTTTCATCTGCTTTGCGATCAGCGGAAAGTTGTCGGCAATCTGAATTCCCGGGACAGCCGTAGAAATGGCTTCCGTCGGACCACCATTGGAATGCCCGGGCTTTGGGTCCAGCGTCTCGAACTGGCTGGGACCACCCTGCATCCACAGCAGGATCATGGATTTGCCCTGACGTCGCAGTTCCTGAGCCTGTTGTGCCATCAGGTCCTGAAGACCAAACAGGGCCGTCGCGGCAGACGCAACTTTCAGAAAACGTCGCCTGACAAATCCACCGGTGCTCGTCGTGACAGAATCAACAATTTGAGGTTTCATGTCTTACCCTGTGTCACCGGGACTGTTTGCGTTTGAAGATTAAAGTCTGAACAATGCTTAGAACTTAGCCACAATGCGTTCGTGTGCTCGATGCGTTTTATTTCAGCGAATCTGGCACGGTCGCGAATCTGGCGTGTGCGAATGGGACGGGGCTGACTGTACTTTGCAACCGAAGCCTGCAAACACGGAAGCTCGGAAACGGTCAGCCCCTTCCCGCTCGCACCCCTTCACGGGAGACCTTTCAGTTGTGCAGCGTTCCAGACGCACAAACAGGCTGCCTGTGTAACCCCGAACTGCGGAAGTCGTGCCGCGAATTTTCTGAGTTTCTTATGCCCACTATCGACGACTGCAGAATTCCGGGGAATTCAGCAGAACCCACAGCAGATCTTCCAGCGAACTTCGAGTCTGAGTGCTGGCTTTCAGGTATTTCATTGCAATAGTCAGTTCACTCTCGGTAGGTTCGCGTCCCAACGTTCGCAGGTAAAGTTCGCCTACGATGTCTTCTTCGGCCAGCACTGTCGTTGAGATCTGAGAAAGAATGTTTGCCTCTCCTGGCATCGCAATGATGCGGTTCAGCAGTTGTGAATTCATCATAAACAGTGCTTCAGGAATGCTGCCGGTCAGCTCGTCGCGAGGAGTCGACGGATCGAATCCAAAGATCCGCGAGAACTCTTCCCGCCCCGGTTCCAGACGCTGCCTTTCATAAGGCGACCGGCGGGCATCGGACAGACGCAGCGGAAGACTTGTCACGCCGAGCGACTGACAAAGGCCATTGTAGAGCTGATCTGCCCGCAGTCGCATGGGTTCACATCGTGCGAATCCGTCCGCAGTATTATTGGGAGCTCGCTGATAAGTGCGAGTTGAGACAATCGTCTGAACCAGCCATTTCAAATCGTAATTGCTGCCGACAAACCCGTCACTGAGCAGAGTCAGCGTGTCTTCATGAACGCATTCACGATCGGGCCCCAGATCGTCAATCGGAAAATAGAACGCAGTCCCAGTCATCTCGTACCAGACTCGATTGATGATCGCGCGAGAAAACCAGGGATTCGTTGGACTGGTGATGAATTCGGAAACTGTTTTACGGCGTTCAGAATCCGACAGTCCGCTTCGAACTTTCGCAGGTTCCAGAAAAAACACCGGATCAATGCGGACGCCCTGAGATCCCGGGTCAGTAAGATCGGGCATAAAATGTTCAATGGAACCTTGCCCCGGCCTTTCGGGTGGCTGAGCGGTCATGATCTCTTCAATAGACAGCTTGCCGTCGGTGTTTTTGTCTATGACATCCTTTGCCGGACCGGTGAACACGCGGGCCAGAGGTGTTCCTTTTGCTTCCTGTTCAGAAATGAACTTGTCGCGATTCTTGTCAGCTCGATTTAACAGGAACGCGGACGCCATCGGGGACCGAGAGCGGTCCGCGTTGACCGAGGAAATCTCATAATCAAACATGTTGTCTGAGTTACGATCGCGTTGGACGTTCACGCGTGGAAAGAAAGCGGTGAACTCATGAAACTGTTGTCGCTTCCAGCTATCCCACGGATGATCGTGACAGTTGGCGCACTGAATTTGAATTCCCTGAAACAGCCGTGAAGCCTCCGCCGCTACTTCCTCGGCAGTGCCTTCGTGAGCGAAAATCAGAGCAGATGCTCCGTTGTTATTCACGGGGCCCGTCGCCGTCAGCATTTCCGTAACAATCCCGTCCCAGCCGCGGCCTTCGTTCAGCTGGGCTGCCATCCAATCACCAAAGGCTGGCCGCACGATACCGGCTCTCATGTTGGTGGCACGCAGGAAAATGGCATCGCGCCAGTAGCGGGACCAGTTCAGACCATAGTCGGGCGATTGCAGCAACTCACTGGCAACCTCGGACCTGCGGGATTCTGATGGGTTGAGACCGAAGGCGGTAATTTCGCCTGGTGTCGCCGGACGTCCGGCGATATCAAGCATCACCCGACGCAGGAAGGTGGCATCGTCACAGACTGGAACAGTTTCATCGATCGCATCGCCCCATAAACTGTTATCCACCGCGGCGGCTGTCTCTGATGGCGACGGGGGACTCGCGGCAAGAAACGAGCAACAGGCAACCATCAGCAAAGCGACAATGAAGCGTTCAGGCATGAGCTGACTCCGGAAGACAGGCGACCGTTGACTGGATTCGGCACTGGCACGTTCGAGAAAATCCTGCCGGGAAAAGCGACGCCCAGGATACAAACCAGGATCAGGCTCTTTTGGAGTCGCAGAAAGTCTGCAAACCCGCCCATTTTGTTCCGCAAAAGGTAGTGTCGCCTGGCACTCGATAATCCTGCGGATCGGCGGCTTCAAACATGAGGCTCCATCGGGGGCTCTTTTTTGAGGAGTTGAGAAGGGCATTCCAGACGCAGAAATCCCGCCGGACCAAAATGTTGTGCCCGTCTCTTCAGTTGCCCTTCTTTTTGCCCTTCTTTGCCGGGACCGGTTCACCATCGAACGGCTGATTTCCAAAGGCAGACCGTGGGGTCTCCTGGTCGTCGCGAACTTCAACCTTCAGTCGATCGAGTTCGGAATGAAGCTCCTTCACCGTCTGCGTATAGGCCGGGTCGTTGTAAAAATTCGTCATCTCGTTCGGATCTTTTTCTCGATCCAGAAGCTCCCAGTCATCGACATCAGGTTTGTAGTAATGCACCAGCTTGTAGCGATCCGTGATGACACCAACATGAGGGCGAACGCGATGCGGCACCGGAAATTCGTAATAATGGTAGTACAGGCTTTTTCTCCAGTCGGCCGGGTTCTCACCTCGCAGCAAAGGTAGAAGGCTCCGTCCCTGCATATCTTCAGGTGCTGAGACCCCCGCGACGTCCAGAAATGTCTGTGCAAAATCCACCAGCGAAACGATCCGGTTGTTGGCGGCGCCGGCGGGCGTGACGCCTGGCCAGCGAACCATCAGTGGACTTCGTAGTGATTCTTCAAAGATCCACCGCTTGTCAAACCAGCCATGCTCGCCAAGGAAGAATCCCTGATCGGATGAAAAGATCACGATGGTGTTGTCAGTCAGGCCTTCCTGGTCAAGGCAATCCATCATTCGGCCGACGCTTTCGTCAACCGCTTTGACACAAGCCAGATAGTCGTGCATGTACCGATTGTATCTCCAGCGAACGAGATCTTTTCCGGACAGGTTGGCCTTCTGGTACGCCTCGTTGCGAGGTTCGTAGTAAGCGTTCCATTCTTTGAGCTGTGCTTCCGTCAAATTGGGCGCCGGCTTCAGCTTGGCATCGAGATCGGTAAATGTCCGATCGATTCCCATGTCATGATCGCTTACGGCTTTGCTCCGTCCGACAAACTCGTCAAACAGAGAAGGGGGCTCGGGATAGACACGATCATTGTCCCAGCCCAGATGACGCAGAGCCGGCGCCCATTCCCGATGGGGCGCCTTGTGCTGACTCATCAGAAGGAAGGGCTTTGATTTATCACGGTTCTGCAACCAGTCAATGGACAGGTCGGTAATGATGTCTGTGGTGTATCCTTCGCGGCGGAGCTTTTCGCCATTGCGAATCATGGGCGGGTTGTAGTACAGCCCCTGGCCTGGCAAAATGTCCCAGTGATCAAAACCGGTTGGGTCAGACACAAGATGCCATTTTCCAATTACGGCCGTGCTGTATCCCGCCTTCTGCAGAAGCTTGGGAAAGGTCTGCTGGCTGCTG
Organism: Planctomycetaceae bacterium; assembly: GCA_041688565.1. GTDB lineage: Bacteria > Planctomycetota > Planctomycetia > Planctomycetales > Planctomycetaceae > SXXK01. The sequence continues at coordinate 10,110 of JBDNHX010000046.1, forward strand.
TCGAATGAACAATTGCTGTTGTTGTAAAAGCCATTCAGATGCGAATACTTGCCGGTCAAAATCGTCGCGCGACTTGGGCCACAAATCGAGTTCGTCACCAGGCAGCGGTCAAATCGCATTCCCTGCGCCGCAATGCGGTCCATGTTGGGCGTCTGCAGCAGATGCCGGTTTTCGCCGTAGGCACTGATGGCCTGGCATGTCAGGTCGTCGCAGAAGATAAACAGAATGTTTGGCTGGGTCTGCTGGGCAAAACTCTGTTCCGCAGCCACGAGGCTTGTGACCGCGGCGAGAATACCGAGGGCCATTGGGATTCGTGAAATCAACATGGGATTCCTCAGGGAATGGTCAGGACCAAGTTTCGCTGATTCTTGCATGCGGCTGCGCTGATCGCAATCGGAGACAAACTTTTGCACAACTGGAGCCATCCGCTCTTCGCCGGCGTGGATTTCAGATCTCAGATTTCAAATCTCGGGCGTTGCTGGAGTGCAAATCTCCTCGATGGCTGACTTTCATTCGCAGAGGTCAGGCAATAAAAAAACGCCGTACTGTTGAGACAATACGGCGTTTTTTGGCGTTAGGAACGAGAAGTTTAAGTGGCTTCCTGTTCTTCACGGTAAGCGAAGCACATCCGGATCAGATGTGAAACATTGTCGGCTCGCATCTTGTCGTTGATTCTTGCACGATGAGCTTCCACAGTCTTGGTGCTGACACCAAGTTCCTGAGCAATCTCACGGCTGGACAATCCATCGACCACATGATCCAGAACCTGACGTTCGCGTCCTGTCAGGCGATTGATGCTGTCTTCTGTGTCTTCCAGTTCCTCTTCAAGAACTTCCGGGTCAACGTCGTAGAAGTAAGCATAGGCTCTGGCCACGGCCGAGAGCAGATCTTCAACTTTGACAGGCTTGCCCAGAAAATCGAAGGCGCCGTTCTTCATGGCCTTCACAGCCATCGGAACGTCAGCATGGCCCGAGATCATAACGATCGGCATTTCAAAGCCGTCTTCGGTCAATTTCTCCTGGAGTTCCATACCGGACATTCCAGGAAGGCGCAGATCGAGGATCAGCACGCCCGGAACCGGCTCGCGGTAGTCGCGATAAAATTCCATGGCTGTCATGTAGTCCCTGATCGGGATTTTGTGCTCGCCGATGGCTTCCACCAGCGACGCACGCACGGCCTGATCATCTTCTACCAGGAAGACGGTGAATGGTTGCCTTTTCTTTGGTTGTTCAAATTCTGTAAGGGGCGGAGCTTTTTTTTCTGTCCGCCTTCCCGTTCTGCGTTTGCGCTGCATCAAACTATTCCTTTAGGAGAAGACATCCTTGTAAAATGATTTGGCGGATCCTTCCTGAAACGCCTCAAAGTATCCGTAAAATGGCTGTCGGGCAACGCACTCAGGCTTTTATCCTTGCACCTGATCTCGGAAAATGCCGTGGCGCGGCGCAATTCTCGCGATGGGAAACGTGACAACGAGCCAATTAGAATCCTGGGACGTCTGTGTGACAGACGAGTTAGTGTTCGAAATCTCACTCATATTGTTTTAAGCGCGAATCCCCGATGTGCAAACATGACGAAACCGTTTTATCCATTCAAGGCGGGTTTGTTCCCCCGGGAAAGTCCCGCGAAACATTATCAAACAACTTTGCACCCCGCACTTTTTGTGCAGAAACGCAGATCTGACATTTTCTTCTTGTTGTAGAGAATCAGTGCGAAGTATCAGGACGTTTCCGGTCGTTCATTTTTCATGACGACGTGGATCACTGAGGTCCAATCCCATTGCCACGTACGCCCTTCAGGGCTACTCTGCCGTTATGAAATTGCTTCCACTGCTTCTTTTTTCTTCTGCAACCATTTCGATTTGCGCGCTTCAGGTTGCAAATGGGGAAGAGTGGGTTGTGCAGGAGCGTCACGGTCGCTTTGAACTTTACTCCCAGTTCGAAGTAGTGCCGAGAGTCCTCTGGGATGAATTGAATGAAGTTGCAGAGGAGGTTGAGGAGTTGCTTCAGGTAAAACCGGCGAGCGATCCCGTTCGTATCGTTTTGTTTACTGATCAGCAAAGCTACGTGGCCAGTCTGGGAGCGTCATTGCCTCAGGTGCGAATGCGAAAAGCGATCTTCGTACGCACTGGTGATGTCAGTCGGGTCTATGCGTATCAGAGCCGAACGCTGATCAGGGATCTGAGGCATGAGGTGACGCACGCGCTTCTTCATCAGCATCTTCCATTCCTGCCGCTTTGGCTTGACGAAGGACTGGCGGAATATCTGGAGGAAACCAAGCCTCTGCGGCACACGTCTTCTCGCGCATCCATGGTTCGATGGAAGGCAAGAATTGGCTGGAAGCCTGAACTGAAATCCATGGAGGCCATTCCATCGGCAGAAGAAATGGAGCCCGTCGACTATCGTGACAGCTGGGCCTGGGTTTGCTTCCTGCTGAACGAATCCTCGCAGACTCGCGATCTCCTTGTTACCTATGTGAACACGATTCATAAGGGCGGCGATCCCGGACCTTTCAGTGCCTTCAGCGCAGCCATCACGCCGCATCTCGAGCAACGAGCCACCGCTTATTTCCGACGAATCCCCAGTCGCTCGCTCGGAATGTCTCGGTGAACACATTGATCCTAAAGACAACGGGTCCGAAAGCGTACAAGCGCCCTACAGATCAACTGCGTCTGCCAATGCGATAATGCCGCGCTGGAGTGCTGCGCGAGCCTCGAACAAATGCCAGTGCCGCATGGGACTTTAGACAAGCCTGGCTGCACGTTGCGGCGGACCCTGGGAAAATCCTGCACAACCATCACTGATTGTGTATTTGTCAAATTGTGGACGGGAGAAAGGCCGCCGCACCACAAACCGGCCGCGTTTGCGACATTTACGACCTAGGGTCTGAATGGAATGGTTGCGAATCGGCAACGCGTTTGCTTTTCAGGCAATCTCTTGAGGGACGAGTTTCCTTGGGGGGAGTCTGAACAGCACGGGTGGATTCACGTAGAAGGAAAAGGGCTTTTGGTGCCACATGGTGACACGGAAATCATTGCTGACTGTTCTTGCTGTGGCTGTGCCTGCTGGCGTTTTTGCGTTGACTGCGTTCACCGAACCGGTGGAGTCTGTGAAGTCTGCGGCTGTCACTGTTCCGGTGATCGCGCCACCTGTTGCGGCGGTCGACGGTCTGGCTGAGCCGGTGGCTGCCGCGGATCATGTTCAGTCGCGGTCGGCGATTACCGTTTCCGCCCGTTCACGAAATGAAAAGAACACCGCCGAATCAACCGGTATCGTAGAAGCATTCACGGAACCTTATCGGGACGTTGCCGTTGCAGCTCCGGAAATGGGTGCTCTGGCAGAGATTAAAGTCGTCGAAGGCGACACAGTGAAGAAGGGCGACCTGATCGCCGTTCTGGATGACGACATCCTGCGTGCCTCTCTTGAAGTCGCTCGGCGCAGCATGAGCGCAGAAGGAATGCTGCAATCTGCCCAGGCCGATCTGCAGATGAAGAAAACGGAGCAGGAAAAGCTGAAACAGCTGCGTGAACGGAATCATGCGAGTCAGCAGGAACTTGACCGAATGGAAACAGACCTTCTGGTTGCAAAAGCCAGACTGCTTTCAGTTCGCGAAGAGCTGGAAGTGAAACAGCTGGAGTTCCGCCGCATTGAAGCTCAGCTGGAGCAACGCAGTATTCGTGCTCCCATGGATGGCATCATTTCTGATTTGTCGCGCGAAGCCGGCGAATTTGTTTCTCCGTCGGACCCGACGATTGCACGCATTGTTCAGCTTGATCCGTTGCTCGTCGTTTTTTCAGTCCCGCTGGCTCAGCGAAATCATATTTCAAAGCATCAGCGAGTCCGCTTAAAGATCGGTGCGACTGAAGAAGTGCAGGAAGGGATTGTGGAATACGTCTCTCCGACATCTGACAGTTCCAATTCATCCGTGCGAGTCAAAGTGCGTGTTCCGAATTCTGACGGTCGTTTTCAAAGCGGTGAACGAACCGTTCTGGAACTGGCCCCCACCGAAGAAGGGTCTACAAAAGAGCCGCAGGAAGCAACTCCCGTAGCACGACGTGAACCATGAAACCGTTGCAGGTGATTGAACAATCAGAGACTTCCGTTGAGCACGAACAGCTGGACTTCGGTTCGGTTCTGCCATCCTCGAACGTCGACGCAGCAAGTCTGGATTCAACAGCCGCGATCAGTGAGTGCAGCCGAATTCAGAAGTCGATGCTGGCTGTTCGGCAGGCGATCTTCGCAGCCAGCGGATTGCCGGGCCTGCAGTCTGCAATGGCGTCTCATCTGCAACATCATTGTCACGCCGTGCATCTCTGCTGGCACGCTCCTGCGGGTACGCAGATTGGTCAAACCGAGCGACTTGAAGGACTGCTGTCCCCGGCCGAAGGGATTTCTTCTGTCCTTCGCGATTATCTGAAGCAGGCCGCAAAAGAATGCACGCTGCGAAATGAAATCTGCAGCTTCGCAATGTCATCGAAGCTCAGACTGTTTGCGCTTCCGGTTCCTGCATTCGCTGGTCACAGCCTGTTGCTGGTCTCGGAAAATCAGACGACACCTGAAGCCCTGATGGCTCACGTGACACCCCATCTGCTCATGCTTTCGTCGTTCACGGCCGAATGGGCCATGCGACAAGCAGGAATTCAAAGCGCAGTCAATGCTCGTTCCGTTGCTGCGATGATCGAACTGGTCGCTCATGTTCATTCGGCCGATGACGTTAACTCGGCATGTCAAAGACTTGTGGATTCACTGCAGCATTATCTGAAGGCCGATCGAGTCGTGGTTGGTCTCTGCCGCAGGGGCGCATCGGAAGTGCGAGTTGCTGCGGTCTCAGGCGGCATGGTGGTCGATCGGTTCTCCGAAGAAACACGGCTGGTCGAATCCGTGCTGCAGGAGTCGCTGGTTCGCTCCGCATGCGGAGTGTGGCCTGTGCTGGACCCCGTCAATCGACATGCGCTACTGTCGCATCAGCAACTGGCCGAATCCGGATTTGGAAAATTTCTGATCAGCGTGCCCATTCGTGCGGAATCGGGCGAAGCCGTCGGAAGTCTTCTGGTTGTGCTGGCCGCAGAGGAATCTGCAGCTGTCTCCACTGATCGCGTCCGGGACGTGGAA
>JBDNHX010000352.1:0-1821 GCA_041688565.1 Planctomycetaceae bacterium
GTCGGCCCGAATGCCCTCTTAAAGCCCAGTCGTTGTGCGTTGCGCCCGGCCAGTTCAACCGGTCGGTTCCCCAAAATGGACTCAAACGGATTCAACCCGGATACACACTCATAAACCGCGGCGACACTGAGAACCATGAGCACTCCGATGACCCATGGTGCAATGAAGCGAACGTCCTTGTCACTTCGTACAGCAAATCGCCCGGCGACATACGGCAGGACCCATTCCCCGTAAGCTGAAAACGGTAGTGCAATCGTAAAGCCCGTCGCAAAGCTGTCCGCGACTATATGAGTAACAAACATCAGTGCGACAGAGATGTCCAGCAATGTGAGAGGCGAAAGGATCTTGCCGTCGCGATGGAAAACATACCCCAGCAGTGTGATGCAGGCCATCGTTGTGCTGATGCCGAACGGAAGTCCAAAAATGTCGGCCCGGACCCACGTTGGAAAGGCGAAACTCAGGACCAGGCCTGCGCCGAGCGCTGCCATAGGGCCCCTGCGAAACAGCAGGAATAACCAGACCGCGCTGATGGAAACAATTGCCAGAAGCCAGCCCTGCATGCCTGCCAGCATTATTCTACCTCCGTGTATTTTTTCTCATCAGTCGTTGCTGGTAACTCAAATCGGCACGCCAGATTCAGAAGAGAGGTCGCGAAATCTTCGGTTTGCTCCATACTGAGGTACTCTTGTGAGGACCGGACAGTCAATGTTATCTGTTTTCCTGCTTCACACGTTGCGATACTCAGCGGAACATTCTCTGCAAAGGGGGCAAAGGCGGTTGCCGTTTCCAGCCGAAGACCACCGCTTTGCAATATGCGATCTTTCCAGGGCATCAGGCGTTTTGCGCCTCTCGTCACATCTCCCAGACATGTCCACTGCAGCGACGGAATAAATAGTCCCAGTTTGCGAAGTGCGTCCACTCCTCCTGGGATCTTTGATGCCACTTCAAGGCCCTTGATGAATTCAGCTCCGATGTAATTCGACTTTACGTAGTCCATTTCGTCATGAATGCCACGGAGCAGGCCGGCCGGGTCGTGGCAACTAGATCTCGCGCGGCGAATAAAGGCGAAACCGAAGCGGTTTGCTGCGGGCAGTGAACGATCCGAAGGTAACCGCAAGTCCGTCGGGTTAAGTACCGTTACCTGATGATTCATTTTGCCGGCAGGGGCCATCTGCGAAAAGATGCTCATGCTGGAAGCAATCATCAGATCGTTGAGAGTCACTTTCCACGCAATGAGGCGCCGCTCGATTTGTTCGAACTGCTCCGGAGACACAATCTTTTCCACACAATGACTGTGCCATGTTTCGGCATCATTCAGGCGAATTGCCTTCGTTCGATTCAAGCGAGCGGTGCGGCCACGAATCGTGACCAACAGGTTGCGAATCGCTTCTCTCAACCCAATCGGTGCGACTGACGGTGGCTGAGGAAACTGATGGCGCTGCTGCAGGCGGTCCAGGTCAACTACAGGCAGTCGTAGGCGCTCTCCGGTGATCTCACAATGATAAAGATGGAGCCAGTCCGTGATGATCTGTCGCAGGCCATTGCCGTCCGCTACCGCGTGATGGGTATTCATCACGACTTTGACTCCATCGTCCAGCATCAGAATTTCTGACTGCACACCAGCTTTGGTTGTCAGGTCAATCCGTTCACTCACAGGAATGCTATGGGGTTCAAATACCCGACCGGTGATCCTCCGTGAAACAACGGACGCCGCAGTACCGGCAATCCATTCCAGTCTGCCTTTCCTCCTCGCAATTCGACAACTGGCCAGCGGATGTCGGCTGATGGCCCGTTGGAGGGTGTCTACCAGGGCCTGTGCAC
>JBDNHX010000353.1:0-2731 GCA_041688565.1 Planctomycetaceae bacterium
GATCGCGTATTGGCCGTCAGCTTTTCCAACTCTTCGTGCCAGACAGACTGCGAAATCAGAAACTGTTCAAAGTCCGTGATGCGGATCAGCAGATCGAGGGTCAGATATTTTTCTCGCACCACCATGTGGGCAAAGTCTTTCAGGATGGTATTTCGCTTGCAGACACTCAGCCAGAGCAGGGCACGTTGCTCAGAAATGGAACCGGAAACGACCACTTGCAGTTGTTCTTTTGTCAGAGTCGAAAGCCGCGGAATCAGTTCTCGCAGCTTTCGGAGAGCTGTGCTTTCCGTGCGTGTCTGGAACAGATTATTTTCCAGAATTGCCGCCTTTGCTGCGTTCCAGTCTGCTTTCTGCAGGTAGACCGCTGCCAAGGCCGTTGATTCCCCCGGCATCAATCCGCCTGCCGTGAATGACAGGTTATATTTGTGTTCCGCCGCCACCAGTCTGATCACCGCTGAATGTCCCCCCAGTCGTGGAGCGGCAGTCTACACAGACGTGCATCGATCCGACAGGAACCGGCAACGCCGCTTTTTCAGCCTTTTGAATCACTTTCCCGTTCTGCGGGTTAGTCAGAATGTAGACGTGTTTTTCCGTTGAACTGGCCCGATCGAATCCCGGCTGTCGCCAGTTGTGTCGCGACTTTGTCGCAAGTTGTGTCGCAAGTTTGTCGCAAGTTTGTCGCAAGTTTTCCGGCGGGCACATTTTCAGACGGCACGCGATGGCAGACCGTAAATCAGGTTATTTGTTTCGCCCGTCGCCTGAACAAGTCCCTTCTCTATCATGGCTGTGAGATCTCGCTGGAGCGTCCGACGTGAAACGCCTTCGAACAAGGCTTCCACATCGCGAATTCAGATCCCGCCACTTTGAAAATGCAGCTGCTCCAGAATCCGACTTTGACGGTTGTTCAGCTGATGGGCTTTGCTGACAACGTCGCAACGAATCACTTGTTCTCCGCGCGATTTCACTTCGTCCAGCTGCGTCGCCAAACCTTTCGTGAAGAACTCCAGCCAACTGGTGAGGTCCATGTTCTGCTCACGGACGCTCTGGATTGCTCGGTAGAACGCCTGGCGGTCGCGGTCGTAGTATTCGCTGATTGTGAACAGCCGTTTGAAATCGTAGCCCGCACGGTACATGCAGAGTGTTGACAGCAGTCGTGATGTTCTTCCGTTACCGTCCACAAACGGATGAATGTGAACTAGCTCAAACTGTGCGATGCCAGCGACCAGAACTGGATGGACTTCTGATTCTTGCTGAAGCCAGGCAGCAAGATCCTGCATCAGCCCGGGAACCGCTTCCGGTGGCGGAGGCGTATAGACCGGCTTCCCTGTTTTTCCGCTGACGACATAGTTCTGCACCAGCCGATACGCACCAGGTTTCCCTTCCTCGCCACGCACGCCGTCAACCAATTTCTGATGAATCGAACGAATCAGAATCTCCGTGATCGGCAGGCCGCTGGACAGATACTCTGAAACCAGTTGAAACGCGTCGCGGTAGTTTAGCAATTCGCGAACATCATCCGTGTTCGCTTCTTTCACGTCACGGCCTTCCCAAACGGCCTGAGACTGTGCCAGCGTGAGCTGAGTGCCTTCAATGTGCGTCGTATGATGCGCTTCCAGCAGCAAAGCCCGCTGGCTCATCCGCTTCACCCATTCATCCGACAGCGTCGCCGCATCGAGAAACCCCCGAGCGCGTTCGATCGTTGTCAGATCGCGAGTGATTGCGTTTGTAATTGTGAAGTGAGGGTTCATGTGGGAATGCTGGAGCACAGTCTTTCTGAGATTCGTTTCTTCGCCTGTCGCTTGGACATTCTTGTCCGAGCATCGAGTCAGCAATTTCTGTTGGGCTAAAGAAGCGACGGGCAGGAATGCCCATCGTACATCGTGCAAATGAGCCGTCCACAATTGACGGACCTACGACCATTCAACGGTGGACGATCAATTCATGTGACGTTATTTCGATGCACTTCGAATGGGCAAATGCCTGTTGCAAATCCGGCAGCATTGACTCGAGCAGCTTCAGCAGGTCTGTGTTTGTGGCATTTCCAACAGTCACCCACAGCAGCTGCAATGGTAACCCGTTGATGTAGAAGGAATCCAGAAAGTCTCGATCCTTGCTCACAAGGATCCTCCCGGAGGCATCCGCTATTTTGCAAAGATCGCTGTCAGTCGAACGATTGCCTCGCGGCAGATCCCGTGAATGAACGGCATCATGTCCGAGTTCCGTCAGTCGCGTTGCCAGTCGCCGAGGCAACTGAGCATCGATAGGCCACTTCACGGACTTGTCCTTGCCAGACTTTTGACGTCACTAATTCGCGCCGCATATTGCAGGCAGGCTCGAATATCGTCCTCTTCAAGGTCATCATAGTCCGCAAGGAGTTCCTGGTGAGACATCCCTCAGGCCAGCAATTCCAGGATCATTGTCACTGGATACCGCAGCCCGCGAATGCACGGTGTACCGTGGCAAATGTTTGCGTCAATCACGATACGTGGGTTGTCAATCATGAAATGGTTCTCAAGGAATTCGAGGCAAAGTTCGCCGCTGCATATTATCCAGAGGCATCATGAAACAAAACAATGAATGCTCCTGCCGATCATGAGCTCAGTACCGGAGATGGAGATTGAAGGAAAACTTTCGCACGGGAAATTGCCAAGAAGCGTCAGCGACACGATTTAATGACGAAGGGTTCACCGACGAGATCAAAGGCCGCCGTTTCACGTCGATACTGGCTCCA
>JBDNHX010000354.1:0-10765 GCA_041688565.1 Planctomycetaceae bacterium
AACCAGGGATCAGCTATAACCTGGTCAGCGCCTAAGATCGTCAAAGCGCCTAAGACCTGGACAATCGATACAACCTGGACAAGCTCTGAAGCAGCGCCCACACGAAGCGGTTAAGTTCAACGTTGAAGATCAGCCGGTTTGCGCGGCTGATTAACCATGTCGAACGACAGCCTACGCAAACTCGGCTGCATCTTTTTAGTTAGTTGCGTTCTTGCAGTATGCAATGGCAGATCGGGAGATACTTAGCCCTGAAGACGTGATCATCTCATCAGATATGATCGCAGAAGCCGAGCGTTTGTGGAGTCGGTCAGGAGTAGTGGATGAGGTGTCTGGGGCGGATATGTTAGTGATTGGAGAAATATATCGCGCCATGTTTTTTGTGCATCTTCAGGAATTGAAGACGGCTGCGATATAAACAGTGAAAACATCGTGCATAGACGAGCCAGGAAGTCACACTGCTCAGTGAATTCTACCATGTCTGAATTCCGCTTGGCCGGTGTGTCTGCTGACATGTTCATCATGTTAGGAGGCATGAGAACAATCTCGCCTGATTCTTCCTTGTGATTAACGTCTATGACTGCATTCCAGTGAACGATAGCGTTTCGTGTTTCATCGAGCGTAAAGAGAAGTTTTCGAAATGAGTTCCAAAACGTGTTGTATGTGCCGTTGTGTCTGTGCTTTAAGAGGTTTTCGAGAATGGTCGTTCTGACACGTGTGGCGACAATCTTGAAGAATATAATAGGAGCTGTCTCTGTGTCTATTCCTGAAAGTGTAGAGAACAACGTACAGAGTGACTGTTCAAGGTTTGCGTATGACTGAATCGATTTGCCTCGATGTACCCATAGTTCGGTGATCATTGATTCGGTTGGATAAACAGATCCGAGATCAAGTGGTTCCGTCATTGACGCTTCCGCACAGTGTGGAATGTTGAATAGTGTTTTGTCTTAGCGACTAACGATCAATTATTACCGGTTGAACCGGGTCGTAAGCAGTTTACGACGCCGTTCAACCATCATGAATAAGCATTATTACCCGATTCAAGCAGAAATAGCAGAAACGACCCGCTGGCAGGGTTCCGGCTGAATTTTAGAAAAAACCTAGGGCAGAAGCGGAAACCAACTTTAAAGTGAACGGGCGTGCATATCGAATATTTGTTCACTTTTAAGAGGGGGGGGGGGTTATGTCCGTCGAGCAATTTTGTTTTCGTCTTGGCAAATCGCAGATTCATCCGAACGATAAAAAGTGGATGCCGCCTTGGCTGGAGGAATACGCTAAGGGTCTCGGGTCGGGGCAAGCGGTCGCGCTGCCCGTGACTGAGGAAGGCGTGCTGGCATTTTTGAGGTCGTTGCGTGATCGTGGCGTACCGGCTTGGCAGCGGCTGCAGGCGGCTCGATCGGTCGAGTGGTATCAGGAGCTGGTGCTGCAGCGTCGTGAAGTTGATTTTGGGGGCTTTAAGCGGAAATTTGGCGAACTGGCGGAAGTGGAAAAACGCACTGGCGGGTCCGGCAGCACGGGTGATGGCATCGCTGGGGAAGGATTGCCGGGTTTGATCGATCCCAAAGAGCCTGCGGCGGTGCGGTTATTGCGCGAGCGGATGCGAGTTTTGCATCAGCCTCGATCGACGGAGACGGCGTATGTGGGATGGCTGGCACGATTCATTCGACATTTGGATGACGAGCATGTCGACAATTTTGGCGAAGTGGAAATTGGTCAGTTCTTGACCGAGTTAGCGGTGACGGGTGAAGTGACAGCGGAAGCAGCAAAGGGGCCTCTTTGATAGCCTCATACTCTATAAAACGAACTTGCGGTGGGCCGTCGAGGACGAATGGTGGATTCGGGGTTGATTCGTCGTGCCATTGATTCCACCCACGCTTCGTTGCCAAATGGTTTGCCTTGCTGAGGTGAGAGCCTAACCGCGTGCGGTTCCTCTTTCGTGATGCACTCGTAGACGCGAGCCGCCCAGCGAGGACGCCGAGTCAACGGCCACGGTGGCAGGAGTTTGGGTTCGGGCACCGGCATCAACAAAGAGGCCTGACCACTTTGACGCTCCTTTCCTTGCTTTTTGATCTTTGCAGCCTGCACTCTACGCCCCCTCATCCGGCCTGTCGGCCACCTTCTCCCCCGCGGGGGAGCAAGGTTAGGGTGAGGGGCGCGGTTTCTTCCCTTGCTTTTTGATCTTTGCAGCCTGCACTCTACGCCCCCTCATCTGGCCTGTCGGCCATCTTCTCCCCCGCGGGGGAGAAGGACGGTGGTGATCGCTTTGATTGCGAATCGTGTTGTGGTCGTGGTCACTGCAGTTGTCCCCTCTCCCCCGCGGGGGAGAGGGTTAGGGTGAGGGGCGCGGTTTCTTCTTTTGCTTTTTGATCTTTGCAGCGTGCACTCTACGCCCCCTCATCCGGCCTACGGCCACCTTCTCCCCCGCGGGGGAGAAGGACGGTGGTGATCGCTTTGATTGCGAATCGTGTTGTGGTCGTGGTCACTGTAGCTGTCCCCTCTCCCCCGCGGGGGAGAGGGTTAGGGTGAAAAACTTTCATGCGGGCTGTTTTCAAATTCCAAGCCTGATCGCGTACAGTAGCAACTCTTCCCGCGTTGGCAGGTGTCGTTCCTCTCAGGGACTCCTGCTTTCGACGGATTTCAAAATGCCGACGCGGCATGGTGCGGGATAAAATCACGGTCCCTCGCTTAGCAAGTTGATACTCAGAGAATTGATGCCATGACTGATTCCATCTTGAATCGTTTTCACCTGCTGATGTTGGCCATGTTGCTTGCAGGTTGCGGGGCTGTTGCGCCTGATACACAATCGTCTTCCAGTGCCTCAGATCCTGTGGCCGATGTCGCAGCACAGGTTGCAGAATCGAAGCCTCAGACGCCGTCGGCCCCTCCTGTGGAATTTGTCGCGCCGCCTTTGACCGCTGATGAAATTCAGCAGGGCTGGATCAGTCTGTTTGACGGTCGTTCTTTGTTCGGCTGGAATGTGCCTGCCGTCACCAACTGGCACGTGGAAGACGGCGCGATCGTTGCCGACAGTGGCGAAAAAAGTTTATTGCTGACTCCGTTTGAGCTGGATGATTTTGAACTGCGATGCGATTTTCATCTGGCCGCGGGCGGGAACAGCGGCATCTTCTTAAGGACCGCCGAAAATCCTGCGAGTCCCGCGACAGACACTTACGAACTGAATATTTGCGACAGTCACCCGACTCACAAAACGGGCAGCCTTGTCGGGCGATTTGTGGCGGAAAACGTTCCTGCGGTGGAAGGGGAATGGCACCAGTTTCGAGTCCTCTGCGAAGGTCCGAAGATTCAGGTCTGGCTGGATGAAAAGCCGATCGTTGATTTTGTTGACAGCTCGGAGTCGATCCGACTCACGGGGAAACTCGGGCTGCAGATGAACGAGGGGCGAGCCGAGTATCGCAACGTCTGCGTGCGACCGCTGAAGTTTCGACCGCTGCTGAACGGGACTGATACTTCCGGATGGAATGTTGTTCCCGATTCCAAAAGTCAGTTCACAATCAACCAAGGTCTGCTGCATATTTCGGACGGACCCGGTTTTCTTGAAACAGCCGAAACGTTTGGCAATTTCGCATTGAAGGTGGAAGCACGGATCAACGGCGACGGGCTCAACAGCGGCGTCTTCTTTCGCGCAAAGGAAGGAACCGCGGAGGCACCTTCTCATGGTTATGAAATGCAGCTTCACAACGGAGTTAAAAATGGAGACCGGGCAAAACCCGCCGACTATGGAACCGGCGCGATTTTTCGTCGCATGCAGGCGCGTTATGTGGTTGCCAGCGATCGTGAATTTCTGACCGCCGTGCTTATCGCGCAGGCAGATCAGTTTGCGTCGTGGGTGAATGGATATCAAGTGGTCAACTGGCAGGACACACGGCAACCGAGTGACAATCCTCGCGAAGGTCGTCGCCTTGAGGCCGGTCATATCAGCCTGCAGGGACACGATCCAACAACCGATCTTGATTTTCGGTCGGTCGATGTACACGAATTTCTGACCAGTCCGACGGTTACGAAGTAGGCTACAACTGTCACTGCATAGTGTCTGCATCTGACCACGTTTTGAATTTCTCTGGCAATCGTGATGTTCCCGCAATTCGATCACCTGGTTGACGCTCATGCCGCCGAGAATGCTCGCAAGCTGGCAGGCCTGGGTTTCATGGAGGTCGATTCCGGACTGAAGATTCTCACGCGGCTGCGCGAGTTGTATCGGACTTCCGAGGGAAAGCAGGAAACGCTCTCCCGCAGAGCCGTCGCGCTAGCGACCGCTGTGCCACCAGCGGGCACCATTCCGCTCTGGTATGAAATTTTGGAGCGGGTCGTTCGAGAAGCCCCCCTGCGTGATATTGTGCTGACGGTTGTCGATCAATACATTCGCAACGCGTCCGAACAGATTGACGTATTTTCTCTGTTTGAACAGACCCCGCGATCTCTGGAAATCCTCGCTCGCCTGGCCTGTGGAAGTCCGTTTCTCACGCAGATTTTGTTGTCCGATCCGCAGTGTCTGACGACTCTAACACTGCACGGGCGAACGTCCGAGATGAAATCTCGTGAGCAGTTTATTTCAGAAGCGATGAGTGCGGCCGAGCAGTCGCGAGTACGTACGGCGGGACTTTCAGAGCTTCGTCGCTATCAGCGTCGTCAGCTGTTGCGGATTGGCATGTGTGATGCCTTCGGGCTGCTCGATCTGAGATTTGTCACACTCCAGCTTTCGCTGCTGGCCGATGCGATGGTTCAGTGTTGTCTGAATATCGCTGCTGCCGAACTGAAGATTTCTGACAGTCGGCTGGCCGTGATAGCGCTGGGAAAGCATGGCGGTGAAGAGCTGAATTACAGCTCTGACATTGACCTCCTGCTGATTGTGGATCGAGACTCATCCGATGTTCAACGACTGGCTCGGCTGACCATTGATGGGCTGGCTGAAAACATTCCACCCGGTTTTTTGTATCGCGTCGATCTTCGATTGCGGCCGTGGGGCGAAGCCGGGCCGCTTGTCAGTACCGTCGCATCCTATTCCGACTATCTTGTTCAGGATGCTGCGATCTGGGAAAAGCAGGCGATGCTGAAGGCACGGGCGGTCGCCGGCGACGGAGAGACCGGGTACCAATTCCTTCAGAAGATTCGGCCGCTGCTTTTCACGGGCACGGCGGCTCAGGTTCGCGGCAGCATTCAGCAGATGAAAGAAAAGATTGAGCTGCGTCTGAGGCAGCGTGGTAAGCTGAATTCCGAAGTGAAGCTGGGCATTGGTTCCATCCGCGACGTCGAATTTCTGGTCCAAAGTCTGCAGCTGATTCACGGGGAAAGTGAGCCTCGAATCCTGAGTTTTAATACTCTGGATTCTCTGGTGCGTCTGGCAGAGTTTGGCTTTATCAGTGCCGCGTGGTATCGCCATTTGCGAGCCGGTTATGTATTTCTGAGAACAGTTGAGCATTCGCTGCAGTTGCTGCATAACCAGCAAACGCATGAACTTCCGGCCGACCGTCGCCAGCTGGCCTGGCTTGCCAATCGTCTGGACTATCCGGACACAGAGACACTGATGCGTCGCTTTGATGAGCACAGGCATGCGGTGCGAGCGATTTTTGAAGAATGCATTCACGGTGAAAAGCTGCAGGATCCGGTCACGTTGACGGATATTCTTCCATCGCAGCCGACAGCCAGCGCGGCCGCCGCCACAGACGAAGTCACAGAGCACTTGCGGGCCATTCGTCGTCAGCGACTTGCGGAAATGTTTGCCGCTTTGGACGCAGGTGCATCCGCTGTCGTGACGTGTCAGCATTCTAACCTTGATGAAGTATCGTGGGAACTGACTGTCAGTGGCATTGAATTTTCCGGATGGCTGTCGGTCATCTGCGGTCTGCTGTCCATTTATCGCCTGGACATCCGGCGCGGCGATGCGCTGACCGGTGAAGGTGTCAATGGCTTCGGCGACAAATGCGTGGCCGGGAAGTTTCTGGCCAGGTTTGAAGTGCGGTTGGATTCCGCTGTTGTGCCAGTCGAAGCCAGTTCGGTGGCGGACGATCTGGCGACAGCACTTGAGCAGGAAATTTCAAGGCTCGGCTTGTCGTCTCGGGAAGGTCGGATTGAAGATGTCCGGGCCGAGCTGCTGTCTCGATTCTGTGATGCCGTGCCGGAAGAGTCAGACCTGGAGCCGTCGAGTGATGAAGTCGAAGTGGAACTGATCCGCGTACCGGGATCAGTGCTGACTCAGGTGAATCTCACCGGTGCGGACTCGTGGGGATTTTTGTACGAGCTGTCCAGTGCGTTGTCTCTCAGTCGATTTCGAGTGCGTCGCGCGATTATTGATGCAGAAGGCAGCCGAGTTCGTGACGTGCTGTATGTGAGGGAGCGGAATGGGCATCCGATTGAAAGTCCTGAGCGCCTTCAGGAACTTCAGCTGGCCGCCACATTGATCAAGCAGTTTACGCACTGGCTGCCATCAACCAGTGATCCGCATCACGCTCAGGCCAGATTTCGAGAACTGGTGGCGCGTCTGCAACCCGCCTCGGAATGGCCCGACAACATTCAGTCGCTGCGCCGTCCCAACGTGTTGCATGCTGTGGCCCGAGTTCTGGGGACCAGTCAATATCTGTGGGAAACCTTTCTGCAGTCGCGGCATCAGGAGCTGTTCCCGATCCTTGCCAATGCTGAAGAACTGGGAACTCGTCAGTGCCGGGACTCCCTGTCACTGGAGCTGGATCAGGCGGTCGATCTGGCTACGGGGGATGCGGCCTGGGCGACGCTCAACAGTTTTAAGGATCGCCATTTGTTCCGCATCGATATGCGGCATGTGCTGGGCCACTGCCGCCCGTTTGGAGCGTTCTCAGAAGAACTCACAGAACTGGCGGAGCTTGTTGTCAGCAAAGCGCTGGAACTGGCGTGGCGGCAGCTGGTCGATGAGCATGGTACGCCGAGGTGCGCCGACGGCTTGAAGGACTGCGAATGGGTCACCGCGGGGCTCGGCAAGTTTGGCGGAATTGAAATGGGCTTCGCCTCCGATATTGAATTGATGCTCATCTATTCGGAATCAGGTCGCACAGGCGGTTCGAATTCTGTTTCGAACGCTGTCTTTTTTGATCAGATGGTCAGTGCCGTTGCGGCTGGGATTCGCGCTCCGCAGGATGGGATTTTTCATGTGGACCTGCGAATGCGTCCCTTTGGTCAGGCTGGTTCAGCCGCCGTAAGTCTTAAGGATTTTGAAAACTATTACAGCGTCGAAGGTCCGGCGTGGCCTTATGAACGCCAGGCGATGGTCAAGTTTCGCTGTTTCGCCGGCGGCCGCGTGTTTGGGCAACGCGCGACGGTCGCCTGTCACAAGGCTATCTACTCGGCTGGTTGGTTCGACTTTTCTGCCATGCGGGCCATGCGAGAACGACAGATTCGGCAACTGGTGCGTGGTGGCTCCGTGAATGCGAAACTGAGCGACGGCGGCATCGTCGACTGTGAGTACGCGGTGCAAGCGCTGCAGCTCACGTTTGGACGCGACATGATTACGCTCCGTCATCCCAATACCCTGAGAGTTCTGCGTGAAGCGTCATGGCTGAGTCTGATTGATCCTCAGCAACGCGAAGTCATCGAACGAGCTTACGTGTTTTTGCGGGAGTTGATTGACTGTCTGCGGATGGTGCGTGGCAATGCCAAAGATCTGACATTGCCTCAGCCCGGCAGTCGAGACTGGCAGCAGCTTGCGCACCGCATGCGGACCATTCATGACTCCGAGGTTCCGCTGGACCGGCTTGAAGAACAGATGCAGCTGGTTCGAGATTTTTCGTTCGTCGTCGAAAAACACTGCCGCAAGATGCGACAGCATCGAAAAGGTGTGAATGAGCTCGACGGGTGACCGTTATTTTGTTCCGCGTCGCATATCCAGTGTGTGCGGGAAGTCGGGCGACATCCGCGGCTCTTTGGGAACCAGGAGTCCTCCCGTATGACCCATGCGGAAGAAGCGGCCTGCGCGTCGGCTTTCCGCAGCAAGAGCGTTGACGGGAATGCCTTCCGGATTCAGTCCGCCCGGATGATCAATGTGATACCGGCAACCGCCCAGAGAACGATTGGAGACAGTGTCTACCAGATCGACCACCAGCGGCGTATGCACTTTAATCGTTGGATGCAGGCAGTTTGGTGGCTGCCAGGCTCGATAACGAACACCGCCCACAAATTCACCGGCCGTATCAGTCGCCTGCAGAGGGACTCGCACGCCATTCACGGTGATGCACATTCCTGGCGAATACATGCCGGTCGTTTTAATCTGCAGTCGTTCCAGCGACGAATCCACATATCGCGTCGTACCGCCAGCACCGGGCTCTTCACCCAGCACATACCATGGTTCGAGCGCTTGTCGCAGTTCGACCTTCACATCACTGGCTTCAAACGTGCCCATCAGCGGACAGCGGAATTCCACGTGAGCCCCAAACCAGTTCACGTCAAAATCCAGACCGCCGCTCTTCAAGTAGTCCACCACGGAACTCAGGTCAGACCACAGATAATGCGGCAGCATGAAACGATCATGAATCAGCGTCCGCCAATGAATCAATGGTTCGTTGTAGGGCTTATCCCAGAATGAAGCGACGAGAGCCCGGACAAGCAGCTGCTGCGTCAGGCTCATGCGGGCATGTGGCGGCATTTCAAATCCACGCAGTTCCACAAGTCCCAGTCGTCCGGTTGCATGATCGGGCGAGTAAAGTTTGTCGATGCAGATTTCCGCGCGGTGAGTGTTGCCGGTGAGGTCGATCAGCAGATTTCGAAACAGACGGTCCACCAGCCAGTTTGGAATCCAGCCTTCCGCGGGTTCGGGAACCTGGGAAAAGGCGACTTCCAGTTCGTAGATCGCGTCGTCACGGCCTTCGTCAATACGCGGCGCCTGACTGGTCGGTCCGATAAACAGGCTGGAAAACAGATACGACAGCGACGGATGATTGTTCCAGAATCCAACGAGACTTCGCAGCAGGTCGGGCCTTCGCAGAAACGGACTATCGGCCGGCGTTGCTCCGCCAAACACCAGATGATTGCCGCCGCCGGTGCCGGTGTGGCGTCCATCAAGCTGAAATTTTTCCGTCCCAAGTCGACACTGCCGCGCCTCTTCGTAAACCGAAGTGGTAATGTCCTTCAGCTGTTCCCAGTTGTGCGCCGGATGAATGTTGACTTCGATAACGCCGGGATCAGGAGTCACCTTCAGAAGTTCGAGACGGTAGTCATACGGCGGCAGATAGCCTTCGATAATGACGGGCGTGTTCAGGGCCTCGGCAGTTTCTTCGATCATCGCCACAAGCTCAAGATAATCTTCCAGAGTGCCCACGGGCGGCATGAAGACACGGATCTGACCGTCGCGCGGTTCCACGCACAACGCGGTCCGCACCACAGGGCCGGAGCCAAGCGGCAGCTCTGTATATTCTTCGCTGGATTCCGCAGGATCATTGATCAGACCCAGCCGCTGCATGACAAGGTGCTGAGGTGGTTTACGAGATTCATCCTTTTGAGCGGCCAGTCGTTCCTGCGCGGTCTTGCGAATTTCCGCATAGCCTGGCAGCGCGTCGCGGCCAGCAAACGGATCAACCGTATATACCAGCGGGATCTCTGTTCCGGCCACCGGCAAAGATTCGAGCGGCAGTCGAAGTCCAATCGGTGAGTCGCCAGGAATCAGGAACAGCTTGTGAGATCGGAATGGCCAGAAGCCGCTCAGCCATTTGGCACTCGCCTGCCACCACGGCCGTGTCAGAGGAAGGACAAAGCCAACTGGTCGACTGATACCGCGCTCCAGGGCACGGCTTAGTCGACGTCGATCTTCATCGTCGTCCGCATTAAACTCGCGAGGATCAACATCGACAGGCAGCTTCTGTTCGATCTCCAGCATGTGATAGACGTCTTCGAACGCCGGTCGAATCCAGCGGTCTTCGACATTCAGCCGTTCGGCCAGGTCACAAATAAACTCGGCCGCGACTTTTTCATCCGCAACCGGTTTTGTTGGATCCGCATGACCGGCTGTCAGGCCGAGATCCGCCAGCAGGGCCTGATTCTTCCAGACTGGCTCACCGTCTTTTCGCCACAGGCATGTGTAAGCCCAGCGTGGCAGCGATTCACCCGGATACCATTTTCCCTGGCCATAATGCAACAGACCGCCAGGGCCGAAACGATCGCGTAAACGCCGAATCAGCTGATCAGACAGCTGCTGCTTGTGAGGCCCGACGGCCGCTGAATTCCACTCGGCTCCTTCCATGTCGTCGATGGAAACAAAGGTAGGTTCACCGCCCATTGTCAGACGCACATCATTGGCCACCAGCCGGCGGTCGACTTCGGCACCGACGGCATCAATCTGCTGCCACGCGTCTTCTGTGTACGGCTTCGTAACACGCGGATCTTCGTGAATCCGAGTCACCGTCATTTCAAAATCAAACTCAACCTCAGACTTCGAAACGCCACCGGAAATTGGCGCGGCGGTTTGCGGCGATGGTGTGGCCGCCAGCGGAATATGACCTTCACCGGTCAGCAGCCCGGAAGTGGGATCCAGACCGACCCAACCTGCACCAGGAAGAAACACTTCGGTCCAGGCGTGCAGATCTGTAAAGTCGACCGAGGGACCTTCGGGGCCTTCCAGCGGTTTCAGGTCTGCGGTGAGCTGGATCAGATAGCCCGAAACAAAACGAGCGGCCAGTCCGAAACTTCTCAGCAGATGAACCAGCAGCCATGCGGAATCGCGGCAGGAGCCTGATCGCTTCTGCAGGGTTTCTTCCGGTGTCTGCACTCCTGGTTCCATGCGGATCAGATAGCT
>JBDNHX010000355.1:0-2244 GCA_041688565.1 Planctomycetaceae bacterium
CAGCAAGCGCCGAACAGTGAGGCTGCTCTCACAAGACGCCACGCCGCCTGAAGCGGCCGCGAGTGATCCGAAACTGCAAAAGGCCGGCCTCGGTCACTGGGAACGTACGCGCCGCGCCTGCAAAAATCGCATAAAAACGACCTCAGAAAACATGCGGGCAGACTTTGTTGTCGCCACTCAAGCTCGCCGGACATCGTCGCCTTGTAGTGTTCGATGCGGCGAATCATCTTTTGAACGCTCTTCTCAAGACTCGGTTCCCAAGCCTCGCTGACATCGCCGGTGGCAAACGTCTGACCGGGCAAGACCAGCGCCAGTTTGACTTCGTACTCTCCGCTATTGGAGTTGTACTCCAGGTTAATGTGTAGGATTTGAGTTGGAAATTCTTCGATGAGTGGACGAATCCGATCAACTTCCGACGCGATGTTGAGCGTTTCCGCTTCCGTTGGTTTAAAACCTTCAACGTCGAGGTCGGTGTCGAAACTGGGTTCTGCAAATGTCATGACTTTTCCTTAAATTGTTTGTGGCGTGCCGTTTAACGATCTGAGCACGATAGGTGAGATTCGACTATAAAACGTCCCTCTCGACGACGGTGAAAAGCATCGCGGTGCTGAGCAAGTTGAAGAGATTTCGTATCGATATGGTCATTCCTTATTACGTTGTTTTGGCCTCGAGAGGGTGCGTTTCCAAGTTGACTACTGGTGCAAACGATGTGCCGTCGTTACCCTGGAAGCATCCGTCGCCTGGGCTCGCCGTTAAACAAAGGTCGAACGGTATGCGACGTGCGTCATTTTCAGAGGGTTGCGTTGCCAGCATTAGTCTTCTCCAATCTCGAAGCAAATTACGATGTAAGTCCTCACCACAAAGTGCCCTTATTGCCAACACGAAGTCGACAGCACGATCGAGCACCTCGGGAGCCGGTGGTTTGTCCGGGCTGCAAGAAACCGTTCGAAATTAAAATGCCGACAGCTGTCATGACCTCGGTTCAAGAAGTTGACGAGAAGAAAGCGAACAAGGAACGCATGGACACTGAGCCAGACGAACGAACCTTGGCGAAGGTGCATACGGTCGCATTTCGTGCTCGCCCTGTCGCGACCTTGATCGTGAGACTCGTGTTTCTCATTGCCGTCGTCGCAATAGTCATGTCGGTCGCCAACACGCTCAGTGAGAAGCAACGACGTGCATTAGCGGCCTACTACGCAAATTTGCTTTACCACTACAGCGACCAATAGATCGCCAGCCCCCCGATGTAGACAACCAACACCGCTAACGAATCCAGGCCCATCCCGAACACCGTCTTGTCCCGTCGTTCCAGAATGCCCCACAGATAGAGACTCGTCACCACAATTCCCATCGAGCCGAGGAACGCCGCCGACGGTCCGATTGCGTCGAAGATTGGTCCTTCGCGATAGGCGGCTTGATGGGCGTCCTTCAAGTCGCGAGCGGACTCGGGGGGCTGGGCAATCTCGCCTCGTGGTTCCCAACGTGGATCGCCTTCATATCGGTAAATCACCCACAGTGAAAACACACAACGGCCCGCTGGCGGGCTGAGGAACTTCGCACAGAGGCAGACGACATCCCTTCCGAAGACAGACCCTCTGAGCCCCTCGCGGCTGCTGCGACGAACAAGAACACTCCTGCAACGGTGTCGTCGGCGAATTCGGTTGTGCTTGATTATTGCACTGCGGTGAAGGGGATTTTAAACGATGATCAGGGCGGCCCACTGCACCCCCCGGGGATTCGCATGGTCGAGGCGTTACAGTCCGTGCGGGAATCCGTGGAACGCTGTCTTGCCACAAAAAAAAGGGCGCTGCAGAAAAGGCACTGAAGCGTCTTGCGGGCTGCATCGATCGTGGTCTCGACTGCGTGGCTGAAGAACTGCCTTTGATTCGCGGGCATGTGGAAGTCGTGCGTTCCATTTCCGCGACTCTCGATCCGACACAGGGCCACTGCGAGTTCCGCCGCGCCCTCTTCATCGAAGTGCATGGCACCTGTCAGGCGAGCACTGATCGCGTGCGACAGCAGATGGCGAAAGTCATGCTGAGTTTTGAACAGGGCCTGTTTTCAGGTGGCGATGGGGCTGGCTTGCCTCAGGATAATCTGGATCTGGAACGCTGGTTTCGGAATCCCAAAAGCCACGAACGCCGCATCCACGGCCACCGCCATGCGGGTGTGCGAATCGTGCTGGAAGGACCGTCGATGATTCACGCTCTGGATCTCCACCAGCGTCACCCGGAACCGCTCACC
>JBDNHX010000047.1:0-3611 GCA_041688565.1 Planctomycetaceae bacterium
CTCCATGCGCGAAGCCTGGCAACTTCAAGGAAGGCGCGCAATAGCGCACACAAATGTTTCCCGAATTTCGCTGCGAAGTGTAAACTGCTAACAGGTCAAATACCGTGCCGAACACTATTGGACCGGACCCCTTTGATGCCTCTCGGCGGGCTGCGGATTGGCCTGGAAAAAGTTGGCGGTCGCTGTGTGTTCTCCTGCGAGATCGATCCCTACGCACAGAAGACGTATGCTGCCTGGTTCGGTGAAACGCCGGTGGGCGACATTAATGATTTTGTCGATGGTCAGAATGTTCCGGAACACGAACTTCTGGCGGCTGGGTTTCCGTGTCAGCCATTTTCCATTGCCGGAGTTTCCAAGAAAAAGAGTCTCGGGCGTGAACATGGCTTCAAAGACAAGACTCAAGGCACGCTGTTTTTCCGGCTGGCGACTCTGATCGAAGCCCGGCGTCCTGAGGTACTGCTGCTCGAAAACGTCAAAAATCTGCGGTCTCATGATCGCGGCAATACGTGGAAGATTATTCTGCAGACACTGGATGAACTGGGCTACACGGTCTTTGCTGAGACAACTGACGCGCAGCATTATGTTCCACAGCATCGTGAGCGAATCTTCATCGTGGGCTTCCGACGCGATCTCTACGGCGACGAACCGCCGTTTGAATTCCCACACCTGCCGCCCAGGCCCGCACCGAAGTTTCGTGATGTGCTGGAACCCCCGAAATCGATTCCTTCACGCTACACGCTTTCCGACCTTCTGTGGCAGTACCTTCAGGACTATCGCGCGAAGCACGAAGCAAAAGGGAACGGTTTTGGATACGGACTTGCACCACTGGACGGTATCAGCCGCACGTTGAGCGCACGCTATTACAAGGACGGAGCGGAAATACTGATCCCGCAGAACGAAGGTAAAAACCCACGACGCCTGATGCCTCTGGAAGCCGGGCGGCTGATGGGTTTTCCCGAGGAACTGATCTGCAATCAGGTCGTCTCCGACACGCGAGCCTACAAGCAGTTCGGGAACGCAGTTGTGCCACTCGTCGCTCATGCGATTGCAAAACAAATCTTGCTCACGATGCAATGGCAGCGCGATTCCGTGTCATGACCAGACGCACAACACAGAACATCCGCACGGTCGCTTCGCGGTCGCCTTCGTTCTTTCATTACGGTCGCTCGCGCAATAGAATTGACCGTAATTCAAAGTTGCTTGCTTCGTTCACGGCGGCGACGGATGTTTTTCCCGGTGGCGGGCTGCAGCCGTGGTAGGATCTCGATGCGATTGTGGTACAATGAGTCCTGGAGTTGGACGCGATTACGTGGACGTGATCTTGTGAGATTGGTTGTTACGATTGACCGTGATGAAGACGGTGTTTGGGTCGTCGAGTGTCCCGCCATTCCTGGCTGTGTCAGTCAGGGCACCACCAAAGAAGAGGCCCTTGCCAACATTGAGGACGCGATCAGGGCCTGCCTGCAAGTGCGATCCGAACGAGGGATGCAACTGACTGTTGAAATACGTCAGGTGGAGGTGATTGCCTGATGCCCAAATTGCCGTGCAGCAGCGGTCGATGACTTCGTGAACGCGATGGACTGAACCGCACCCAACACGAAACATCGGCAAATTCGCTTTGCGACCTCCTTTAATGAAATAGAGTAAACCATGAAAGCCATTGAGTTTCAATCACAACTTGAAAACGGAATGATTCAGGTTCCGGCAGAATGCGGTCTTCTGGACGGACAAGACGTGCGTGTTCTGATTCTGGTGAATGAAGTCGCCGCGAATCAGACTGTTCCTTCCGCTGATCGTCACTCGATCTGGAAACGAACGGAAGGTGCCTGGCAGGGCGAGCTTGTGCGGGAAGCTCAAGGAGAATACCCAACACGTCTGGAGATTGAATGATGGTCTATCTTCCGGACACGAATGTTTGGATTCGACATCTTGACAGCAAACCCTCAAGAGCTAAAGAACGCTTGGCGGCGTATGACCCGAACGACGTGCTGTTGTGTGACATTGTGAAAGCGGAGTTGTACTACGGTGCATTCAAAAGTGCCCGCCCGGCTGACAATCTTGCTGTATTGAAATCTCTCTTTGCGTCATTCGAAAGTGTTCCGTTCACCGGCGATACGGCGCGTGTATTTGGAAACTTCGGAGCGATCTTGCTCAACAGGGATCGCCAATTGGACCACTCGATTTGCAGATTGCTTCAATTGCGGCTCTCAATGGCTTGATCCTTGTGACGAGCAACACTCGTGAATTCACCAGAATCTCCGGACTGCAGGTCGAGGACTGGAGTGTGTGATTTGCAATCTGGAAACCGAACCGAAAACGCATAAAGGAACGGAATACGCGGTGTTTAAGACCGTCGCTGACACCTTTGTTTCCTTTGTTTTTTGACACCTTTGTTTTTTCTCAAGACAGATCGAGATCCGCGCCTCCGCTGAACGCGGAAGCAGTTGCCTAAACTTTCTGTATTAAGGTCAAATTCGCGGTGCCATGCACCTGAAGAAGGAGATGGGGTTATTTTACTATCCGAAAGTGCATGGCACCGAGTTCACGCCCTACATCCGCTCCGCACGCAAAAATTGCATGCGACGAGTTCGGGGGATCTATATCACAAAATTCCGACACCCCGAATGGTGACCTCAAACTTGCTGGATTTGGAGGCGACAAACGTGCTGTTCCCAGCGGCGAAATGTGGTATGTCAAAGTGCATGGTGTGTCAAAGTGCGTGGCACCTCACAATTTGTCACCGAAGCCGATTGGAACCAGATTCCTCTCAAGGAGCTGATAGGAAAAATCAGCCAAGGTTGGAGTCCAAAATGTGACCTGACGCGCGATGCACTTCCTGACGAATGGGCTATCATGACCACGACAGCCGTTCAGTCGATGCGGTACATTGACAACCAGGGGAAACCATTGCCATCGACGTTCACCCCGCGGCCAAACATCGAAATCAAGGTTGGGGACTTTCTTATGACTCGGAATAAACGTGCCACCCACCTTGCAATTGAAAGTCGAGTTCATCGATCGGTTGCGACAAAACCAGTTGCTTCAGGACGGAGTTTTCACTGAAGCTCGAGATTCGCGGCGAGTCGTGCGGAAGGCGTGGCGAGAAGGTGCAAGGCCCGCTTCATTGCGGAAGCGCTTTCGGAAGTTTTTGACGAAATCGACCCACGTCTCGGCGCTGCAGTCCAGACGTTCAAGGATCGGAGCGCACTCCCGGGGAATCGCACCGACTTTGCCTTTGCGAATCTGGCGGCCTGTCCAGTCCAGCAGCGTCAAATACTGATCCAGAGTCATCGACAGGCAGCCTTTGTTGCTGGCTCGCCGCGTGGTAATCTTCTCTCGCACCTTCTTCCGTGGTGGATCTAAAGGAATTGGGGCCAGCCAGCCGGCTTTCTCACCATGCTCGATGCGCACATCCTGAGCGTCCGCGGTCGAGACCTCTGCCGCTGAAACTCGATCCTCAATCCGTTCCTTCACGCTCGTGAAGTCACTGGTTTCAGGAGTTGCCGCAATGCCCGCTCGTATGGGATTCAAATCCACATACGCCATGCAGGCCGCAATTGCCGTTTCATCGAGCAAAATCTGTGCTCGGAATCTGCCCTCCCAAAATCGGC
>JBDNHX010000356.1:0-23907 GCA_041688565.1 Planctomycetaceae bacterium
AATGAAGACCAGGTACGTCTTGTCTCGCGATCTCTGAGCATATTTTTTGACCTCGCCAACCTTGCGGAAGATCGCCAGCGAGTTCGTGTCCTGCGTCAGCGAGAACAGGATCAACATCCGGATCCGATCAGCGAATCGATTGGCGCGTCCATACAGCAGCTCAAGGCGGCCGGATTGCACGCCACGCAGGTCCAGCAGGCACTCGATCAACTGGACGTGGAACTCGTCTTCACAGCGCATCCCAGTGAAGCGAAGCGTCGGTCCATTCGATCCAAACTGCGGCGCATGCGACAGTGCCTGGAAGACCTGGACCGAGCCGATCTGCTGCCGCGTGAACGGGCCGGTGTTCGGGCACGACTGCGTGCGGATCTGACCGTTTTGTGGCAGACCGAGTTTCTGCGCCCCATGCGACCGTCTGTTCTGGAGGAAGTGGAACGCGGGCTGTCAATTATGCCGCGGCTTTGGGAAGTCGTCCCGGAAATTTATTTGTCGCTGCGTTTGGCGCTCGTGCGAGAATTTCCCGATCACGAGTTTGCGCTGCCTCGGTTTTTGCGATTCGGATCATGGATGGGCGGTGACCGCGACGGTCATCCGGGCGTCACATGGGACATCACCGAACGGACGCTGGTCTGGCTGCGGGATACGGCCATTAATCGGCATCTGGACTGGTGTCGCAAGCTGTATGATTTCCTGTCGGTGTCGCGAAATGAGATCACTCTTCTGAACGATCTTCCCAACGCGATCGCGCAGGCAGAAGCTCGCTGGCCCGAGTTTGCTGAAACGCTGTCGCGAGTCGCTTCGCATGAAATTTATCGGCGCTGGATTCGCCTGATTGAATGGAGGCTGAAGCAATCGCGATGCAAGGAGATGAATCAGTCAGCACTGAGTGGCGCGTATCGTGACGGGCAGGAACTGGAACATGATGTCGATGCTCTGCTGGTCAGTTTGCACGCCTGCCATGGCCAGCAAGCTTTGGCTGTGGAAGCTCAGCGATGGCTGGATCTGACGCGCGTCTTCGGTCTGAACCTGACTCGGCTTGACGTTCGCCAGGACGCCAGTCGCTACCGCGAAGTGATGACGGAACTGTTGCGAGCTACGGGTGACTGCGAAGATTTCAGTGCGCTGGATGAAGCGGACCGCCAGGCGATGCTTGTCGCGACGATGGGACACTTAAAGCCGCTTAAAGAAGAAACGCTGGCCCCGCTGACGCAGGAAACGCTTTCGCTGTTTCGCATGTTGCGGCAGGCTGTGGAACGCTTTGGGCCGGACTGTCTGGGCGGCCACATCGTCAGTATGACTCGCTGGCCCTCTGATCTGCTGACCGTACTGTGGCTGTGGCGGCGAGCCTGTGCGGAACCGTCGCCTGACTCAACGGCCGCGGCTCCGCGAAATGCTCTGCGGATCATTCCGCTGTTTGAAAAGATCGGCGACCTCCGGGCGGCGCCGGAGGTCATGGCGAACATCCTGGACCAGCCTGTGTACGTCGACCACCTGAAGGCTCAGGACAATCGCCAGATTGTGATGGTTGGTTATTCTGACAGTACGAAGGACGGCGGATATCTGGCCGCCTGCTGGGGGCTCGATCGTGCTCAGGATTCACTGCATCAAACGGCCGCAGCGCGTAACGTACGACTCACGTTCTTCCATGGTCGAGGCGGCTCATTGGGCCGCGGTGGCGGTCCGGCAGCGCGAGGAATTTTGTCGCTGCCGCCCGACGCGCTCGGTGGCTCATTGCGTCTGACAGAGCAGGGCGAAGTCCTCGCCGAAGTGAAGTACAGCAATCGAGCAGATTGGCAGACGATTCTGGAGATGTACCGTCAGTGGCCGTTCTTTCAGGCGACAATCGACAACGCTGCCACGGCGCTCGCCAAGACAGACATGTATGTTGGGCAGTGCTATTCAGAATTGTGTTCCATCGAAGAGCAGCGGCGGGAGATCTGGATGCTGATCGCCAGCGAACGCGACCGATCGCGGCAGGCGATTCTGGATATCGTCGGTGGCTCGGAATTGCTGGCGACAACACCGTGGTTTCAGGGATCGATTGAAGTTCGAAATCCGGACATCGACCCGCTGAATCTGATTCAGATTGAACTGCTTCGCCGACGTCGAGCCCTGGACAGCACTGTTGATCAGACGGAACTGCAGCGTCTGCGAGACCTTTTGCGACTGTCGGTTCAGGGTGTCGCGGCCGGCATGCGAACGACTGGATGATGATCAAGGACTTCCGCCGGAAGCGTGTTTCGTCGCCTCGGCGTTCGGCTTCAAGCCCCACAACTCCGACAGCAGCTCGAACATTTCCGGATCATGTGACTTCAGTTCTTTGCTATTGAACGGAAAGAAATCGTTCGTGCTGAAGTAAGCTTCGGTTGATTCGGCAAAGTATTCCATCGGGCTGCTCATTCCATAAGCCTTCTCGAAGGAGTTCTGCCCGCGCACACCGTTGGACCGCTCCACACGATCATATTTTCCGCTCGCTTTTGCCGTCTCAAACGCCTTAATCACCTCTGCGTTTCCATAGCCGTCTGGCAGTACCCGAAAATGGTACGCGTGAGCAAGTTCATGCAGAGCAAAGTTGGGCATCCGAATTGTTTCCGCTTCGA
Organism: Planctomycetaceae bacterium; assembly: GCA_041688565.1. Classification (GTDB taxonomy): domain Bacteria; phylum Planctomycetota; class Planctomycetia; order Planctomycetales; family Planctomycetaceae; genus SXXK01. The sequence goes on from JBDNHX010000356.1 coordinate 2,601, forward strand.
AGTCCGCGATGTTGGTGAACTCCACCGACTTCACCATTGCCGGTTCGCGACCATTCTCCTTCAGCCATTCGGCCCCAGGATGAAACTCGGCCCTTGGCTGCACGCCGGGATACGACGGCGAAAAGTAAAGGGCCACTTTTTGAAGTTCGGCCACCGCCGGGGCAGGGACATGGCGAACAATTTCATCGAGCTGCCGTTTCAATAATTCAATCGCCTTCCCCGTTGCCTGCGGTTCGTTTCTCAGCAGCTCCCGATCAATATGCAATGACCATCCGAGAACATCGCGCGTCTCGCGCCGGATCTGAACCGGAGTCGCCTTCGACTCGTCGGCCTGGCTTGTAGCGGTGGTCTGAGTTGGCTCGCTCGCCTGGCAAGCTGAGTCAAACGGGTTGCTATCTGCGGCGGCGACTAAGAAAACCAGACTCAGAAATGGGCCAGGAGCAAACAGTCGTAAAGATCGAACTGATTTCATTGAATACCTTTGCAGCGAATCGGGTGATAATTTCACAGAGCAGAAACAGCGGCCCGACGTGAAAACCGTGTCCCGCGGAGCTTAGCAATGGAGCATGCAGAATGGTTGAAGGGTGTTCGTTCGTTGGGGCATTTGGGCAGAAAAATCATGGCAAGGCACACGCGGGCCGTTGTTAGCGGCGATCATTGGGGACTGCCGGGCTTTTAAAATACGCATCCGGCCGTTAGCGGAATCCGGGCGTTATTTGACGGGTGCTTCGCTTTTCTGAACGTTTAACAGTCTTCGCATTGCAAGGGCCGCAGATTCGGATGGTGTCTTAGAGACTTTGTAAGTCGGTCGATCAAAGCCTTGCCTGCAGCATGGGTTTTGACGAAACTCAGGAACTGAACCGGGACGATCGAAACCGGAAATGCAGCGTCACTTTTTTGAGAGCAGCCCCCTGACAGCCATCCTTGGTATCTCAGCCTTTTATCATGACTCCGCAGCTGCACTCGTTATTGACGGAAAGCTGGTCGCCGCCACGCAGGAAGAACGGTTTACTCGCCGGAAACATGACGACGGATTTCCTGAGCAGGCCGTCGAATATTGTTTGTCACAGGCTGGCCTGACGCCTGACAAGCTGGACTATGTCGGCTTTTACGACAAGCCATTACGTAAGTTCGAACGTCTGCTGGAGACCTATCTGTCGTACGCACCGTATGGATATCGGTCCTTCCGTAAAGCCATGCCGGTCTGGCTTCGGCAGAAGCTATACATACCACGAGAACTGCGGAAAGGCCTGAAAGAAAAGTACTCGGGCCGCTTCGTGTTTACCGAACATCATGAAGCCCATGCCGCCAGCGCATTTTTTCCCTCGCCGTTTGATGAAGCCGCTATTCTGACGATGGATGGAGTCGGTGAGTGGTCAACAACGACAATGGGTTGCGGCCGCGGCAATCGGATTGAGCTGACTCATGAAATCCGTTTTCCCCATTCGCTTGGGCTGCTGTATTCCGCGATGACGTACTACACCGGCTTTAAGGTAAATAGTGGCGAATACAAGCTGATGGGACTTGCACCTTATGGCGAACCTCTTTTTCGCGACCTGATCCTCAAGCATCTGTTAACGTTAAAAGAAGACGGCTCATTCCTGATGGACATGAGCTACTTCAATTATTGTCAGGGCCTGACGATGACGTCCGAAAAGCTGCACCGACTTTTTGGTGCACCGCCTCGAAAGCCGGAGTCCTTGTTGACTCAACGGGAGATGGACATTGCGGCCTCCATCCAAAGTGTGACCGAAGAAATCATGCTGCGAATGGCGCGGCATGTTCATCAGCAAACCGGTCTGAAGAATCTGGTGCTGGCCGGAGGTGTGGCGTTGAATTGTGTGGGGAACGGCAAAATTCTCCGCAAAGGACCATTTGAAAACCTTTGGATTCAGCCAGCCTCGGGTGATGCGGGCGGTGCTCTCGGAGCGGCCATGTTTATCTGGCATCAGTTGCTGGAAAAGCCACGCATCGCCATTCAGCCAGATGCTCAGCAGGGTTCGTTTCTCGGTCCAGAATTCTCCGACAAAGAGATCGCCGACTTCCTGAAAAGCCAGGGAGCCGTTTTCACGACCTACGACTCCGACGATTCCATGTGTTCGGCCGTGGCCGAGTTGATTGCCAGCGAGAACGTCATTGGCTGGTTTCAGGGGAGAATGGAATTCGGGCCTCGCGCGCTGGGAGGTCGCAGCATTCTCGGCGACGCACGCAGTTCCAAAATGCAGTCGGTGATGAATCTGAAGATCAAGTTCCGCGAATCCTTCCGGCCATTCGCTCCCATCGTGCTGCAGGAACATGTTCATGAATGGTTCCAGATGGAACCGGGGACCGACAGTCCGTACATGCTTCTGGTCGCTTCCGTCCAAGACCATCTCAGAATTACGCCCGATGCATCCGAAGCGACCGCGTTCGGAATTGATAAACTGAATTATCTGAGATCCAAAATCCCCGCGGTGACTCACGTGGATTATTCTGCACGCATTCAGACCATCGATCCGGAACGCAATCCGCTGACTCACCGACTGCTGACGAAGTTTAAAAACATCACGGGCTGCCCGGTGATGATCAACACCAGCTTTAATGTTCGCAGCGAACCCATCGTGTGCACGCCGGAAGATGCGTGGCGATGTTTTGCGATGACCGATATCGATGTGCTTGTGCTGGGGCGACATGTGCTGAAAAAAGAAGATCAGCCCAATCGCATGACGGAATCAGATCGCGAAAAACATCTGAAGCAGTTTGAAATGGACTAAGTCGCGGCCGGGATCACTGGCGACTGCCCACTCAAACAAACAAAGCCCGGCTTTTGGAAACCGGGCTTTGAGATCAAACTTTTGTCGAAGGCAAACGTTTAGTGTTCAAGAATACGAATGTTGCGCCAGGCCACATCGAACGGGCCTGTGCCCGCTCCAATGCCGTGAACCTGCAGGCCAATGTGGCCCTTTGGATGCGTCTTGTAGATTTCTTCATGAGTCAGATCGGCGACCATGTGGTCGTTGATCCATGTCTGAATGCGAGGCCCTTTGGCGACGATGCGGTACTTGTTCCACTCGCCATTCTTAAAGAAATCGTGAGTATGCTTTTCGTCTTTGGGTTCCGGCGACAGCCAGCCGTACTTTGTCGATTCACCATAAATGTACCCTGCCTGCCCGGGCCCGGCTTCGATTTCCACCTGCGGACCGTGGAAGACACCCAGCCCCTGCTTGTTGGCGTCCGCGTCGGCTTCGGTTTTGCCGCGTGAGCGAATCTGAACGCCGGAATTCAGCTGGTCGTGAACCTTGACTTCAAACTCCAGTTCGAAGTCGTCAAATTCTTTTTCGCTGGCCAGAAAGGAATTCGGGCTGCCTTCAACGGTCGTGCCAAGAATCGTTCCGTCTTTGACTTCGTATTTTGCTTTGCCGTGCTCAGCCTGCTTCCAGCCATTCAGAGTCTTGCCGTCAAACAGGCTGACCCACTTGTCTTCGCCGTGAGCCGCGGGTGCTGAGCCCAGCACAAACGCAACCAGTGCCATCAAAGTCATTCGCAACATGTGTAAGCTTACCTTTGTAGGTGATCAGGAAACTCATGACAGGGCCTGTGCCCTGGCGGAACTGCGTGGTTCGCAGATGTCGATACATCGTCGGTTGAAGATCAAAAAATGAAAAGTCCACAGGCGGGCGGCCTTGAAGTTTTGGTGCAAACTATGCCAGCAATGCCGCATCCTGAAGCGGCCTTTAAAACTTCCTGCCGCCGCCATGAGCGTTTTCTGTCGCGAGTGCAATGCTCGGTTTCCCGTGGAGAGTTCGTCCTCGAAGCCATGCCTTCCGATGGCACTCTTCAGAAACGATGACGGCCGATCAGGCTGCTGCGACGGAACGCCATCTGACCAAAACCCAGTAGACAGCCCTCCGTTGTCCTGAAAGAATGATCGGCCGGTACCCGCCCCTGATCTACGAAACAGGCGTTTGAGACGAATCAGAATGAGAACTGGAATGCAAAAACGACTTTCACATGTCAAAATTCATGCTCTTTGGCTGGGTCTGTTCGCAATGACCGGTGGATGTGCGGATGACGGCTCTACGGATATCGCATCCACTGGCAATCCCGCGCCGGAAGCAGTCGTTGCCGCATCATCGCAGCCAGCACCATCCGCTTCAAAGTCTGCTGACAGCAACTCCGATGGTAAAGAGGTTTTCGAACTGAAGCCACTTTCGCTGAGCAATCTGCCGGGAAATTCGACAACCACAGGAAGTGATCCAGCGAGCGGCAGCAATACGGATTCAGAAAAGCAGATTCAGTCGGTGATCAGTCACCTTCAGCCACTGCAAATTCTGCTGGGACAGTGGCGCGGCACAACTCGCCGTGAGTTTGAGAACTTCAAAGCCGTCGACAATCATGAATGGGTCTGGGATCTTCGCACTCAACCGAATAATCCTGCACTGACGATTGGTTCTGACAAAAGTCCCTACCTGAAAAAAGGTCGACTCAGCTGGGATGTGAATCGCGAAAAATTCACTCTGACCGCGACCGATTCGACGGGAACCGAGCGAACCTTTGTCGGCGACTTTACTGAGCCGGTGCATGAGATCGTTGGCAGCGACGACAAGCTGCATCGCGTCTTCCGGCTTGAGTTCGTTCAGGAAGCAACATCTGACAAGAACGCACCTGAGTTCTGGCAGCTTGCATTCGCTCAGCAGGAAAACAATCGTTATCTGCTTGAGATTGCCAAGCGCCGCGGGAATGCGGCATTCGCTCGCTACGACACCGTATCGACTCAGCGCGAAGGCACCTCCTTTGCTGTCAGCGATACGGACTATGCGGAAAAAACCTGCATCATTTCTGAAGGCCTTGGAACCACGGAGCTGACTTATAAGGGGCGGTCGTACTGGGTCTGCTGCAGCGGGTGCAAGGCTGCGTTTGAAGAAGATCCGGAAGCCTGGATCGCTCGCGCTGCCACGCGGGAAAAGAAATAGCCCGCCATGCATTCAAATCCCTGTGTGGTTGCTGTCGATGTGGGAAACACGCGAGCCAAGTTCGGTCTGTTTCGCCTGACCCGCGATCACACGGCTGTGCCTGTGGATATTTCTGCGTGTTTACTCAGTCAAACAGCCGACCTGGCTTTGTTCCTGCAAAAATGGTGGACGGCTCATAAGGCCGCGACGCCGGTCTGTGCCATCGTTGCCGGGAGCCAGCCGGAGGTTCGAGACCGGTTGCTGGATCACTGGCCTCTGGTCGGATGCAGGCCGACTGTGATGAACAGCTATCAGCAGATTCCGATTCGTGTCGACGTGGATTTTCCAGACCGAGTCGGCATGGATCGACTGCTCAATGTTTTCGCGGCCGGGCGTCTGATGAGCGAAACGCGGTCGGCGATTGTGGTGGATTCGGGAACGGCGACAACCGTGGATCTGATGACATCCGACTTTGTTTTTCGCGGCGGAAGTATCCTGCCCGGCCTGCGTCTGTCGGCTCACGCAATGCATGACTACACGGCGCGGCTGCCACTGCTGAACGTGGATGAAGAGTTGGCCGAGCTTCCGGAACTGCCCGGCAGAAACACCGAAGCCGCCATGAGGGCCGGGCTGTTCATTGGCCAGCTGGGAGCCGTGCGAGAATTGATCGCTCGCTTAACGACTGCAGCGTCAGATCGATTCAGGGAATCCGCCAGCCCGAGCATCTTTGTCACCGGAGGCGGTGGTCGGCATCTGGCTGGGCACCTGTCAGGTGCGACTTACGTTGACAGCCTGCCTCTGCACGGTCTGGCGATTCTGGCGGGAATTCAAAGCACGCCGGATGGCGGCAGCGTCGCCGAATAAAGCCTCTCAAGGGCTGTTGCCGAATAAAAAATCGCGTGGCAGCGTTCACAGCCGTCACGCGATCTGAAATTCAAGTTGGGCTGAAGCCCGTTATTCTTCTGTGGACTTCGTCTCGTACAAGTGACTGGTGCGGCCACCTGAAACCATAGGTTTTTTGCGACGTGTGGAGAACGCGTTGGAAATCGCCGCAGAGCTTTCACGACGTCCGAGCGAGCCGTTGACGTGAAGGCTCTTCGCCCCGTTCGTCAACACGCCCGGATATTCCTTAGTTGGCGAGTACACCAGACGCTTGCTCGTGTATCCGATGTATTGAAGGAAGCTGGAAAGCGGCAGAACGTAGACTCCGCTGCGGTCAGCCGCGTCTTCCATTTCCACCTTGATCGTTCTGATCTTGTTGTAGATTTCTTTCTGAGCACTGTCGGCAGTCGATTCGTTGCCCAGGTCTCCTACAACCATAAAGCGGGTGGCTGATGTCACGTGGGATGGGATATCAGCACGCGTCAGTTCTTCGCCGTCCTTACCGAGAATCTTGCCCTTATCGTCGACCTGAAACACAACTTCTGCCCCGGAGGTCTCAACGATCTGGTTGAATTCCAGACGGTCACTGCCTGGGTTGCCGTCGAAATCCAGCATCCCAACAACTGCCACCTGCAATTTTTGACCCGGCCAGAACAGCGGCGAATAAATCGGGTCGCCTTCTGCCAGCGGATCGTTGAGTTTTTCAAACACGATGTGCGCTTTGGCGAGGTGCGGGCCCATAAGCTCCACGATCTCGATTTTCCCCTTGATGTCCTTGTCACTCTGGCGGCGACCGACGCCACTGTTGTTCTTCGTATAGACAGAAAAAGTGGTCCCGATACGCAGGTCGTCTCTGATCCCGATATCCACAGTACACCGACCGGAATTCTGGTCCACAAACATGAGCGACCCGTCAGGTCGTTCAAACTTGAGATCGTCGATTCGCATCTTAGCTTTGCGCAGTTCCTTAAGTGACGCATACTGGCTGTCAATTTCGGACTGCAGCGCGGCTTTGTCACGCTCAGAAACATCACGCGCATTGGAGAAGGTAGCCTGCAGCTGTTCCAGCTGCGTTGAGATCTCGTCAATCTGTTTCCGGCGCTGGGTAATCTGCTCGCCATGCAATCGCTCTTTAATAACAAGCTCAGCGTCCTTCTGATCGAGCGCTGTTTTGACAGTTTTCTTTGCGCCGTCCTGAGCTTCCAGAAGTTTCCCCAGCTCAGCGACTTTCGTATTCATCTGCACAAGCCGACCAGCGCTGGTCAAGGTGTACGCGTCGCGATCAATCGCAGCTTTCACAAGGGCTTCATCCAGGCCCAAAGTCGCCGAAGATCCGTCACCCGCCTTTACGTTAATCTGTGCTCGGGAGGCCGCCACGACTTCGTCCGGTGTTCCTGTAGGACGGCCGATCAGCTCTTTTAAGGAGTTGACCTCGGTCTGAAGATTCTGGATCTCAGACTTCGCGCCCGTATCAGCCTTCGTTGCGGCATCAAGACGAACCTGGAGATCAGCGCTGTTCGTCCATGTAAAGTACCAAGCAACTCCCATGCCCACCGAAAGCAGGACAAAGATCGAATGCCAGATTACCAGACTTTTATTGTCTTTTGAAGCCATTGAGTTGCCTCTGTCCCTGCGAACTGAGTTGCGATATGGAGAGCAAATTAACGCGGGGAACCGGATATTTCCGAGTTCACCAGTCGCTTGCTCGAGTATCCGATGAAATCAAGAAAACTGGAAAGACTCAGGACATAGACACCACTGCTTTCGGCAGCCCTGATCATCGCCCGCTGGTGCTCTTCGATTTGGGTGGCGATCAGAGTTCGAGCCTCATCAGCACCAACTTTGTTCGGGGCACCGCCAATGACCAGAAAGCGAGTTGCTGCGGTAATTCTTACCGGAATGTCAGCGGCTGTCAGAACCTCCCCGGCATTTCCCAGAATTCGAGCGTCGTCATCGACTTCGATAGCTACATTGATGCCGGAAGCTGAAGTTATCCGATGGAATTCTTCTCGATCGTTGCCAGGATTTCCATCAAAGTCCAGAACACCAACAATCGCAATCTGAAGCGGCTGACCTCGCTCAAACAGGGACGAATAGATGAAATCGCCAAGCGACAGCGGGGCAGTTTCCTTCTGAGACACAATGCGTGCCTCCGCCAGATGGTCCTCCAGCAGTGCGACGATCTCAATCTTGCCCTTCTTGTCACGAGCATTCAGAGCCTGACCGACTTCCCGGCTGCCCACTGAGTAAACGGAAAACTCCGTGCCGACTCGCAGCTGATCAAGACTTCCAAGATCCACATAAACTCGGCTGGTCGTCGCGTCAACCATCGTGATGTTTGCATCAGCTCGCTCGAAGGTCGCGCCTTCCAGTTTCAATTTTTCGCGGCGAAGAACAATCAGCGCCTTTCGCTGGCGGGAGATTTCTTTGTTGAGATTGTCCTTCTCTTCTTCGCTGGCCTTCACGAAAGTCGTGTAGCGATCCTGCTCTGCGCGCAGGTCAGTCTTCTTTGAGTCGATGCCTTTTTCTTCTTCCTCAAGCTTCGCCGCGTGCTGAGTCTCCTTTGTGCGAAGCTCCTGCTCCTTCTGTTCCAGCGACGCCTTCATGCCCTTCAGGGCTGTCTCGTGGGATGCCACCTGATTGCTGATCTCCACAATTTTCGCATTTGTCTGCTGCAAACGTTCAGTCGCTGCCAGAGAAGCAGCGTCTCGCCCGGCCGCATTATTGATCATGGCCTGTTCCGCCGGACTCGATGCCAGCGATGGGTCGGCAGCGTACTTTGCCACGAGGGCTTGAGTGCTCGCCACAACCTCATCGGTCGCCCCAGGCTGCCCAACTAGCGCCCGCAGCGATTCGGTGTCGGCCTGAAGGTTTCGAATTGCGGATTTCGCAGTCGACTCAGACTTAGTTGTCTCCGCCAGTTTCTGCTTCAATTGGTTCGAAAAATCCCACGAGAAATACCACGCAACGCCGAAGCCCAGGGACAGCAGGACAAAGACGGAAAGTGAGTAGACAAGGGAGTTGTCTTTGGAAGCCATTGAGTTGCCTCTGTTTCGACGATCCGTCGAAATTGATGATCAGTGCCGGGTCAGAATCGACGTTAAGGCAGATGAAGGCGCAAGATGAACTGCGAGTGCAGATTACGGAATTCGAGAATCATTTATTGAAGATAACGGCTGGGAGGTGGGAGTCAAGAAGTTCTTCCCTTCTCCAGCCTGTTCAAGCCGTGTTCCCTTCGGATGTTTCCGAAGCCACTGAAATCAAGCAGAGAGTTTGCGTCTTCCTGGGTCAGGGGATGGCGATCTCTTGTTCTGCTGTTTCTTCGAAACTTGAGCCGGAGAAATTGCGACTTCCCGAAAGAGATAGGAATGCTCTGAACTTTCACTGAACTCCGGCAATGACTGCAGGTCCGCTTATACCGATTCTGCGGAACCCTCAAGCTCGATCCGGAACGCGCAGAGAACAGAGCTTCGCCAAGGTGCCGTCTGCGTGCTGGAGTCAGGTTCCCACGCACGAGAAACGTTAGGGCGGTCCGTCTCAGGTTGCAGAACGCGAGGAGTCCCACGGAAACGGCAAGTCGCTTGGTTGCAGACAGATATTCGTTTTGTCATAGTCCGAATGTCTCCGCGGGAGCGGTCGCCACCGAGAAAATTCGCGCTGAATTTTTCTGCTGGTGGCGACGTTGATCGCCAGTTGTCGGCAGGGCCGGTGCAGGGTATGCGCTGGCCTTGATTGACCCACACTGTCCAAACCTGTTTTCGGGTGCGTGATCCATGATGTTCGCCGCTCAATCAATCGCCCAGTTTCTCGGATCTCTTGGCGGTTGGGAATATGTGATTGCCGCAGTGATTCACGCGGTTCTTCTGGTTCACGTCTTTGCTCTTTCTCCATTTGCCTTCATCTGGCTGGAGAGAAAGGTCTCCGGGCGAATTCAGGACCGTCTCGGCCCGACGCGTGTTGGCGGCCTCTTTGGCTGGCTTCAGTCGCTTGCCGACGGCATTAAGCTGGTTCAGAAGGAGGATCTTTGTCCTTCCGCTGCGGACTCGATGCTGTTTCGCTCTGCTCCCTATGTGGTCTGTGTGGCTTCCTTTGCGGCGTTTATGGTGTTGCCTTTCAGTCATGGCTGGGTGGCGGTTGCTGCGGATTGCGGTCTGTTTATTCTTCTGGCGATTTTATCGCTGGAAGTGTTCGGGATCATCATGGCGGGCTACTCCAGCGGCTCAAAGTGGTCGCTGTTTGGCGGGATGCGTGAGGCGGCTCAAATGGTCAGCTACGAAATCCCTTTGGCAATTTGTGCTTTGGTCCCTGTCGTTGCCGCAGGTTCCCTGAATCTTGGTGAGATCGGCGGGATGCAGCGAGGATGGTTTGGTTACTGGTTTATCTTCCACGATCCGTTCACCTTCATCGCGTTCTTCGTGTACTTCGTCGTTGCCACGGCCAGTTGTAAGCGAGCTCCGTTTGACCTTGCAGAAGCTGAAAGCGAGTTGGTCGGCGGGTTTCACACAGAATATAGCGGCATGCGATGGTCGTACTTCTTCATGGGAGAATACGCCAGCATGTTTGCGGTCTGCGGGATCGCATCGATTCTGTTTCTGGGTGGGTGGAACACCGGGATTGGCCCGCTTGATGACGCTCTTTACGCGGCACGCAATGCGGGGGCTGATGGCACGGGCTCCGCGGCGCTCGGTTATCTGGCGAATGTGCTTGGTGCGTTTGTGTTTGTGTCCAAGGCTAGCTTCGGTGTGTTTGTGCAGGTGTGGCTGCGGTGGACTCTGCCTCGTCTTCGAATTGATCAGGTGATGACAACCTGCTTGAAGTATTTGCTTCCGATCAGTTGCTTTTTGTTTCTGGGGGCGATTGTGTGGCCGCTGTTGTTGTTGACGGCGATTGGTCGAACGTCATGGACCTCGAATCCACTCGGCAATCTGGTGGCGGAAGAAGTTCGGGCAAACCAGATTCAGCGCGCGGCCGGTTCCGTGGGTGCCTCGGTTTCAGCGGCGATTGAGAAGGAGGCTGTGCGATGAGTGGTGAAAACTTCCTTTTCAGTGTGTTTGCTCTACTTACATGTGGTGGTGCTATTGCGGTTGTTGTGAGCCAGACCGTTGTGCGCATGGCCTTTTGGCTGGTGATTTCTCTGGGAAGTACAGCCGCTCTGTTCTTTCTGGCGAATGCAGACTTCGTCGGCGCTGCTCAGTTGTTGATTTACGTCGGTGGAACATTGGTGCTGCTGGTGTTTGGCGTGATGCTGACAGCCAGTGGGCCGTACATGAAGATTGGCACTTCTGCCGGAGAGACTGTAGTTGCCGGTTTAATCGGCCTGTTGTTTTTGTTTGTTGTTTTGTCCAGTGTGAGTGGGGTGAAGTGGCGGGAGCCGGTCGTTGTTTCTGCGGAAAATATCGCGACCGGGGCCGTCGGGAATACTTTGCGGCCTCTTGGGTTGAGTTTTCTGGGGGCGAGGCCGGATCTCAGTGTTTCTGAACCCGATCAGGCGGGGCGCACTGGCTACCTGCTGCCGTTTGAAATAGTTTCGATTCATCTGCTTGTGGTGCTGATTGGTGCGTCCTATCTGGCCAGAGCCAAGCGTCGTGCAGAGCCAGTTGACCAGGCTGCCTGAGTCTGTTTTTTTCATGGCTTCCTTGCCTGAGTTTCGGTGGCAATTTCTTTAAAGAGGTCTGACTGTTCATGGCTGCTGATCTGAATGCCTATCTGCTGGTCGGAGCTGTTCTGTTTGTCTGTGGCGTCATCTGCATGGCCACAAAGAGAAATGGGATTGGCGTTTTGATGGGTGTGGAGCTCGTTCTGAATGGGGCGAACGTGAATTTTGTTGCGTTTTCGCGACACACGGATCTTGGTCTGGATGGTCAGGTGTTTTCTTTGTTTGTGATTGTTCTTGCGGCTGCTGAGGCGGCTATGGCCCTCGCCATTGCTCTGAACTTCTACAACAATCATTTGACCATCGACGTAGATCGCGCAAACAAGCTGAAGGGCTGATGCGGTTCACTTACTGTGTTTTTGTTGGCTGAATACGACGCTGATTTTCTGGAAGAAACATGGTTGGCGAAACACTAAGAAACCTGCTGATGATCGCGTGGCTGCTGCCGCTTGCGGGTTTCGCTGTGGAGATCTTCGGTGGCTTCTGGGGCTCGCGAAAAAGTCGCGCCGCTGCCTGGATGGCGGTTGGGTGCATTGCTGCTGGCTTTGTCTGCAGTGCCAGTGCTCTTGTGATCTGGGGCAATGCAAACCACTGGTCGGTTCTGAGCCCTGACGCTCATCATTCCGATGCCGAGCATGGTGATCATCATCCTGCTGAGGATGGTGACTCACACGGCGATGACCACGCGCCCGCGGCTCATGGTTCTCTGGCCAGCGATTCCAATTATCGCTTGACTTCACTGGCGGATGAGAAGGTTGAAGCGGCTTCCGTTTCGCATCCAGTCGGTCCGACGGTTTATTCGGGCACGCTCTATTATCTGGCGCGCTTTGGCAGCCTTGATATTTCCCTGGATTATTACATCGACAGTCTGACGCTGGTGATGTTTACGATGGTGACGTTCATTGCAACGTGTATCCATCTTTTTGCCATGGGCTACATGTCAGAAGAGCTTGCCGAAGAATACGTTGATCACAACGCTCACCTGTCGAACGGTCACCACGTCCATCGCCCGGGTCGCTTCTACCGATTCTTTGCGTTCCTGTCGCTGTTCTGTTTTTCAATGCTCGGGCTGGTTCTTGCGGGCAATATTTTCCAGGTTTTTGTGTTCTGGGAACTTGTAGGTATCTGCAGCTTCCTGCTGATCGGTTTTTATACCGAGCGCAAATCGGCTAGTAATGCGGCGAATAAGGCCTTCATTATGAACCGAGTCGGGGACTTTGGGTTTCTGATTGGTCTGATGGTCGTATGGACTTTCTTTGGCACCTTCCGTTTCGGCGAAACGGTTAACGAAAAGGGCGAAGTTGTTCAGGCGGGTTTGTTTCAGCTGTTACAGCGTGATGAGACTGGAAATGTTGTTCGCGACGCCGAATCGGGCGAAGTGGTCATCGGCGCTCATGACGCATCGCTCACACCGGGCAATACTCATAAAACGATTCCCTATTTTCTGCTTGTCGTTGCCGGACTGGGTGTATTCGCGGGATGTGTCGGAAAAAGTGCACAGTTCCCACTTCAGACATGGCTTCCGGACGCGATGGAAGGCCCGACTCCTGTGAGTGCTCTGGTTCACTCGGCGACCATGGTCGCGGCGGGCGTTTATCTGGTGGGACGTTTCTACCCGATGTTTGTCCAGGAAGTGCTGCTGACGATCGCGTATGTGGGTTGCATCACTTTGTTCATGGCCGCAACGATTGCTGTTGTCGCGACCGACATCAAGAAGGTTCTGGCGTACTCGACGATCAGCCAGCTGGGCTACATGATGCTGGGGCTTGGCGTTTTCGGCTGGGGCGCTGGACTATTCCATCTTGTGACTCACGCGTTCTTCAAGTCTCTGATGTTCCTGTGTTCGGGCAGCGTTATTTACGGCTGTCATCACGAACAGGAAATGCCAAAGATGGGCGGTCTGTGGCGCAAGATGCCCATAACCGCTTTGACTATGCTGATCGGTGTGATTGCCATCAGTGGTCTGGCGATTCCGGGACTGATCTCCCTGTCGACCATCTTTGCCTTCTCAGGGTTTTTCTCAAAGGACGCAGTTGTTGCCACGGCTCTGGCCTTCGTGAAGGCGAATCCATCGCATTTTCTGCTCTTTTTGATGCCACTGCTGACTGCCGGGATTACTGCGTTTTACATGTTTCGGCTGTGGTTCTACACGTTTGCCGGAACGCCTCGCGATCGACATGTTTACGATCACTGTCATGAATCACCGCTCATCATGACGGTACCGCTGCTGATTCTGTCCTTCCTCGCGGCATTCTGTGCTGTGGGTGGAGAACAGGGCCCGCTGTACAAGCTGATCACTGGCGACCAGCCGGCGCATGTTTCGCAGGGTGTCACGGCAGCCACTGCAGGCGGCCTGACTCTTCCTGGCCACGACGCCATCCATGCAGTTCATGGTCAGGCGGGAACGCTGGTTTTGATTGCTGCTGTGAGCGGAACGCTGATTGCCTGGGTGCTTTACGGAACAACCATGGTCAATGTGGCTGAGATGAAGCGGCAGCTTGCCGGGCTTCACAGCTTCCTTGTTAATAAGTGGCATTTTGATGAACTTTACGATGCCCTGTTTATGAAGCCGACCCACATCGTTGGAAAGTTCTGTTCGTGGATTGATCGGACGATCTTCGATGGCATCATTCATGGCTCTGCAAAGGTCATGTTGCTGGTGTCAAAGTGGGATCGTCTGTTCGACGAAAATCTGGTTGACGGATTCGTCAACCTGCTTGGGACATCCACATTTGCTGTCGGACGTTCTCTGCGAGTCGTCCAGACCGGACGACTTCGCCAGTATGTAATGTTTATTGTTGTCGGTGTAGTAGCTCTCTTTGCCATTCTGTTCACAACCTTCCCGGGTTAGTGATCCGCCTGGCAAGGCCCAGTGTTTTATGCGGCATGTTTTCGATCTTCGCCTGTGTTCAGGCGGTGTTAGGCAGACTGCGATCAGACGATGAATCCTGAATTCCTTCTCTCTGCAATCATTTTCGTCCCCACCCTTGGTGCACTTTTGCTGGCGATCTTATTCGACAGTAAGAATGCTGAGGCAATGAGGCTCTTCGCATTTGCAACCACGCTGGTCACATTTGGCCTGACGCTGATGCTGTGGGGCGATTTCCAGGGGGCGACCCCGGGGATCCAGTTTGAGGTTGCAAAACCGTGGATTCCGACGTGGCACGTTTATTATCGGCTGGGAGTTGACGGAATCAGCCTGCCGCTTGTGCTGCTGACCGGTCTGGTGAGCTCGCTTGCGATGGGCGCCAGCTGGAGCATCACAAAGCACGTCAAGGGTTACCTTGTTTTGTTTCTCATGCTGGAAACCGGCATGATGGGCGTCTTCCTTTCGCTCGACTTCTTCCTGTTCTACGTGTTCTGGGAAGTAATGCTGCTGCCGATGTACTTCCTGATCGGCGTCTGGGGCGGGCCTCGCAAAGAATACGCTGCTATCAAATTTTTCCTGTACACACTGGCGGGCAGCGTTCTGATGCTCGTTGCAATGCTGATGTTTTACTTCAACGCACCGGATCCGGATGGTCGATTCAACATAATCAAGCTGGCTGAGGCAGCTTCGACCGGTGGCCTGCTCAGTCCTTCGCTGCAGATCACCGCCTTCGTGATGCTGTTCATTGGTTTCGCAATCAAGCTGCCCGCCTTTCCTGTGCATACATGGCTGCCGGATGCTCACGTCGAAGCTCCAACTCCGATCAGTATGATTCTGGCCGGTGTTTTGCTGAAGATGGGTGGCTACGGACTCATCCGAATTGCCTTCCCGCTTTGTCCATACGGGGCTCAGTACTGGGCCTACACGATGGTTGCGATTGGTGTCATCAGTATTATCTACGGTGCCTTTGCCGCTCTTGCTCAGACCGACTTCAAGCGAATGGTCGCCTACAGTTCGGTCAGTCACATGGGCTATGTTCTGCTGGGTCTGGCTGTCTGGAAGATCAATGAGGTGACCGGGGAGACCACAAATTCAGACTACTGGCAGATGGGTCTGAACGGGGCGATGTTCCAGATGATTGCTCACGGCATTTCCTCGGCCGGTATGTTCTTTATGGTGGGCGTTATTTATGACCGCGTTCATCATCGTGACCTGAACCGGTTCGGTGGCCTGATGGGAAAAATGCCGCTGTACAGCGGTCTTTCAGCTGGGTTGTTCTTCGCTGGTCTGGGTCTGCCGGGCCTGTGTGGATTCATCGGTGAAGTGTTCGTCGTCCTGAGCACATGGAGTTTCAACCCGGTTCTGGCGATTATCGCTGCTTCCGGTGTGATCCTGACGGCCGGCTACATTCTGTGGGCACTGCAGCGAGTTTATCTTGGAGCGGAATACAAGGGGCCTCACGCTGAAGATCTGACGCCGATCAACATGCGTGAAAAATCCATTGCCTCGGTGTTGCTGGTTCTGGCGATCGTCTTTGGTGTTTTCCCTGCGATCATCTTCAACATCATGGAGCCTTCCGTGAAGGCGATGGCCGAGGCGGCGGAGTCTGGTTATCAGCAGTCTGCTGCTCAGGCCAGTCAACTTCAGGCCCAGCGATAAGTCTTGACGGTTTCGTGACCGCTGTTCGTTTTCTCCATAGTCGGTAAGTGTCGCAATGCTGTTCACTGAGCTTATCAATTCTCTGATCACTGATACGACGCAGTCACTTCCTCGCTTTGGTGTGGAACTGTGTTTGAGTGCCACCATTGTTCTGATGCTGCTGATGCGACTGACCGGGATTGACAAGGTCATCCCAGCGTGCATGACAGCAACGCTCGGAGCACTTGTTGCCACATTTCTGGCCTACCGCCAGTATGATGCTATGCAGTCGCTGGACGTGGCGGCGTCCACGAAGATCTTTACGGGTCTGTTGATTCACGATTCGTTCACAATCTTTTTTCGCGGATTCCTTGGTCTGTTTCTGCTGCTGACCGTTTCCCTGACCAGTCTCACCGGTATTCCGGATGAGGACGATGGCCCTGATTTCTATTCGCTGCTGTTCGGTGCCACGATCGGCATGATGTTGATGGCGAGTGCCAATAATCTGCTGATGCTGTTTGTAGGCGTCGAAATGGCGAGCGTGCCAAGTTATGCCATGGTGGGCTTCCTGAAGGGGCGCAAACCAAGCAGCGAAGCGGCGTTGAAGTACGTCGTCTACGGAGCGGGTGCGGCTGGCGTGATGCTGTATGGCGTCAGTCTGTTGGCTGGCGTGCTGGGCACAACAGATATGTCGCTGCTTGCCTCGCGTCTTGCAGAAGCTGCGGTAGGTGGTTCGGGTGGTCTGAGTGATCCTGAATTGCGAACGGCCTCGCTGGGGATCATGCTGGTCATGGTCGGGCTGGCGTTCAAACTGTCACTGGTCCCGTTCCATTTCTGGGCGCCAGATGCTTTCGAAGGTGCATCGGCTGAAGTGGCCGGATTCCTGTCTGTTGCTTCCAAGGCTGGAGCCTTCGGGCTGCTCGTACGACTGTGTCTTGCAATTTCAGGAGCTGAAGGCACGGGTCCGCTGATGATTGCGTTCGGCGTGGGACTCGGTTTTATTGCCTGTCTGACAACAACTTTCGGCAATCTTGCGGCTTACACGCAGACAAATCTGAAACGACTGCTGGCTTATTCAACGATTGCTCATGCCGGTTACATGGTTATGGCGGTCGCTGCGCTACTGGTGATGTCCAACAGCCCGCAGGCAAAGTCGCTGGAAGTGAACATCAACCAGTCCATCGAAGGTTTGCTGTATTATCTGGTCGTGTACCTGTTCATGAACCTTTGCGCGTTCGCGGTGATTGCAATTGCCAGAAACTACACGTTCAGCGAAGAAGTGGACAGCTTCAAAGGGCTCGTCAGCCAGTCACCGACTTTGTGTATTGCAATGCTGATTTGCATGTTCAGTCTCGTCGGGATGCCGCCGTTTGGCGGCTTTGTCGGCAAGCTGTTCATCTTTGCTTCTGTATTCAAGGCGGGCGAGGTCCACTGGTTCATGTATGTGGTGGTCGCCTTTGGAGCTTTGAATACGGTCTTCAGTCTTGTGTACTACATTCGTGTTCTCAAGACGATGTTCATGGACGCTCGTCCTGCCGACGCTCGCCCAGTCCCGGTTCGTCTGGCTTCGTGGGAATCTGCGTTTGTTGTGACGCTGGCTGTATTTGTGCTGCTGCTTGGGATTCTGCCGCGACTGATGAGCGACACAGCCAGTCATGCCGCTCAATCGTTGGCGATGTTTCATTAAGCCGTCCGCCATCTTGTGATTTCTGAAGACTCCGCTCGAATACAGGTTTGTCAATGACGTGCCAGAACAATGAACTCGTTCTGAACAATACTCTGATTCAGATGGCCTGCAGTTTTTTGCAGTATGTGGCCGAGTCATGGCCTTGGGTGAACGTCGATTCCGGCTTCATCGAAGCTCAGGTGCGAGTCCTTGCGGCCCGGCAGCGGCAGGACGTCGGCGAGATTGTCACACTGCTCACCGAGCGTGAACATTATATCGATTTTGGCTCATTCCCGACCGAATACACCGACCAGCAGTTTCTTTCTCTGCAGGTGTTGATTAGCCGACTGAAGCTCAGTCAGACACTGATTTGCAACCGGATCTCTACCGCCGGCGTTTCTCTGAAAGCCGGTGGTGATGTTGTTGCCGCTGAATTGCTGGCCTCCGTAGAAATTCACGAACGCGATATCCTGAATGCATTGTTCGAAGTGGAACAGGAACTTCTGGCGGCCAAAGCTGTCGTCTGATCTGTCCGGTTGATCTGCTCGGTTGATCTGTCCGGTTGATCTGCTCGGTTGATCTGCTCGGTATCACTGCCATCCTGATGTGACCGCATTGCGTTGGGAAAGTTTTCGCTCCGAGCGCACCGCAAGCCTGCTCCGGATGCAGCATTCTTTCGCCTGGCGACATCGGCCGTCTGCAAAGCCTGTGTCTAATCCGTTTTCTTCAATTTCTGCAGCCAGGGGTGGCGAGCCGCCGCGACACCGATACCATTCGGCATTGCGTTTTTTTATGCGTTGAAATTGTAAAGTGGAGAAGACTCTCGTGGGCAAATCGGTTGTCCTTGCGTACAGCGGCGGGCTTGATACCTCAGTTCTGGTGGGATGGTTGCAGGATGAAGGATATGACGTGCATTGTCTGTACGTCGATCTCGGTCAGCCATGCGAAGACCGCGACGCCATTATGAAGAAGGCGCGTGACATTGGCGCGAAGTCTGCCGAGCTGGTTGATGTTCGAGAAGAACTTTGCCGTGATTTTGCGTTTCCGGTTTTGCAGTGGCAGGCACGATACGAAAATATCTATCTCATGGGCACCAGCATCGCGCGACCGCTGATTGCCAAAGCATGTCTGCAGCGTGGGCGTGAAGTGGGAGCAGAAGCTTTCGTTCACGGAGCGACTGGCAAAGGAAATGACCAGTGCCGCTTTCAGCTTGCCGCGGCGGCTCTGGAACCCGGCATTCGAATTATTGCTCCGTGGAGGATGCAGAAATTTCGGGACCTCTTCCCGGGCCGCACAGAGATGCTGGCTTACTGCGAAAAGAAAAATATCCCCGTCAAGGCGACTGCGAAGAAGCCCTATTCCAGCGACGAGAACTGTCTGCACATCAGCTATGAAGCGGGTGACCTGGAAGACCCGACGGTCGATGGTACAGTCGTAATCGATTTCGGGATGTCCGTGTCGCCTCAGCAGGCACCCGACAAGGAAGAATCTGTGACGATTCGCTTTGAATCGGGCGTCCCGGTGGCCGTCAACGGCAAGAGCCTGAGTGCTGCGAAGCTGGTGGAAGACCTGAATGCCATCGGCGGACGCAACGGCTGCGGTCGCATCGACATCGTCGAAAATCGTTTTGTCGGCATGAAGAGTCGCGGGGTTTATGAAGCTCCCGGGATGACACTATTGTACGCGGCCCATCAGGGGCTGGAGCAGATGACGCTCGATCGCGATCTGACTCATCTCCGCGATTCACTCAGTGCGCAGGTGGCTGAGATGGTCTACTATGGATTCTGGTACTGTGCCAAAATGGATGCTCTGATGGCCTTCATTCGCGAAACCCAGAAGCCTGTCACTGGTGAAATTAAACTGACGCTCTACAAGGGCAATGTGCGAGTCAGCAGCCGAACGTCTCCGTACAGTCTCTACAAAGCTGACATTGCGAGTATGGAAGCGGGCGGCTCGTATGATCAGACTGACGCTGAAGGCTTCCTGAGAATTATGGGGCTTCCAGTGCGAGTTCAGGGATCAGTGCGTCCTCGTCCGTACTAATACCGTTACAGCCCGGAAGGCCTTGTGCCTTCCGGAACTTGTAACCCATAAAGAAAGCCCAGCGCCTGAATGGCTTGGGCTTTTTTTATCCCGGGCTGAAAGATGTCGTGTAATCCCCCTTGCCTTCAACGACCTGTTCGGCGATTGCGACTTGAGTCCCCATCGCATCAATGGTAATGATGGATCCATTGAGGTCGATAAGTTTCAAAAGCTCTGGAATTGCTGTGATTTCATTGGATTTTACGTCCGTCGCAACCTGAGCCAGCGTCAGTCCGAACTCTGATAACCATGCACTCACCATATGCATGGGACCAAGTCCCTTCGCACGATTGTGGCTGCCCTTCATCGCCTTGCCATCAATCGCCACGTGATCTTTTAACTCTGCGTTAATACCAGCCTTCTCTTTGGGGCATCACGCAGCGAGTTCAGCCAGCAGGCAAAGCATGATTGAAACGCATCGACTTGCAGGGCTGACAGGACTCGTCGAATCACGTCTCGCGAAGGAATGCCATGAGGCAGGTCGAGCGACTGGACCAGCAAGTCTTTTTTGGCAACAGCCCATCTGGAAATTGCTGTCGGTCCATCCGAGCCGGCAAGGACTCCCATCAAAGAGATCGTCAGAACACTGGGCAACGGGTGGTGCCGATTAACAGGCGAACGAGGATCTTCGAGCTCTTCAAAGTGACAAATAATTTCGCTCAGCCCATATTGATATTTGATCGTGACAAGACTTCTCTCCATAGCATGCGATGACAGTTCGTATGCTGCGGAGGCGTACTCTAAACCTCGCAAAAGCGCAACCCTCTATCTTGCCAAATCAACCCAATGTGCGAGCTGGCCTTGGTCCAGTGACCGCCTGCCAGGCTGCCCGTCACACTTGGGTGGCTCATGGGCAGACACAATCAGAGCTGGTGGATTCCGCGTGCACGAGATCACCTGCACTTCGAAGCTCGGTGGCCTAATCCAGTCGTACTCGCGACGAGCGTGTTGGATGAGTGTTCAGGAGGTGAATAAGTGCATGGATTCCAAATCCCCGAAAGGGAACAGGCTGTGAACTCCGCAAACCGCACGAAATACCGCGGGAAACGAAAAAACGCCGAGAGGGACATTCTCGGCGTTTTCGGCTAACTGGACTGTCAGCGAAGTTGGCTGACAGAAGTTAGCTCCCCGGAAGGAACTCTCTTCATAACTCCTCGAAAAATGTCGCGCCTTTTTTGATATTGCAAGTCTTTTGATAACAATACTTTACGTGTCTTGCCAGTTTGGCAGGCCAAAGAATGGGGTGGAAGCGAGCGATGAGTACCTGCTTATTTGTCAGCTTGCCATGCAACCGAAGAGAAGGACATTGTGAGCAGTACTGCATCTGTTCATGGCGGAACCTGCATTCTCCCGACCAGCTTTCCGCCTCAGGGATATGCGGCGTCTCTGCACAATCGTAGTGAAGCAAATAAAATTTCACATTACGCTCCAGACTCGCAGACGGGACCGTTGGGAGATCCAGCCACAACGCCAAATGCCCGAGTCACCTGGCAGGCGATCTGGACTGACGGCATTGGCCGGCAGGTGGCGGCGGCCAGCTACGGCACAAACGGTGGGACGGCTCTGACTCGCCCGGCGACGAGTCC
>JBDNHX010000357.1:0-6112 GCA_041688565.1 Planctomycetaceae bacterium
CCGGACTCCGCCTGGGGAGTACGACTGGTATCCGATGCTTGAGAAGCGGTGGCTCGACTGACTGTCATCGAGGCACGGGTCGATGCCACGGAAAAGGCGGTGACGTCTCAGAGCGAACTTGTTGCCACCTACAATACGGTCGTCAAGCAGGGTCGGGGAACGTTTTGGTGTATTATCAGGCTTTCAATGAGCTGGCTCAAAGCAGAGTGCAGTTGATTCAGTTACATCGTGACTTTATTGATGAGTGGATTGGCGTGGAAACTGCGGTCGGTCAGTGGATTCCACTTTCGATTGACGAGCCCACCCAATGAAAACCATGTTGCTAAGCTGCTGGTCGTTATCGTGCTTGTGGCCGCAGCCGGATTGACTCGCAGAATTCCGCCTGTGACGAGGTAATCAAACAGCATCCGCAGAGCCGCCAGATGCTGTTTCACCATCAGGTCGCTGTACTGTCGCTGCAATTCCTCGACATACGCCGCCACGATCACCGGCTCGATCTGTGACAGCAGTAACTTGTGCGATTCAGCCCAGTCACAAAATCGTCGGACCGCCCGCATGTATGCAGATCGCGTATTCGGATTGTGGATATTCGCCGTGAAGAATTCGACAAACCGCCGAATTGTGTCCGCACCTGCATCCCGAATCAGAGCAGGCACCGCGACACCGGAGGTCGCGGAAAGTTGACGATTGCCGGTAATGAGTACGTGGTCGTTCAACTCAGGAGAAGGAAGAACATGCTCCGATAATACGTTGCATAAAAGGCGTTATGCAACGTCATTCTTTGATCGTAATTGGCATCGCCGTGATGCAACCATTCTGCGGCCATATCCAGTCATGGATTTTCACGATGGCAGCACAAGGCGAGCCGCGACAATCAAGTTCAAACGAAGTCAACTGGACTCAGATTTCGACTGCGCCCACTATGTCGCGATCGCAGTGCCAGAAGGCGCAGCCATCATCATATTGTAATGCCCGATATGTCCCTGTCCGTCGAAGATCTTCCTGAAAACTTCAAGGTATAGTGCGACGGTTGTGTCATCCACTGCGACATAGAGGTCGTCATGAGCAGAATGAGACCCATCATTTACCCACGACAACAATGCGCGGCAGGCCAGTTTTTCGTTGCCGGAAAGTCGTTCGTGGATCTTGTCGAGATCGATCCCGCCAAGCATCTTGAAATATGTTTCCAGAATGCGTCGAAGACTATTTTGAATTGAGAGGTTGTTTGGCCTGGCTTCTCTGACGTCGAGCCAAAGCAGTTCGTAAGAGCTTTTGATCGGATTCGATGGATGCCTGACAATCTGTGATTGTTCGTTTGATTTGCGAACGATCCAGAATGCTTCGTCCTTTAACGTTCCCCCTCCTCGCCCTTTTTGAAACGTTACTTCTTTGTGGAAGTAAACATTGTGAGTGAGTAAGAATACTTGTTTGATCTTCGTCGATGGGGACCGCACTTCCTCACAGAGCTTGCGAATCAAGGTACTGACGATAAACAGAATGTCGCTGTCCAGACTCGAAACCGGGTCGTCAAAGACGACAACGCGGTCGTTGGTGATCCCGGATTCTGAAGAACTCCCTTTCAGTAAGTGGTAGAAGTAGAGAAAGGTGACAAACGTCTTCTCGCCTTCACTGAGCGTCTCTTTTGCATCTGCACCGTCAGAACGAAGAAGTTTATAGGAACGCTTGTTTTCCGCCTGAGCCACCGAAAAGCCATGGAAGCCGAACGATGCCAGAAGACCGTTAATCGCATCGATCGTGGGCTGGATGCTGGTAATTTCACGTTCCAACCTGCGAATTTCGTTTTCCTTTTCTCTCTTGGAATCTTGCTTGTCTTGAATCTGTTTCTTCAGGCTTTCCATCGCCTTGTTGAGTCCGTTCGCTTTGGCCTCGTATGTGCTAATGGCATCCTTCAGTGGCTCCTCTAAAAGAAATTTTCACACCTGTTCCTTCAGAGTTTGTCGCTCCTTTGATAAGTTCGCGACAGTCGCATTGTGGTCTGCGATCAATTTGTTTACGGCGATGATTATTTCGGCGATCTGGGAGACGCGTTCCTCTGATGACTCCAGTTCAATGGCTCGGCTCGGCTCGGCTCTTTCTTTTTCTCGACAAGCCTTTGGCGATTGATTTCAACATGCGCATCGAACAACTTGTTCTTCGCGACGAGTGCTACTGGATCCAGAAGTGACGGTGGATTCGCGAGAATTACTTCGAGCGTTGCGGAAAGTGTTGCTGCCTCGTCTGAGTACTTGGTGATAAGAGTAGTAACGGCTTTGCTGTCCGCTTCAAATGACTCGTCGAAGTAAGCGTCAAGACTCTCCCCAAAGCTATTCGCGACCGCCTGCTGGCAGAAGGGGCACGTTTCGTCGTTAATGGCGAGAAATGCACGTCCTGCTCGAACCCAGTCACTATTTCCGAGTCGCTGAATCATCGCGGCAATATCGACATCGGATTTTCCGATGATTTTTTTTGCCAGGATTGGTGATTGCTCACAACTACGCAACGATGCTCCATTGATGGCTGGCAGTTGCGCAATGTTCACCACCTTGTCATCGAATACGGTCGCCGCCTTTTCCAGAATATATGTGAGCGACATTTTGTCGGCTTTGTTGTTCGCTCGTTCGGTGAGGATCTTGCCCTTAAACGCCTGAGCACTCCCTCGAAATCCTTCGAAGGCGGGCTTAAACTTTTCGTCGTGCTGTTGTTTCTGTTTCCAACAGGCATCGCGCAATGAATCTTCTGCGACAGTGAATTCGCCAACCTTGCCTCCTTTGCCGTCCTCTCCTTCAAGCGTTTTCTTCAAATTTGCAATCTCGAAGGCGAGTAAGTCGGATTCCTTCTTTGCTGCAGTGATCGCATCCTCTGCCTGCGCGTCCTTTTCACCGAGTGTGAAGATGCCTGGTAGTTCTTCAGACGCACGAAAGTGTTTATCAAGAAAATCGCGGTTGTAGACGAATGATTCAAGTGGTGACTGTGCTTTCCATTTGACACTGCAACTTGGGAATTTGCCAGCGTCCGCAATGACCCGCGAAATGGTCGTCTTGCCCGAACCGTTGGCACCGTAAAAGTAATTAAAGGTCAGCAAGCCATCCAGAATCGATGGTGTTGTGCCATATGTCGCAATGCCCGAGAGTTGAATACTTTCAATCATGATAGGTTTTTCCGTTCATCGCTCTGAATCGTTGTATTACTGTCGCCAAGATTTTCATCAGTGAGGGCGGACGGATTGAGTGATTCAATCGCAGGCAGACTCGCGCCAATAATTCCGCTTAAGTCACCGTACATGCCCGCTGTTTGCATCGTGGCTCGGTCGGGTTGTTTTTCGCGTTTGGCCCACATTCGCTGCGTGGATCGTTTTTCGACTTCAAGGTCCTCGCGGAGCGTGACGAATGCTTCAACGATACCTTCCACACGGTGGCGGAATTCCTGCCCGGAAAGGTATTTGTACAACACTTCCATTTTGTCGTGGCGTCCGTCGAGTGACCGTTTGGCAACGCCGATCTCCAGCATCCCGGCTCGAAGAGCATGGGCGAGACTGATCGCACAGGAAACGGACGTGACCCAAACTCCGTCGATATGCTTAAACGTCGAAACACTTTTTGGTAGTTCAGTGCTGACAAGAATCGCAAGCTGTGCCTTTGCGGATCGCTGGTCGTCGCGCAGTTTTGGAAGCCAGCCGTCGCTCCAGCTCTTCGTCCGTTTCGATTCCCAAAGGATACTTCCGCAAACTGTGCCGGAACCGTCGCGAACCGTCTGCAGAGCATCACCACCATGAATGCCCTTTGGAACAGGCGTTATCTCATCGAAGAGAAACTGCTGCCGGAGTAATTCTTCAAGGGCTACTTCAAGAACCTCGCCCTGGAGTTGCTGTGATGCCTGCTCGGATTTCCGACGCAAATCTTCAATCTGCGTTCGCAGGTCGCCGATCATCTTGTCCTTTTCGGCATCTTTCAACTGCCGCTCGTCTGCTGCTTCTTTCTTAGCAGTCTCACGGATCTTCGCTCGCTCTTCATCAAGGCGGCGAGTGAGTGTCAGCTCCAGGGTTTGCTTTTCTTCCTCCAGTGCGCGTCGCTCTTTGCGGAGAGTGAGTTCCGAATCCTGAGCGGCCTTCAGCTTCGTATTGGCTTCAGATAACTGCTGATCCTTGTCGCGGATCTCCAGCGTAACCTGCTCGCGAGCTTTCGAGAGTGCCTCGTCCGAAAGCTGCTTCCGCTCCTTCTCAAGCTTCTCGCTCACTCGGCGGTCAATGTCTAATTGGGCCTTGGCGACTTCGTCTTTGGCACGAAGTACGTCTTTTTCGCGATCCGCAATTGCCGCTTCTTTCTTGCGGATGTCAGCCTCGAATTCCTTCTGCATCTGCGAACGCAGTTGAGCCGAGAGCACCTCAGTGACCTCGATCTCGAATTTGCAGTTGGGGCAGATCACCGTGTCAGACATAGATCACACTTATTAGCATACTTTTATGAAATCACCAATTCGCGACGGCTCCGATCACCCATGAAACTCCCACGTCGCGGCCAGTCCTGCGAGCGTCTTTGTTTCGTCGATGGCGGTATGAGGAATCAGCAGGTACTTCCACGGTTTGCCGGCTGCGTGTTCCGTGGCTCGCTGGCACCACAGTGACGCGGCCCGTGCCTTGGCGAGGACGATTTCGTTCTTCATTTCGTCTTTGCTCTTGGGTTCGCAGATGTACTTTGCGTCCTTCGTTTCGACCGCAAAATCTGGCACGTACTCGTCATCGTGGGCATAGTGGATGCGGAAATCGCCCTTGGCGGGCTTTAACCATTTTTCAACCGTCTTGTCTCCCTCAAGGATGACAGAGAACAATCCGCTCGGGGTTCGAATCGAATTTCAAAACGGAATACAGAGACTTCTGGAATCCGTCGAACAGCATGCCGCGAATCAGCAGCTTGTCGTCCACGGTTGTGCGGAAATTGCGAGTCTTTTCATGGGCGGCCAGGCTGTAGTTGTTTGGACGCAACGTCACAAATCCGCGAGAAACTTTCACGTCGAATTCCGTGGCGGTCTCTTCGAAGTGGCCCTGCATCTGGGAATGAATGGACTGCACCAATGTCTGCTGGTGAGCCTGCAGCACGTTCAGCACGTCGTCATCCGTCTTCAGATACGTTTGCAGATGCCGCACCATCTGCTCTGCCAGCTTGTACAGCAGTTCGGAATGGATGTCGTAGTTGATGTCGTCGCAATCCATCAGTCCCCGGACAAGATAATCTTCCAGGCGAGCTTCGGGAATGACGGCATCGCCGCTGCGGAGTCGGAATCGTTCATTGCTTTGCAGGTGCTGAATCAGGATCTCCTGTGAGACCGGCTGCTGGTGGATGGCTTTGCAGTCCAGATCGAACTCCCTGAACCCGGACGTTGAATCGCCGCGAGGCGTGACGGTGATCCTTGGAATGTCGATCGACAATTCATTGCGAACGTCAATCGTTCTGGCGACAACTTTGGCGATGTCCACCGGCTCGGTCGTGCCCGGCAATACGCCCTGTGCGGGACGGACGGCCTCGGTGACACGGTCGATGATTTTCTGCAGCACTTCGGGTTTCTTGAGATCGGCGGAACTGGGAAGCCGCTCGAACTCACGCAAGACTTCCAGAGTTGCCTGGGCAACCTTTTGCTCTTCGGGCTCAGTGAAAAGTGGCTGCTGCACAACGCCTGACGGTGAAGTGCCGCCATTGATCTTGTATTGCACGGTCGTCTCCGCGACCACCACCGTGGAGCGTTCCAGCGGGATGTCGCGACCGATCACAATGCCCGTGCGAATGATGGAACCGGGTCGATTGGCCTCATCCACAATTTCCTGGAAGCGATCGTGCGACACAATCGTCAGGCGATCGACGGCAGGAACGCCGGTCCGCTTGCCATAGGGAAGACGCAGACCGCGACCGATCGACTGCTCGACCAGTGTTTTCGAATTCGCCGCCCGGAGCGGAACCAGCGTGTACAGATTCGTCACGTCCCAGCCCTCTTTGAGCATGTTGACGTGAATCACGATCTCGACGGGATTTTCCGGATCTTCCACAGACAGCAGAAGCTGCACGTTTTCGTCTTTCTCAACGCCCTTCTGCTGCGAGTGAACTTCGATCACCTTGCCCTTGTA
>JBDNHX010000358.1:0-4353 GCA_041688565.1 Planctomycetaceae bacterium
CTGTTCTGTTATTGCCAGAAATCGGCCGTCGCTGACCTGCACAAAGCGACTCGGGCTGGCCGAAACAAAATCCATCAACTGCAGCATATCCAGAGTCAGCAGTTCATCAACGACCAGTTCTCCCGACGCAGCGAACCAGTCTTTTTCGCGTTCGATACGGACTCGCAACTGTGAGGTATCGGCCGAACCGGCGACTCGCAGTGACTGCCCCTGCGGCCAGTGAACAATCAGTTGGCCTTTCTCGCGCAACGGCTCAATCTCCAGCAGCAGGTCGAGTGCTTCGTCGGCGAAAGAGAACTCAAACGCGGACAGTGTTCCATCCGAATGTTTGCTCAGCGACGAACAGCCCGCGACGATCTCATTCGCCAGCTTCGCTTCGCGCTTCAGATCGCGCTGTGTCGAAACGGATTCTCCCAGCAGTTCAGCAAACACATTCTCGCCGCCCTGACCTGGCGTGAAGAACGGCCCATGCTCACCAAACGGCTGCACGAAGAACTCGGCTCGCACGCCCGCATGAAAGGGAAGCAGGTGCAGGTGGGGTCGCGGTTCCGCAGCAACCGCCTTCACTTTTGTGTCGGCCGCACCGTCTTTGAATGTCACATCAGACTGCACCGACAACAGAGAAGAGAGCGACTTCGCCGTCGCCAGCACATCGGCTTCGCCGCTTTTGGGGACTTCCAGAATGCCATCAAGAATTCCGGCCAGCTTGAGCAGTTCGCGAGTGAACGTCACCAGCACAAGTCGATGGGCTCCGTCTTTCCTGACCACGACTTCATCTTCGCCAATCGGTTGAGGATCAAGCTGCAGTTGCAGTCCGGATTTCGATTTCTGAATCAAAAGTTGCGGGCGTCGTGTGGTGATTTCCAGTGGCTGCGAGCGATTGCCGGTGGTGAAGATGAGTGGATGTCCAACGAGCGCCGGAAGTGCTGCATCGGAATCAAGGTTGTAGACGGTTTCTGTATATCGATAGTATCCCGTGGACCTTTCTGTTTCCAAAATGCATTTGCACACGGCCCGATCCTGATCGGTCAGGAACGCAAAGTCTTTCTTTGAGTGATTCTGGTAAAGACGCTGCAACGCGACCGGCCGTCCTTTGGTCCAGGCACCACCAGAAAGCTTCTGAATGAGGGGGCTCAGCGACACATAGCAATGCCCTTTGGACTCGCGAACCTCCATCTCCCAGATCATGCGTTCGTCGTAACCCGAGGCGACCGGCAAACCTTTTGGTGAAGCGGGAGTCCCGTCGACCATTTGCCGCAACGAGTCCAGTTTGCGCTTCCAGATCGACGTCTGCTGAATCCATGACAGCATCGGATAAGTGCCCTGCAATGCATGACGCTGGCCCAGAGCCGTTTCATCCTGTTGCTCACTGGGGCTGATCGCAGCGGCATCTTCGCACAACGCCGCCAGCCATCCGAAACCCAGTTCTTCGTACGATTCAGCCGCTGTGGTCAACGTGCGGCCCCACGTGAAGGACTCTTCAGGGATGAACCAATTGGCGACGTGTCCCGCAATGGCCTTCACAAGCGGTAAAGCGCGCGCGGGTTTCTGAGTCAACGCTGACTTGAATGCACTTTTCGAGGACGCACTGGGCGCGTCGGCATAACTCACAGCGATCGAAAACAACTCGGGAATCACATGCAGGGACGGAGGCCACATGGTCTGAGCCGCCGCACAGAATGCCTTCAGTTCGGCGCGCGACCGGGCGTCCTCTTTTCGCAACAGAAGCAAAAGATGCATCAAGCTCGGCAACAGCGGCAGGACAACACTCCGCTTGCCTGTTGTCTTTCGCACAGACAAGATCAGTTCATCAAAAGCCGCCTGAGCCGCTTCGTGTTGTCCCGTCAGAAACGCCGCGCATCCGCCAGCTGTTTTCGCCTGCGGGTGATCTGACTCCGCGAAGGCGCTGAGTCCGTTGATGTCACCGCTGGCGGCCAGACAATTGATCCACAGCTCAACAACTTCGTCAGACAGATCGTCGTGCCATTGGACAAAGGCATCGAACGCTTCGATGAGTTCTGTCGATCCAATGCTCGTCAGAATGCTCTGCGAAACAGGATACAGCAGCACTTCTGACTGCAGTTCCAGCGGCACCTGTGCATACAGTTCAGCATTGAACGGCTGCAGCAGACCCAGATGCCTGACTTCAGGTTTCGCGATGGCGAGTTCCTGTTTGGCCGTCTCAAAGGCCATCACGTCGCCACGATAGAATGCAATCCTCGCCCTTCGCCGCGATCTTCTGGCCGTCACATCTGCAACGCGAGCTGCTGTGAGATCTCGATCAAGTTCAGATCCGAGTTTTTCAACGGCGTCGGCAATGAGATTAAAGTTCCCGGACTGAACGGCCTGCTGGACAGCCATGTCCTGAACAGGCTTTGCGATTTGCACAAACGTCATCGCGGAGTTCTGGCTTTCCGTGAACCCGCCATCGACAAGAGACTTCAAGTCGGGTTTCAGAAGGGCCTGAGTCAGAAAGCCGGATTTCGTGGGAGCATCGGCCCAGCTGCAGGCTTTGAGCAGATGAAGCAGCGTGGCCTGAGAAATCTTCGATTCACAAAGAGCAAAGATCTGAAGCAGTCGCTTCGCCATTGGAGTGAGCGACTTTGCTGTCGTCTTGACATTCAGTGCGGTCATGTGCGTCCTGCAGTTCCGTTTCCGTCGTAGTACTTGTTCCGGGGTGACCGAGTCACCCCGGTTTGAGTTGCCTCTGGCTGCAGATGATGTCAGAACCGCTTCTTTATTTCGAGCGATACGGGCACCTGCCGATGCAATAATTCATGCTTCGACAACGCTTCGCCAGCGTTTCGGTAAGGCATCGAATGCGCGGCTATAGGTGGCTTCCAGCGGGACCAGAACATATCCGTCCGGTTCGAGGTACAGCGGCATGTCGATCAAGACCTCACCAATGGCGAGGGGCTGCACAAACGCGCGGACGGTCAATGCGGATTCGTATCCGACCAAAGTCAACGGACGATCTGAGGGGGCGGCCCATGGTTCCGCGATCTCTTTCCAAATCGCTCCATGAATTCCCTGTGGATCAAAACTGCCGGGTAGATTGAGATCCAGAATCAGCAAATGAATTCGCTGATCCAGAAGCTTCGCCGTCTTCTCCACGAAGGAACGCAACGCCCCTCGACCTGACTTGTTGCCCGGCGAAACGACTTCGACGAGCGCGACAACTCGATCATCACTCACATGATGTACGGCCACAACATTTTGCTTGCGCCGGTAAAACTCCATGTCCGTCTCAGCGGTCACAGCCACGCGCGGCTTTGCCACCATCAATCCGCCGTTGCGGTGGCCCGATTCATCCAACATGTCATCGTCACCCGAATCGACTTGCAGAGCCAATACATCCGGACCATAGCCTGCCGTCCGTTGTTCGGCCAACGCATAATAGTCGCTCGGCAGCAGACCAGCGTTGAGCGCGCGCTTGATCTCCTCGATCCACGCATGGTGAAAATCATGAAAAATCCCAGCCGCGACACGGCTCCAGTCATGAACAGGCATTTCTGACGGCCTCACAGGTTCTACAGGTCCTCTCGAACTCTAAGCGACTCCGGCACTTCAACATTGTACAGCGACCGTACCACTTCAGCTAGTTGATTCAACGCAAAGAAAACATCGAAAGGAAGCCGTGGGCGAACGCGAGGTGAGCCTCGGATCGCAAAATTCCGTTAGGCCGTTCTCATCCGTCGAGACTGCAGGTATGATGCTGCCGTTCTGCTTGTTGCGATCTGAGCACGGTCCGCACATTGATGTTGCTCGTGTCTCCGACGCGAGTTTATTCGCCACGGAGTGACGGACAACTTTGGGCTACGGGCGGAGTTCAACATTAGGAGTTACTGCAATGCCATCTCCATTTCCTGGTATGGACCCGTTTCTGGAATCACAGGAATGGGAAGACTTTCATACGCGGCTGATTACTGCGTTTTCCGATCGGCTCAGTCCGAAGATTGAACCGGACTACCTCGTTCGAGTTGAGCGTCGTGTCTATGTCGAATCCGTCGGCGGCGAACCGGAATCCATGCGTCGCGCGGATATCGCGATTGTCGCTGTCGATGCGGGGCCAGCCAGCGGAATTCTGTCGCAACAAGCGGCCAGCATGACGGCCGAATGTGAACTGCCGATGCCGATCGAGCGACAGGAAACGTATCTGGTCATTCGCGATCGTGAAACAATGCGTGTGGTGACGGTGATTGAGCTGCTGTCGCCCGCGAACAAACGCAGCAAGGGCGATGGTCGAGATAAATACATGATGAAGCGAGAGGAGATTCTGTCGAGCCCCACGCATCTTGTGGAGCTCGATCTGCTGCGAGGCGGGATGCGACTGCCGGTTGTCGGAACGCTGCC
>JBDNHX010000359.1:0-7075 GCA_041688565.1 Planctomycetaceae bacterium
ATCTATCGCTTCATTACTCGCGGCACCATTGAAGAGAAGATTTTGGCTCTGCACGCCACCAAACGCGATCTCGCTGACAGCCTGTTGGAAGGCACCGAGACCACTGGCCGATTGTCGGCAGAAGAATTGCTGGCATTGATTCGGTAGGCCAGTCGTGAATGCTCGATGGTACTCGTTCGAAAAGGAAACCGCATCCGTATCGGAAGCCGCCAAGGCTTTCGGCCGTTTGTTTGAGGTGGAAGCGGAGTGCCGCCGAAACGCTTGGCGCGTTCCGCTACGATGGAGGTCGACTTTTTGACTTCTGTCAAAGAACAAACCGACGAGGGCTTTCGAAACGCCGCAACAAGATACAGAGTAACGGTCCGGTGATCGTGAATGATCACGTTATGTTTCGGTTCTTCATCCGGACAGCGAACATGCCGCAGGATCAGCAACGACTCAAGCGACTTCCGCCGGAATATTATCGCGGATTGGCATGGGTACACTGGACTCTGACGATTGAGGAACGAAAAACCGGCTGGCTGGATGCTCGATTTCTCTACAAGTTTCGTGAGATCGTGGCTCATGCTGCGTTGCGATACCAATTCGCCTGCCCCACTTCTGTCTGATGCCCGACCATCTCCATATGCTCTGGTGCGGCCTGGCAGATGAAACAGAGCAACTCGTCGCGATGCAGAAATTTCGATCTGATACAAACCTGTGTCTCAAGCGGATCGGCTATGAGTTTCAGCGGCAACCTTATGATCACGTTCTCAAGGACCACGAACTGGAACGAGCTGCGATTGAGTCATTGATTGACTACATCGCTCGCAACCCGGAACGCAAAAAGCTCGTGGGTAATGATGAATTCAGCAAGTATGCGTTCACCGGATGTGTGATTCCAGGCTATCCCAATTTCCGCCTCTTTGAACGCGATAGTTGGGACCGCATCTGGCGTACGATCGCATTCCTGAAACGGACCCAGTGCTTTCGTGTCCCCGATCCCAAACCGCATCCGTAGCGAAAGCCGCCAACGCTTTCGGTTGTTTGTTTGTAGTGGACGTGGAGAGCTGCCGAGACGCTTGGCGCGTTCCGCTACGGGGTGGTTTTAATTGGGTTCACTCGCCAATGAGATGATCGAGCCCTAAACTCCGACATCATTGATACTGAGTCCGGCACGGGAGCATTTCAAATGGCAGTTTCGGTTAAAAAATCCAAAGATCTGACACTCACGGACAAGCTCTCGCGGCTGACGTTTTTGCAGGCGTGCGATTTGCTGGGTGGGCTGGTGGAAGGCAAGAAGCTGCTCTACGCCGGCGGCAAGATTCCGGCGGAGAATTTGAAGGAACAAGCAACACTTGTCGGAGACATGTTTCGGTTGTCGTTGCCCGGTGAAAATGTCGTCGTCACCATCACGCTGCGGCAGGATAAAGTCAAACGGCTGCTGTTGAACTGCGACTCGTGCGACGACAAGTGCGTCCACATGGGAACTGCCCTGTCAAATATTCTGGAATCCAAAGTTGTGCTCGGCCTTGCTCGCGCGCCGGAAGAACGGAAGCCCGTCGAAGCGCTCAGTGAAGAACAACTCATCGAACGCGCGATGTCCGAACGACAACAACGCGCGAAAGACGAAAAGATGAGCGTCGAAGCGGTGAATAAAACCGCGACGACACCGTGGGGCGAGTATGTGGTCACAAGCAAGCTGAGCGGAAAATCTTATCGAGTCGCCTTGCGAGGCAGTGAGCCTGGTGATTCATTCTGCACCTGTCCCGATTATCGCACCAACACACTCGGCACCTGCAAGCATATCCTGCATGCCTTGAATAAGCTCAAACGCCGCTTCGATGCGTCGGCATTTCGTCGTAAGCCCAAGCAGAAAGAAACCAGCGTCTATCTGAAGTACGGCATCGATCTCGCGCTGCGGCTGGGCGTGCCCGATAAGATCGACGAATCCACGGCCAAAATCATCGGGCCGATTAAAGACGTCGATATTTCGGACGTCAGCGATCTTGTCCGACGCATCGACAAACTGGAAGGCCTGGGCGAGACGGTTGTCGTTTATCCGGACGCGGAAGAGTACATCCAGCATCAGCTTTATCGTCAGCGGATCAAAATGCTGGTGGAAGAGATTCGCAAGAACCCCGCAAAGCATCCTCTTCGAAAGACACTGCTGAAAATAGAACTGCTGCCGTACCAGATGGACGGCATTGCCTTCGCCGCCGGAGCTGGGCGGTCAATTCTGGCTGACGACATGGGACTCGGAAAAACGATTCAGGGCGTGGGCGTTGCGGAGTTGCTGGCTCGTGAAGCTCAGATTGAACGAGTGCTCGTGATCTGTCCAACGTCGCTGAAATCACAATGGCGGAATGAGATTCATCGGTTCTCGAATCGCGAAGAGCAACTTGTGATGGGGCGAGCAGAAGATCGAGCGGAGCAGTATCGGAATCCGACGTTCTTCACGATCTGCAATTATGAACAAGTCCTTCGCGACATCATGGTGATTGAATCCTCCAAATGGGATTTGATCATTCTTGACGAAGGCCAGCGAATCAAGAACTGGGAAGCTCAGACAACTCGCATCGTCAAGAGTTTGAAGTCGCGGTTTGCCCTGGTGTTGTCTGGAACGCCGATGGAAAATCGACTGGATGAATTGTACTCCGTCGTGCAGTTTGTAGACGGTCGACATCTGGGCCCTGGCTTCCGCTTCTTCAACAAGTATCGCATCACCGATGAGAAGGGGTACGTGCTCGGTTATCAGAAGCTGGACGAGCTTCGTGAACAGCTCAAACCGATCCTGCTGCGACGCACGCGCGATATGGTGATGAAGGATTTGCCGCCTCGAAATACCGAGATCATTCACATTCCGCCGACGGACGAACAGCGGCAGCTTCATTCGGCTCACATGCAGATAGTGGCGTCGATTACTCGCAAGTCGTTCATCAGCGAAATGGACCTGCTGCGACTCCGGCAGGCGCTGCTGATGTGCCGCATGACGGCTGACAGTACTAAGCTGGTGGATAAGCAGGGCGTTGGATACTCCACAAAACTGCAGACTCTGGATGAACTGTTTGAGCAACTCTTCGTGGATGGCGATCACAAGGCCGTGCTGTTTTCCGAATGGACCGGCATGTTGAATCTGATTGAGCCGTTGCTGAAGAAACGCAAGGTTCCCTTTGTGCGTCTGGATGGAAAGGTTCCGCAGAGCAAACGTCAGCAGATCGTGAATGAGTTCCAGACCAATCCGAAGTGCAAAGTGTTTCTGTCGACGAACGCCGGAAGCACGGGACTGAACCTTCAGGCGGCCGACACGGTCATCAACGTCGATCTGCCATGGAATCCGGCGGTGCTCGAACAGCGAATTGCCAGAGCTCATCGCATGGGCCAGAAGCGGCCGGTGAATGTGTACATCCTGGTGACTCAGGAGACGCTTGAAGAGCAGTTGCTGACAACGCTGGGCCAGAAGAAAGAACTGGCGATGGCCGCGCTGGATTATGAATCAGAAATCAGCGAAGTGAATCTGCAAAGCGGCATGGATGAGCTGAAAGCGCGGCTCGAAGTTCTGCTCGGTGCGATTCCGGAAGGCCATCTGGATGAAAGTCAGAAGCGAGATAAAGAAGTCGAGGCTGTTCGTCTGGTCGAACGTCGTGAGAAGATGGCTGACGCAGGCGGGCAGATGTTGACCGCCGCGTTCGGGTTCCTGTCTCAGATGCTGCCGGACACCGGGATCGCTCCAGCCACAGAAACCGTTACCGCGCTGCGAGATCAACTTTCTGCTGCAGCGGAGACAGACGACAAAGGCCAGAAGTCGCTGAAGATCAATCTACCGTCGGAAGAAGCTCTGTCTCAGTTCGCCGAAGCGTTGGCCAGGCTGATGGCGTTTCGTCAATGATGCTTGATCGTGACAAGACACTCTTCGTCATGGCCTTGCGTGACGATACTCACCGGAAGCATCGTCTGCAGAATGTCAATATGCGTGATTGAATGTCGTGACAGGGGCAGAGTGCGAAATGAACCGCCGCGCTGAACTCCGGTCGATGCGGGCTGAGCTGCGCTAAGGCCGAGCGGCAACAGGATCTGATCGGCCAGATATTCACCAACGGGTGCCGACGACGTCAGGTAGTTGCGCATCTGCTTCACGGCCTCGTCAGCCACATGTTCGGCCGATGCTCCCACGCGACCGAATGCGGTGGCCAGCTCAGTCACATTTTCAAACTGAATCTCGGCCATCACAATGTTGCCTGGTCCTGACGACTCAACCGGCTCAATGGTGATATCCTGCTGCTGAAACGAAAGCTTCTGCACGATCTTCTTCGCTTCTCGTTCGGCAATGTTCAGCGGCAGATTGCTGACCAGAATCTTTGCCGTCTTCGAAATTGTGGCGCCACGCTCCAGCAGATGAAAACCCTTTAGGAATTTTGCCGGAGTGATTTTCACAACAAAACGCCCGCCGCCCGCCGGAAAGAAACCGTGCCGCTCCAGAGTGGCTTCAACATGCGGTCCCATGCGATTGATAATCGGCAGGTAGCAGCGGTGCAGAAAATCAAACGGAGGAGCCCATTGATTGTGAGTGCCACCTTCCAGAATAATTTCTGATGGTCCGCTCGCGGTAAGCAACGCGGGCAGAATCGTCTGCAGCACCAGAGTCGCACTACCCGCAGTCCCGATGCTGAAGTGATAGTTACCAGCGCACACCTGCTGTGGCTCAAACGTCAATTCTTTCGACCCGAGTTCCGCACCGGTCAGTGTACCATTACAAATCTGCGCCGCCGCTTTCATCGCCGTCAGATGTTGACGCATCAACCCAGGCTTACTGCGACCCTCGCGAATTTTCTCAATCCGCACCGCCTTCCCGACGACAGCAGCAAGCCCCACAGCCGACCGCAAAATCTGCCCGCCGCCTTCGCCTTGGGAGCCGTCGATGGTGATGAGGTCGTGAGTCATGAGCGTGTGAAGTCAATCTGAAAGTGGTGGCTGATTAACAAAGGACGAAAGAATGACACACAAGAATTAAGGTGGTCCGTGGGAAAACGTTGAGTACGAGTAAAGTACTGGGCAGTATACGTTTCCGTGAAAGATTCACTACAATGATTTGACTTCAGTTTTGACCTGAACTTTTCCTGCCCATCACGTGTTCGATTGATGGAAACCCTGAACGGCGAAGATTCCCGTGCGTCTGCTCGAATACATTGAAATCCAAAACTTTAAAAGATTTGGTGACCTGCAGCGGATTGAGTTGGACCATCCCACTGTACTTATCGGTCCAAACAACTGCGGTAAAACGTCTGCCATTCAAGCCATCGCCCTGTGGT
This sequence comes from Planctomycetaceae bacterium, assembly GCA_041688565.1. Lineage (GTDB taxonomy): Bacteria > Planctomycetota > Planctomycetia > Planctomycetales > Planctomycetaceae > SXXK01. The sequence continues at coordinate 5,289 of JBDNHX010000359.1, forward strand.
CACAGGCGATCAGGACGTGGTACGATTCACGAAAAGAATCCAAGGCTAAAGAGCGCACCGCGATTGCGCTGAATCGTCTGGCATTGGTTGCTGTCCCTGTTCCGAGTACAAGGTTCTTCTGGCACAACGCCGCTGTTCGACAGGGTACGCAGAATGTATCGCTGACGATCACGCTTGGGATCAATTTCAAGGGACAAACTCAGTCTTTGTCGATGCAGTTTCGTAATCAGGGCGACGAAATCGTGTATTGCGGACCTGTTACTGAAGATCTTGATAAGTCAGATTTGATCAAGTATGCCGCCAAACTTAATATCGAACTGCTTTATTCGATGTCGGGAATGGACAACGAAGAGGCAATCCTGCAGCCCGGCCGAATCAATGTCTTACTTGGACAAGGACAAACGGCGCAGGTCCTTCGAAATCTTTGTTTGATGGTTTGCGAGCAGTCCCCAAAGGACTGGAGTCGGGTCCAGCAACTCATGAAACGGCTGTTTACAGTCGAACTTGGACTTCCAGTGAGAACTGCGCGCGGCGCAATCGAACTGAAGTACGAACAGCCGGGAATGAAGGATGTGCTTGAGGTTGCGTTAGCGGGGCGTGGTTTTCAGCAGTTACTTCTGATCTTTGCGTATCTGTTCAGCCATAAGAATAGCGTACTGCTGATTGACGAGCCAGATGCCCATTTGGAAATCCTGAGACAGAAACAGGTCTATGTGCTTTTGCGCGACATCGCCTCAACAAATCAGAGTCAGGTGATTTTGGTGACTCATTCGGAAGTCATCCTTGAAGAATCACTCGACAAGAATCTGACACTGCTGCTCGACGGTAAGGCTGACAACCTCGCACAGAAGAGCAGCATCAAGAATGCCTTGAAGCACTTTGGTGCGGAACACTATGTGCGAGCACGTGAGCGAGGCTACGTTCTGTATGTCGAAGGCGGAACTGACATTGATATGCTTCGTGCCTTCGCCGAAAAAATTGCTCACCCTGTCGCGGCTGCCTGGGATGAACGCATCAACTCGTTTTACGTGCAGGACAACTATCCAGCTGAGTCCGACGAGAGCGAATTGGAGCGTGTTGAAGGTGGCTTTGGAATTACGCCAAAGCAGCACTTTTTTCAGCTCAGAAGCATGATTCCCGATTTGAAAGGATTAGCAATTCTCGACAACGACGGGAAAAATCGCGTTACTTCGTCCGAGGGTGGCTTGCAGACCTTGTACTGGAAACGCTACGAAGCAGAGAATTACTTCGTAACGCCGGAACTGCTTCGGTCGTATGCCGTTCGATCCTACTCCGATGCCACTCTGTTCGGCGGATATCGGAATGAGATTGAAACCGTACTCCGTAGCCTAAATAAAGAACGGGTCTTTGACGGTTCTGAGGCAGACTGCGCGACGTTCGAGAAACTGACAGGAGAAGCGAGAAGACTTGTCTGGGAAGCACGCACACAGCAACTTAAGCTTAGCGATTTCGCTGAAGAATTCTTTCGGCGACTTGCAGCTGAAATTGGCGATCAAATGCTGCTTACAAAAGGCGAGCTCCATCGATTGATGGAACTCGTTCATCCCGACCTGATAGCGTCTGAAGTCAGGGACGTTCTGGATGCATTGCAGAGCGTTTTTGGCAGTTAAACGTTGTTTTACTTTGTCTTAACCTTGGACCAGTCAATCATCCGCCTGATCCCCATCCTTAATGACAAACCGTGCTTTCAATCTCGCCACTTCCGTTGCGAGTCCGGCTGACTTCACGGACCGCAGGACTTCGTTGAAATCCTTGTAGGCGGCGGG
>JBDNHX010000360.1:0-10476 GCA_041688565.1 Planctomycetaceae bacterium
GGATGCTCAGCTACAGGCGCGCATCAACGCCTACGAACTGGCATTTCGCATGCAGCAGTCCGTGCCGGAAACATTGAATCTTGCGGAAGAAACGCAAGAGACGCAGCAGCTTTATGGTATCGACAATCCGACCACTGCAGTCCATGGGCAGCGCTGCCTGGCAGCTCGCCGACTGGCCGAACGCGGCGTTCGTTACACGCTGCTCTATCTGAGCGACTACGGCGAATGGGATTCGCACAGCGATCTTCAGAAAAATCATTCGCGGTCCTGCGAACGTATCGACAAGCCAATTGCCGGCCTGTTGAAGGATCTGAAGCAGCGCGGCATGTTTGAAGACACGGTGGTGGTCTTCACAACAGAATTCGGCCGGACGCCAGGCGTGGAATTCGGGATGTTCAACAAGTCGGCAACCGGACGTGACCATCATCCGCATGGATTCACCGTCTGGCTGGCCGGGGCGGGCATTAAGCCTGGCATTCACGGGGCAACGGATGATCTCGGCTTTCATGCCATCGAGCATCCTCATTACGTCACCGATCTGCACGCCACGATCTACAGACTGCTTGGCCTGGATGCTCGCCGCCTTGAAGTCCCGGGACGCAAGCGACTGGATCTGGACTATGGTCAGGCCATCGAGGAGATTCTGGCCTGATTGGGCGCTGACTTTGGGGCGGTGCGAAGGCCGGATTTGCGAATCATCAGATCGATTCTCCAGATGAAATCTCGTGATCCATATCGAGAGCTGGGGACGAGGTACACGGTTTGCCAACGACGACTGCGGGAACGCCCGCCACGGTGCAATGGGGTGCCACATTTTTTAGAACAACACTGCCCGCACCCACTTTCGCCCCTTCACCGATCTCGACGTTGCCAAGAATCTTGGCTCCCGCTCCGATCAGAACGCCTCGCCGAACTTTGGGATGTCGATCGCCCGTGGCCTTGCCGGTACCGCCCAGCGTCACTTCGTGCAGCAGAGACACGTCGTCTTCAATGACGGCGGTTTCTCCTATAACGATTGAAGTCGCATGGTCCATCAAAATTCCTCGTCCGATTCGGGCGGCCGGATGGATGTCGACCGCAAAGGCTTCCGAAATTCGATTCTGCAAATGCAACGCCAACAGTTCTCGTCCCTGACCCCACAGCCAGTGGGCAATCCGATACCCGATCAGAGCGTGGACGCCCTTCAGAAACAACAGCGGGACAAGGCTGCATTTCACAGCGGGGTCACGTTCCTGGACTGCGCGAATGTCGGCACAGACCGCGTCGACAATGGCCGGATCCTTCGCCATGGCTTCCTGAATTACTTCCCTCAGCTGCATCGCCGTCAGAGTGCTGGACGCCAGTTTTCCTGCCAGATGAAAGCTGATCGCATCTTCAAATCGCTCGTGATTCAGTACTGTCGCGTGAAGAAAACTGGCCAGCATGGGCTCGGAAGCCGCACGCTGAATCGCACGCTCCCGGATGGAAGACCAGATGCAGGTTTCATTGGCAGGTCGAGATGACAACATAAGTGGAAGTTCAGTGTTCTGCGTGAAGTCGGGAAATATTGAAAGCGCCGGCCGTCGGTCTCGTGTCCTTCGGAAAATACCAGTTTCGTGGAGTCTGGTCGATGTGCCGCGCACAGAGTATGATCACTCCGATGGGTATCGTCACGGTTACGGTGCCATGTTGTCGAGCAAATCTTAAGGGCGATGGTATGAAAAAGCACATTCTGCGTTCAGTAGTGACATTTGCGGCAGGAGCCCTCACGATGGCAGCGATCGCCTACATCGTGCCGCCTCAGCCAACTCAGGCGCCAGTCGTCCACGGGAACGATAAGTTTACCATGGTGACCGTGCCCATGATTGAAAATGACATTAAAGAGGCCGTTTTTGTTCTGAACCACCTGACCGGACTGCTGACTGGTGGAGTTCTCAACGATCAAACCGGAACATTTGCCTATAAGTATGCTCACAATGTAGCGGCCGACTTCCAGAGTGGCGCGAAGGATCCAAAATTTGCCATCGTGACCGGCGGGGCAAATCTGCGAGCCACCGGTGGCGCGACTCCTGCCGTGGGCGTGATTTATATTGCGGAACTCTCCACCGGGGCGGTCATTGCTTATGCCCTGCCACGGCCGACAACTCGCAACGCTGGCGTGGTCCTTGCACTCGTGAAGCTGGACTTCTTCCAGTTTGCAGAATCCATCGGACAGTAATCCACTGTCGCTCGCTCAATGGCACTCGATGTAACCAAAAAGTAGCGGGCACACTCCGTGTGCCGTCCGCCAATTCGCGTGTTTTCAAGGGCTACGGCGCTTGGAAAGTGCTTGCTACTTTCCAAAGTGAGTGGGATTGGTGGCTCGCTCCTGAAGAAAACGCACCTTCTGCCTTGCGTTGAGAGGCAGAGAAGCACGGCACGCGAAGAGTTCTGCGTTTGGTGTACCACAACGCAGAACTCTTCAGCCGGCTCACCGAGCTGCCTGCACGAAAATCAGTTCTGCAGGTTTTGAGCACCCTCACGATCCCGGAGCAGCACTGATGGCTAAAGGCAAAGGCAGTCGTTCGTCTGGTGCAGAAGCGAAGGCAACTGCGGCTCAGCCGAAACGTCATTCAATCGGCAGCTATCTGATTCAGCGGCTGCAGGATTATGGCGTGCGGGATGTGTTTGGCATTCCCGGCGACTTTGTCCTTCAGTTTTATGGGATGCTTGAGGAAAGTCCGATTCGAGTTATCGGCACGACGAATGAAGCATGCGCAGGTTACGCGGCCGACGGTTATGCTCGAATCAATGGCATCGGTGCCGTCTGCGTCACGTATTGTGTGGGCGGTTTAAGCCTGTGCAATTCGGTTGCCGGAGCGTACGCGGAAAAAAGCCCGGTCATTGTCATCAGCGGCTCACCAGGCATGAGCGAACGTCGATCAGATCCGCTGCTGCATCACCGAGTCAAGGACTTCAACACTCAACGGGAAGTCTTCGAAAAGATTACGATTGCTTCGGCGTCGCTGGAAGATGAACTCACTGCCTTTCGCGAAATCGATCGCTGCCTCGCCGCCTGTGTTCGCTTCAAGCGGCCCGTTTTTCTGGAACTGCCGCGCGACAAAGTCATGGTGGTCCCCGATCGCGATCATCATCCATTGATTGAGCATCATCTCAGCGACACCGAGGCTCTGAAAGAAGCACTCGGCGAAGCCCGGGAAAGCATCAAAGCTGCGAAGAAGCCGGTTATCATTGCTGGCATCGAACTGCACCGGTTTGGTCTGCAGAATCAGGTGCTGCAGTTTGCCGAGCAGAATAATATTCCAATCTGCGCGACGCTGTTGGGCAAGTCCGTCGTCAGCGAACGACATCCTCTTTATCTGGGTGTTTATGAAGGGGCGATGGGACGGGAAGAAGTGCGCCGGTATGTTGAAGAAAGTGACTGCGTCATTCTGCTTGGCGCCTTCATGAGCGACATCAATCTGGGCGGCTTCACGGCCCAGCTGGACCCTGGCAAATGCATTTACGCAACCAGTGAAAAGCTCAGAATCCGCTATCACCATTTTCATGATGTGCAGTTTGCCGACTTTATGAACGCCGTGGCAGACAAGAACTTTTCGGTGAAGAGACCGGTGCCGAAAGTTCGCCATCCTGAGATCGCAGCGTGGAAGCCGGCCAATGATTCGCCCGTGACGATGAAACGACTTTTTCAGAAGATCAACTCGGTGCTTGATGAGAATCTGGTTGTCGTCGCGGACACTGGCGATTCGCTGTTTGCCGCCGCCGATCTTTCCATCACGAAGCATACGGAATTTTTGAGCACTGCGTATTACACGTCGATGGGTTTTGCGGTGCCAGCGAGCGTCGGCGTTCAGGTGGCCAATCGGCAATTAAGACCCCTGGTGCTGGTCGGCGACGGCGCATTTCAGATGACCTGCATGGAACTTTCCACGACGGTCCGCCAGAAATTCAATCCGATTGTGGTGGTGCTGAACAACAAGGGGTATTCGACCGAGCGATTCATTCAGGAAGGCCCTTTCAATGATATTCACAACTGGCAGTATCACAAAATGCCCGAGCTGCTGGGTGCTGGCTGGGGTTTTGAAGTGCGGTCGGAAGGCGATCTTGAAAAGGCATTCAAGGCGGCGTTTGCCAATCAGGACTCCTTCAGTCTGCTGAACGTGCATCTGGATAAACTGGATGTCAGCCCTGCTTTGAAACGTCTGGCTGAGCGACTGGCGACGCGGCTTTGAAGGTCTGCCGACTGGACTCGCGGATTCCGAATGCGGAGATGGAATCTGATTGGCCCGGCGCTGCCTGCCAATCGGGTCTCTTGCAGCTACAATTCGGCGCTTGCGTTGTTTACGAATTCAAGAAACGGAAAGTAGCCGATGTCTCAGAGAATTGTGATGCGAACCGGGGAAGCACTGGTTGAAGATGAAGCAGGCTGGTCTGCAGCGGAACCTGAAGTGGTCATCGGCGAACTGGATGGCCCGGTTGGTCACGCGATTGCTCAACTGATGGGCGACCAGAGCAAAGGGCATTCAAAAGTTTTCGCGATTCTGAACTGCGACGTACAGGTTCGCCCCGTGACGGTCATGGTCAGCAAGGTTACCGTTAAAGATGAAAAGTACACGAACATTCTGATGGGAACGGTTCAGGCCGCCATCGCAAATGGTGTGCTGGACGCTGTTCGAGCGGGCGACATCCCGAAAGAAAAAGCCAACGACCTGGGAATCATCGTGTCGGTATGGCTGGATCCCGCGGTGACGAAAGAAGAGATCGACTACGAGATCCTTTTCAAAACACACCGCGCGGCGATCAGTAAAGCGATCGGGAAAGCGATGCGGAATGAACCGTCCATTGACTGGTTGCTGGAAAATCAGGACAAGATTACTCACTGCTTCCATCAGATGGCGCTCGACGGCCAGATCTGAATTCGAGCCACTGCAAAAAACTCCGCCGCCGGACTTGGCGAGTCCGGCGGCGGGGGCGTTCATCAGTGAGTCTCAAAGGAGACTGGTGGCTTCGCTGCCTTGATGTTCGAAACTTCCGGCACACTTGCACGATGCACGAGCGATGCGTTCAGAGTCCTGAGCGGCATCAACGCAGCCGGCCAGTTCTGAACTTCAGCTCGAACTTCCTGCAGTTGACGAGCCAGCCAGCCCGGTTCAAGTTTGATGGATTCCATTCTTCACACTTTCAAAATGCTTCGAAAATTCGTCTAGAGCAGCCTCTTCCGGATTCGAACTTCAGCCGTTGCTCGTTGCTTGAGGGCGGTGCAACCCAAGAGCCCTCAACGGAAGCCGCCAATTGGTTGGCGATAGCCATCTGGTCTTCTTTGGCTGCAGGATATCCAGTGATATTTGCGTGGTTTGGATTCTCTGGCAGGATGGGTGCCGGGATCAAATCCAGTGTTTCAATTCGACACAGTCCCGCTCGAATGTTGGCCAATCCATAAAGCGTTTTCTGTCGCTCACCGGCGACGTCAAAGCCGACCTGCAAGGTTTCTTCCATCGGAGCTTCGCGATGCCGATTGACCGACAGTTCTACCCACTTGTACGGCATGAACAACTTGTGGGAAACCGTACCATCCGTACGTTTCTCATTGCTGTTCACGATGAAGCGAGCGAGCAATTCGTTGTCCGCCACATCCGCTATATGATCCGGATCCATCATCCCTGAAACACTCGCGCAATGTAACGGAGAATAGATTCGGGGACACGGCTGCCGGCATAGACATAAACCATTGTGCCGGGCAGCATTCCCGGCTGGCTGACTCACCAGAATGTGCGGACTCGAATGGGTGTCAGCCCCATCACGGCATTGATCTTGGAGCGGGCTTCGCCCGCAACCCAGGTCGATTTGACGAGAATCGGCGAGCCGCGAGACGTCAGTCTCCGGTTTTTGCGATTCTGTTTTTCTGTTCCGGCAGTTGACGCACGTGCAAGACAACGTCGATCACCGTAATCAACAGGAATCGCAATCAGGGGACTGATGTCCCCCGCTCGCCGTCTGTGTTCGAGCTCCCCAAAAAAACGCAGGCTGGGATTCCAAACAAAAGATTCCGGTCGGCTGAACTCGGACGAAGGAGTTTCATTCGACGCGTTCTCGGGGTAGAATCCTCGCAAAATTGCCTCGCAGCCTGCATTGCCAGGGATCACTCATGTACATCGCACCGGAAAATGCGCCGGGGCCGGATGTTGATTATCCGACGCACATCGACCTCGCCGTGAAAATTGTCAGCCCCGGCAAAGACGCTCGGCAACGTGACTATGCGGACAAACGCGTTGACTATGCCCGAGCCGGGATCTCCGAATACTGGATCGTCGATCCGCTTGAAAATCAGGTCACAGTTCTCGTGCTTCAGAACAGCATCTACACCGAACATGGCGTCTTTCGGATTGGCGACGTTACCTGCGGCTTAATGCTGACGGCGCTGAGTATCGATGTTGGTGCGATGCTCAATGCGTAAGGATCGCTCGATCAATAAGTGTCTGACCGTTGCCTTTCGCTCCGCGAAAGAACGCTACTTTCGCGGAGCGAAAGGCGACAATTATTGATCGAACTAGACTAAGGCGAGCGGTAGATTTCTGGGGTTCAAAGCCTCGTGAGCAGCATGCTGGGCTTTGTCGAGCGGATACCAGGCAGCAATTGTTGATTCAAATGGATACGAATCGCAGTGCCTGTTCATGAAGTCCGCGGCCTTCGCCAGGTGTTTCGCCTGATAGCCATGAATTCCTGTCATCGTCAAATGTTGTGATGCAATCGCGCTGACGGGAATTGCTGCGCATTCCGCAGCGAGATGGGTGCTTAGAAAGACAATGCATCCGCCCATGCGAATCTGCAGCAACAGAGTCTCCGAAACCTCAGGATTTCCTGAAAAATCAAACGCGATATCAACTCCATATCCGCCCGTGGCTCTGGAAACCAATGACGTCAGATCCGAAGGTGACCCAAAATGAGTAACTCCGAACTGTTTTGCAAGTTCGACTCGCTGACCGTCTATGTCGCAGATGACGATCTCATCAACACCGTGTTCCCGCGACATAGCTGCCAATGTCAGACCGGACAGCCCAGCGCCAATAATCAGCAGGCTTTTTGGCGCCGTGTCACCGCAGATCTCCAATGCGGCGGCGGCCAGTGCTGTTGGTCCGGACAGTTGTGAGGCAACTCCCAATGGCAGTGTTTCCGGAATCGAAACAATCGACGTCTTAGAGGTGATCAGACAGTGTTCGCACAAGCCACCCAGCAGCAATTCGTCCTGCATGCCACCGTAGTCGCCATACGTGCTTGAACGAAGGCATCGCTGGGTAATGCCTCGGGCGAGGAAAAAGGGCCAGGAGCCTAATTGGCGGCATGGGTAAACTTGTTTGGTCGGCCTCGTTTTTGTAGTGTCGATTCAAGGTTGTATTGACGTGCGGTTGTTTCGACCCAACCGGCATCACCAAAAGGCTGGACCCTGGCGATGCTTCGCTTCAACTGCTCTGCCGCCTTTTCGCTCACCACCCGATTCACCCTTTCGAGCCAATCAGGAAGACGCGGTATCGGCCATTTGGCGAGCTTGATCCCACAGTGTCCACCCAACCAGTTGAATAGCCCTCCGAACCTCCAGTCCTCCGCTTTTTCCACTAACCCTCCGGCCAAAGCATTGCGTTCAGTCAACTGGGAACTTCTGCAGTCCTTCGTTCAAGACCCGCTCGAACGCTTCATAGTCGCCATCCTTGTGAAAAATCGCGTCTCGCTGATGACCACGATTTAAAGCATGGTAAAGATGTCCTGCAACATCGGCACGTGGTGGTCGGGGCATCTTGGTCTCCTTTTGAAGTTCTGATGGTATCATGACCAAATTACCCAGTCAACCTTTTTGGCTCCTGACCCTTTTTCCTCTCCAACTTAGCAAACCAGCAATACAGCGACTTTGAATTCGGACTGCCTGCTACGGGCAAGTGGCACCGCCGGGTGAGCACCGATCGCAAACAATGGAGCGACGACTTTGGCGGCAACGCATCAGGGGACATTAACGCCATCGAAGAATCCTACGATGGCCAATCGCACTGAGGCCGAATCGAATTGCCTCCCTACACAATGCTGAACTATTCGCAGAACGCTTCGTAGCGGACTGTTTTGAAATGTCTTACACAAAATAGAATTGCGGATTGATAAGGGCTAACCGAAGTTTGTAGTAATCTCGAAAGCCTGTTCGACAGCAAACGTCGAGAATGCCGGTGCCCAACACATTGCCCAAAGCGGGGTCGACGCACTGCCCAAAAGTGTATGGAGTCATAACTTGTTGAGCCGAACAACGAAGCTTAGCGGTGGCGGTGCTGCTTTACTTGACTCCGACAAAACCAATCATGCCAAGGCGGCGGCCACAACGCCTGCTTCGGCCGACACCCGAACGCCGACACCAGAACGCCGCCTCAACGCGGGTCATTTAGCCGGGTTCGTCACATACAAGGGCATGAACCGGTCTTCCGTCCGGTGAATCTTCGTGGTTCCGTCCCAAGTGTCGTGAATGTATTGTCGATTTGCCCAGAACATGGCGTGGACCAGAGACAATCGGCCGCCGTCGTTGATGAAGCTGGGGTTGATTTCAATGTCCCCGCCTGCGGGGTAAAGGATGCCGCCGAGCAGCTCGGTGCGGGCGGCCTTGCCGTTGCGAAGGTCAGTCGCGACCCCTTCGGATTTGTAACCCATCATCCACAAGTCTGCGGCGCGGTTGTCGATCTTGAGGCCCTCGCCCATCTCGCAGTTCACGCCGCGCAGCCCAACTTGCTGCGGGTATTCAAACAGCAGCGGCGAGCCGCACAGGTCGTCGGCGAACAGTCGTCCACACCCTTTTCCGTTGCGATACGTCAGCCAACGCGTGTGGGTGACGACGAGATCGGATTTACCGCGATGCTCAAAGACAAACTGCCCATCCTTCGGGAACCGCTGCGGCAGGCTGATGCGGTCGAGGAAAACTGTCGTCGCGTCGGTGTCGCCCAGCACGATGGCGGCGTTCTCCTTGATCAATTCGCGGTCGAGCAGGACGTACGAGCCACACCCCTGGATTACCTTGACCTTGCCGCGGATGACAATTGGTTTGCGCAGGATGTAGACCCCGTGCGGGAAGTAGACCGTCGATTTTCCGCTGTCGATCGCCGCCTGCACGGCATCTGCCGCGTCGTAGCCGGTGTCGTTGTGGTCCGTCGTCCAAAGGGTAATGACCTTCGGTTTGTGGTCGAGGACGTTGGCCCAGTCCTTGTGGTTGTCCCACGGGATGGACGGAGTCTCCTCGATCGGCAGGTGCAGTGTCTTCTTGGGTGAAGCGTGTTGAACCACCGGCTCGCCGGACAGGTACTCCTTCACGGTCGTGCCCGGCAGTTGCGTCCCTTTCTGTCGGACAACCGCCGCGTACCCAGTCGTTTTCACGTTGCGGAGGAACAACCCACCGTCATTCTCAATGGCGACATTGTCCTTGTCGCCGCCGTTCAGTACTGAATCGAGCATCACGAAATGACCGTTCGTCTTGGGGTTCACGACGACGGGCACTGTGTTCTCACTGAGCAGTTTCCGCACGACGAGGGCGTGGTCGTCGTTGATCCAACCGGTCTTTTTTTGACCCTTCAGGTGAATATTTTCGAAGGTGCTGAAGTAGGTTTGGTGCCATGATTCGATACCTACGTCGAATCCTTCAATGCGGACGCGCTGGAACAAACAAGGGCCGTTCCATGGCGTCCGCAGATCGAGACCGATCAGCCCCGTGTCCTGCGTGCGGATGGTTACGTCTTCTAACCCGCCGCCGTTGTGAGAGATAAATTGCACCCCGATCGCGCCAGGGTTGCCGGTACCGACGTCAAGCGTCAGGTTCATGACGTGGTTACTGAAAGCCATATTATCGCCACCCGGTCGCTTTTCGGGCGGCATTGGGTTGGTCGTGGCGAAAAGCCAAGTCGGTGTTTTAGGATCGCCGTAGTCGGGGCAATGGTCCTTCAATTTGATGATGGTTTTGTCGCGGTCTTCACCCTGCACGAACATCCAGCCGCGAAAGTGAACCGTTCTCGACACCAAATAAGTTCCGTTCGGAAAGTAGACGATTTCCATGTGTTTCTGCTGGCAGGTGTCGAACGCTTTCTGGATGGCGGCGCTGTCGTCGGTGGTTCCGTCGCCCTTTGCCCCGAACTCGGATTTGACGTTCCGCACCTTGGAGTCGGCAGGGAAAGTGATGCCCGAACCTCGTGCGGGCGACAGGGTCGCGAGCAGGACCAATACCGCGACGACCATTACCAATGTATTTCGCATCACTACAACCCCTTGCTACGGAAGAACATCTCGGTTTACCAAAAACGCGCGGACGATCTGTCAATTGGAGAGCGCGGAATCACCATCTGAGGTGGAACCGTTTGTTCGATAAAGTCGGATCGTTAATGGCGGCCTCACGCGGACCGCTGATACGGTGGATCATACACGATATCATGCGATTAGGCAGCGACGTTTGGCTTTTGACGCTTTGCGTGTCGCACGCAAATCTGA
>JBDNHX010000361.1:0-3462 GCA_041688565.1 Planctomycetaceae bacterium
AAATACGGCATCGCCCTGACGCATGCGAGTCTCGACAAATTACCGAACCGACCCGATCGCCGATTCGAACGTGAAACATACCCAAAAAGACCCAAGTCCAATCAATTCAAAAAGAGGACCAGAAATTCAAAACCCGCTGATTGAATAATTTAAAAACAACTCCACTGGCCTGACGCCGTTGACTCACAAAATCTAAACCAAGTGCCATTGGGCTAGCGCCTCGCGGCTCAGGTTGTGAATGGATCACCAATCCGGTGAAGCCCAATCGAAGTGTCGGGTAAATCTGCACGACGCAATCGGAATCGACGAATCGACGTCGCTCCTCCGGAGCTTTGCGTTTGTGTGCGATCAAATCCCTCGGGCTTAAGCCCGAGGCTATCAAGACGCGACTGCTCCGCAGCCAATCGCAGGTGCAATCATGTTCGCATCCGAAATCGTCGAGCCCTACACCAACGTCGCCCCACCGCTGTGCGTGGCCCCTCGTTGTGGCCACGCTTCTCATCCCCCGTTGTGGCCGGTCTCCTGACCGAGCCACACCTTAGCGACCGCGCCAAGACAACGATCGGCGTCCCATTTTTGTTTTCGGGGCTGAGAACAACTGGGGAATACGGCCGCGTGAATTGGCCCCATCCCGGCTTCACGCCGGTGGACCGAAGGTTTGAAATCTGGAAAATCAAACCCTGGCTCCATCGGCGTGAAGCCGATGGGGGCCGCGTTATGCATTGCCTTCGCCTGTAGTTTCCAAACCGGCACTCTACCGACGCAGGGTCAAATGGCGTGGGACGCAATAAGGTGTCAGGAACCGAATTCAGTAAGTGGGAATCATGGGGACACACCATTTCCTGCCCTCGGCTTTACGGCTTCCGGAATAGAAGGCTGGAGCGGCGGCAGAAAAATCCCGACCTCTCAGCGATCGGCGTAGAGTCGGTTTTCTCGCAGAAAGACCTCAACGGCTCGCGGCGTGCGGAATTTCAGACTGCGGCCTTCGCGGGCTCGCTGCCGCAGATCGCTGGCGGACAAATCAGTGCCGGGGATGGCGACGCTGATCACTTTCGAGGCAATTTCGGCACCCACCCAGTTGACGATCTGAGCCGCATCAATCGCGGCGACACCCGGGCGGTTGCAGGCCACCAGCGTCGCCAGTTGAGCGATCCGGGTCGGGTCCCGCCAGGTCAACAGGTCGCGAAGGGAATCAGCGCCCATCAGAAAGAAGAGTTCCGCGTCAGGGTGTTCCGTGGAAAGCTCCGTCAATGTGTCGACGGTGAACGAGGGACCTGTCCGTTTTAGTTCCCGCCGATCAACAACGAACTCCGGAGATCCCGACACGGCCAGCTTCAGCATGTCGGCCCGAGCATGACCGTCGGTGACTCGTTCACCCACTTTATGCGGCGAAACCGCCGCCGGGATTAGCCGCACCTGATCCAGTTGCAGTTCCTCACGACACGATTCGGCCACCAGGAGGTGACCGTAGTGAACCGGGTCGAACGTGCCGCCAAAGACCCCCATCCGCATCTTGATTGCCCTCTTTATGAAATACTGAATCGCCCAACGGATAATCATCAAACGCTGCGCGATCCAAACAGCGCTGCAACTTGCACCGGAACGCGTCCGCTCGGTAAACCTGCGAGCCCAATGGTATCAGTTTTTCCAGTGAATGCAGTTGTCGCAGTTTCAACAGGTAGCGAAACGTGGTCGCCGGTGCCGCCTCAGGACTCTGCGCAAACAAGTTAAGATGCGTTGGCTCTGCCGTCGATTCAAGGGCACACCCCTGGAATAACCGCTTCCGCTGAAAGCCTGCAAACCGCATGAATACTGCAGATGATGATAATCGAGAAGATGCCTGGCAACTGCGTGTCATCAGCCGCTGCGATGCTGTGCTGAACGCCTTATCGGAAGTGCTCAGGACTCTTAAGAAGGGGCGAAAGGGCGTGAGAAATGAGCCCGTCAGTTTGAGACTCTTTCAGGAATCGCTCGGCCATGCAACCTCAGCCACCGAGTTGCTGGAAAGGTTCTGAAAGGCATCGCGGCTGTTTAAAAAACGTGATGGCCGCGATCGGATTGTCGCGGAACGATCTCTGTGCCTTTCGAAAAACCTTCGGGCGGCAGTGCAAAATGCAGCGGGAAGCGAAAGACCGACTCCTGGCGAAGCGAGCCCGAATTTCCTTTATCGCGCACCGTTCTGGTTGAAAGCTTGCGAACATCCTCCATACTTCGCCGCTGCAAGTTGGCTCGAATTAAAACAACAGAACGATATTGGAGGAATTCAGAATGGCAGATATTCGCACAGGCGCAGTCACACTCAAAGGAAACCCGGTGGATCTTGCTGGCGGAGCCTTGACGGCTGGCAGCAAGGCGCCTGATTTTGCGTTGCAGAACAACGGGCTGGAAGAAGTGACGTTGGCCAGCAGTCAGGGCAAGACGCGGATCATCGCCACGATTCCTTCGCTCGACACTTCAGTATGTCACCTGGAAACCGTGAAGTTCAACGAACAAGCGGGCTCATTGCCAAACGTTGAGATTCTGGTTGTCAGCATGGACCTGCCATTCGGTCAGAAGCGCTGGTGCGGTGCTGAAGGTGTTGATCAGGTCACGACCTTGAGTGCTCACCGCTGCACGAAGTTCGGCGAAGACTACGGCGTCCTGATCAAAGGCGGACCGCTGGATCGCTGTCTGACACGTGCCGTGTTTGTCATCGACGGGAACGGAGTTGTGAAATACGCTGAATATTGTGGCGAAATTGCCGAGCATCCGAATTACGACGCGGTTCTTTCGGCTGCAAAATAAGCCTGGCTGAAAAGAAAATTATTCGCTTCCGCCCGTAATCCGTGCGGTACAATTCTGAATCGGGCCGAATGCTCTGACTGGATTTCTTGTCTGACAGAAGTAGTAAAAGCCCGCAGCAAGATCTGACCCGGCTTCAGAGGCAACGCTTTGTCGATGTGCCTTCTGAAGCCGGTTTTTTTGTACAGGCGAAACGCGTGTCGGCTGAAAGGGCGAGTGTTTACAGGTGCAGCTTTTGCTCGGATCGCCTGATTCAACAGCGATACGAAGGCTGGAGACGCGCGCTTATCCTGCTTCCCGTGCGGAACTTCAAGTGTCCTCACTGCTTTGACGTCTGCCTTAAGCCGGTGCAGTGGATTGGCCGCATCCTGCCGGGAAAATCCATGGTGGATCTGAAGGGCGTCTCACGGAAAGTCCGCCACGCAAACCGAGCGGCTTCGAAATCGAGCGATCAATTGTCCAGACGGATTTTGAAAGCTCTTTCTGCCTGCGGAAAATGGGTCACTCGCACGGAAGAGTCATTGGCAGCAGGCGTGAGGAAGCTACTATTGAAAGTCAGCCCGTCGAAAAAGAATGGACGTTCTCGATCGTCCCGTTCGCGTCGTCGCGAGCAATCGGAGGACTAAGGATCGCTCGATCAATCAGTGTCTGATCGTTGCCTTTCGCTCCGCGAAAGAACGC
>JBDNHX010000362.1:0-4676 GCA_041688565.1 Planctomycetaceae bacterium
ATGCAGACTCGACATCCACTCGCTTGCCGTCTGGTGTTTCGAATCCGTTCTTCATCAGGGCTCGATGAGGAATAATATCGACGCCCCATTTCTGGAAGTCCGTAACCTCGTTCTGAGCTTCGCTGATGATGATGCCGATGATCGTTTCTTCCAGCCACTGCGTCTGGCCCTTCAACCATGCCAGTTCTTTTGCTGCTGCATCGCGCGCCCCCGGCTCTGTCAGCGTGGCTAAAGTGGCTTCCTTCAGTGGAAGAACTGACTGCACCTGTTCCAGCTTCGTCTTCCAAAGCGGCACTATCAGATTGTGCATTCGCCCACAGGTGATCTTGTCGATGCAGATCAGCATCGATTTACCGGATTCCCAGCGAGCGGAGCAGTGTTCCACGAAGTCGACGGCAATTTTCTCCAGTCTGTGATCCGCTGTGATCACTTCGTAGTCTTTGCCCAGCAGTTTCTCCAGCAAGGCTTCCTTGTCTGGATCCAGATCGGCGAGAGCGATCGCGTCTGCAATCCGGTCATTCAGGTCAAGACGGGCGATTCCAAGTTTCTCACCACGATTTTCGTAGACAAGTTTCGTAGTTGCTCCGTCATCAACTGACCTTTGGAAGTCGTACTTCGAAACATAGTTCCCGAAGATGCGTTTCGTCAGATGGTCATGCTGAAACAGCGGTTTGCCGGTGAAACCGATGAATGCGGCATTTGGAAGAGCCAGTCGCATGTTGCGAGCCAGCTTGCCAGCCTGTGATCGATGAGCCTCATCGGAGATCACAATGACGTTATCGCGGTCGCTGTAGGGCTCCGTCACGTCCTTGTTGAACTTGTGGATCAGACTAAAGACGAACCGATGATTTTCCTTCAGCAATCGTTTCAGATCCTCCGCATTTGCAGCTCGCGGGGTATTCTCGTCACACAATCCGCAGCCCACAAAAGTCCGGTAGATCTGGCTGTCGAGATCCAGGCGATCGGTCATAATGACAAACGTGTAGCCAGCGGAGATCTTGCGGCGGACGGCTTCTGCAAAAAAAGCCATCGAGTATGACTTGCCACCGCCCTGAGTATGCCAGAACACTCCCAGCTTGCCGAGTTCCGGATGAGCAGGCTCAATCACAGTCATCGTCCGTGGACCGGTGGCCGGGATCTTTGCCAAAGGCGACTGCAACTCCTGACTTTCAGAAATGCGATCAGCAAACTGAAGCAGCTTCGACGGTTCAGCCTTCGACTTGCCGAAACCAAACTTCGACATTTCTTCGTCCGTCAGCTCTTCCGCAGGAAGTTCGATCACTCGGTAGGTCAAACGTTTGTCCGGCGGGAATTGTTTCTTCAGTTCTTCCTGTCGCTCCACCGATTTGACGGCATTGTTCACGCCCATCACCTGGTGATTTTTGGCGATGATTTTTCGGGTCGAGCCGGCTCGGCTGGCATCGAACAGGATGAAGTTCTCGACGAGATCCAGCAGGCGGTCATGAGCCAGCATGCCGTTGAGCAGCCGTTCTGCTTCGACGCTGCCTTTTCGGTCATCTTCCGAAAGACGTTTCCATTCCGAAAAGTGTTCCCAGCCGGTTGTGATGGAACCGTAGCGAGCACGATGTCCGTTGCTGACGATCACGAACGCATTGTGATGGAACGCATGGGCAATCACATGTTCGCCCATGTAATCGCGGAGATTGCCGTCGAATCCCGCACGGATATTCTTGTAAACCGCTTTCAGCTCGATGAACACCAGCGGCAGGCCGTTCACAAAGCACACAAGATCGGCTCGGCGATTGTATCCCGGCGTTCGGAGTCCGGTGATCTTGAGTTCCCGCACGGCGAGAAAACGATTGTTCGGCTTCCCGTCTGGTGCGGTGCCGTTCTGAAAATCAATCACTTTCGCTCGTATTTCGACCAATCGCCGCTGTGAGTCCGGATAGCTGACAGGCACCCCATCGCGGATGAATTTGTAGAACTCTTGATTGTGCTGGAGCATTGATCGAGTGAAATCATGCCGCGACAACTTCTGCACGGCCTCGTTAATCGCCGTTGCTGGCAATTGCGGATTCAACCGCATCAATGCCGCCTGCAGATCGCGAGTCAACACGACATCGCGAGTATCCGTCCTTCCCAGCGTACCGTCGGGGCCAAACGTTTCCTGATTATAGGCGTAGACGCTGTCCCAGCCGAGCTTGTGTTCCAGGTGCTCGGCAAAGGTCTTCTGGACCAGGCGGTCTTCGCTGTTGATGTTGGTAAATGCCATAATTATGCCTCGGTTGTCGTTTGCTTCGGCAGTGCCACTAAGACGAGCGCATCACCATCAACGCCATCCGCCAGGAACAACTCGGGCGTGTCTTCTTCAGGAATACTTTCAAGCATGAGAGCTGCCCTTGCTTGAGCAAACGCACGCTGCACGGACAAGCCAAATCCGATCGCGGAGTAAAACTGCGCTGCAAAGACACGAGCTGCATCGTCTCCAATGCTCGTCTTCATGCCGATCGCTGCCGGGATGTGTTTTACGACCGCTTCTGCCTGATTGCGGGAATAGCAAGTATTGAAGAAGACAAGGTAAATCTCTGACGACGCCACTGCCATGGTCTGGACGATGGCTTCTTTGGAAACGACCTTGGCCATGCCGCTATTGTCCTGGAAAACGATCTCATCTTGATCCGAGCCGTGGCCGCTGAAATGGACAATGCGGGGATGGTGTTCATTCAAAGCCTGCAAGACATCGAGAGGTCTCACAGCCCAGCATGATTCCAAATGGACTGCGTCTCGATGCTGCGACTTGCGGATCATCTCAGCAATAGCTCGAACTTCCTCGTCCAACCGAAGCTGTAATTGATCCAGTGGATTTGCCGCCATGAAAAGGACCGTGATTCGTTCGGGCAATTGGGACAACTTTTCAATAGCGGCGAGACTTTGACAGTGAAGTTCGTCATGTTGCGTCAACTTGCTGCCAATGTTCCCCAGCCGTTGCTTAGTGTCACGCAGTCGTCGTTCCTCCTCTCTGCGACGATTGTTTGCCTCTCTATCTTCTTCTCTCGCAAGATTCTTCTGAGCGTCGTGCAGTTTGTTTTGTTCACGTGCAATTTTTTCTTCGATGTTCGCAACGTTTTTCTGCGCTTTGGCCCCCTGCTCGGCGTAGTTTTGGGAGTTCTTCAAGTAAGAATTTGCGGACGACAGATTCGTAGATTTTTGGGCCGAAATTGCAGCACTATTGCTCTTCATTTGATATTCGGCAACGCGCTGCGCTTCCCGACCCTTGTCGTTCTGCAAAGAAGCGATCGTCTTCAGTTGTGAGTGGACCTGCCTTCTATATGAGTCAATGCTCATGCCGTTACTTCCCCATTCATGAGTTTTGGTAACAATAGGTCCCGCGCCGTACGCAGCTTCTGCGTCGCCGCAAGGAGACAATTGATTTGCTGAAAGACAGGGGCCACGAATTCTTCAAACGCATCAATCAGTTCGTATCGAGATGGCAGCAAGGGCGAGTAAGATACGATGCGAGTTGGCGCGGTGTGCTTTACAGAAGTTCCTGTAGCGGCACCAACGACGTGATGGCGGTATGCGGGGTCGCAGAGTAGGCAATAAAGAAGGAACTTTGGAAAAAAAGCTCCTGTTGGAACGACTCTGCCAACTCGTTGATTGTGCAGAAACGCCAGACCATCCAGATTTGGGACAAGTGCGGGGAAGCCGAGAGTATCGCATGTCTTGCTGAGATCGGTCATCGTGACCGATAGATCCATCGGCGCCAAGACATAGCTCAATTCAAGCGGGCCGTCGTCGCTGTAGTACTTCAGTTTGTCTACTTTGATTCCACCACCAATGCGAAAATTACCCGGGGTCATCAAGACTCTCGAACTCGGCTCATCGGCAAAATGCGCCCCGTCAAATGCGTATCCATGCACTACGTTGATGAGACTACTCAATGATTCTCTTCGCCATCCTTTCGGAACACCGTCCTGAATACCAGTATGTTCGTAGCCGGGGAAGCGGAGGCGAACGAACCATTCACGGTAAAGCAGCCGCGCCGACTCCTCCAACAACGCCATCCGACGCCGGTTGTTTTCCATCAGGTCGTCGTAGGCGGAAAGAAAGTCAGCAATCTTCTTTTGAGTACCTTCGTCCGGCGCACGCACTGGAAGTTCATGCAGAACCCTTCTATCGACGCCTGGGACTGCGGCCTTGTCACTTTGATAGTCTCTTAATACGTTCTTCAGGAAGTATGCCGCAAATTTTGGATGAGTGCCCTTAAAATCAACGACGTAAAGTGATGTATTCAGCGGCCAATAATCCTGCTCCAGGTAGAAGACTTCTCCGAGAGTGCCGTAGCGTCCCGTCACAACACCAGGTGCAACTGCCTTTGATTCATTGTGATAGCCGGTCGTACCAGAAGACGAAACTACCGGAATGTCTCCCTCAATACGAGAGTCCGCAGGTAGATCATGCCCTCGCTGCAATTTCATGACGTCACCAAGTCGACAATCTCGCCACATTATGCACCTAACCCCTCAAAATTCTCCTGGATCTTCTTTGCCAGTTCAATGGCCTCCTTATTCAGATCCGCGAGTTCAACATGGATGTCGGTCACGGCTTGCTCGAAGTCGAAATTGTCATCGATTTCCGGTGGCGCAACCGGAACATAGCGGCCCGGTGTAAGACTCCAGTCGGCGGCTGCGATTTCTTTTCGGTTGACCAACTTG
>JBDNHX010000363.1:0-10897 GCA_041688565.1 Planctomycetaceae bacterium
CTGAGCACCGTGACACTGCAGGCACTTTGCAACGTAGGACTCGGCAGATTTCTCCGCTGGTTTGTGTGGATCGTGACAGGTCAGGCAATCCATTCGAAAAGGATGTTCATCGGATTGAAAACTGTCCTGCTTCAAAAAACATCCGCTCATCGCGAGTCCGACCGGTGCAAAGCGGATCAGCACAGGCCGCTCAGGCGAGAGTTCTGATTTCGTTAACTGGTCTGCCCTGCGGTGGCACTCTCCACAACGATTGATCGACTCCAGTGGCGATAAGTCGGACCACTTCTCCATTGCGTTCTTATCACCATGTTCCATTGCAGCAATGTGTTCATCGCCACCCTGATGACACCGGTCGCAGGAAACTCCTTTCACGATGGCCTCCTCCCGAATTCGCCCGTCCTCGTGCGGCAGCTGCGTCACGTGGCACCCGAAGCATTCCATCGTTCTGTCATGATCGAGGTGTTCTCCGATCGAGCGGATTCCGGAAGCACCAGTTAAATCTGCGCCCGGAGTCGGCCCCAACTCGTCCGGGGGAAACCATGAAACACTGACTTCGATCAATTCCGTAGAACCATCGGGATTAGACAACAGGCTCACGGGCGTCATCGCATGCTGGCCTGATCCAAACATCCACTGAATCCGCATCGACTCCGGGTAAGCATCTGACGTCATCCAAAGCTGCTTGTCCTTCTCCTGAAAGCGAACCACAGGACCGTTCTCTGCAATCTGATAGCTGCGTCCCGCAAACCGTTCAAGGACCAGCGGATCACTCGCTTCAATCAACGTTCGAAGATGCGGCGAGTTTTCGGACTCCTCGCAGACATCCTGATGGCATGAGGCACAGCGATTCATCAGCGGCGGTTGTCGATGTGAAACGCGAACGGAGTATTCCGAAACCGAGGCCGGGACCGGCCCGAACACCAGCTGCAGGCACACGATCGCGGTGATGGCCACACCGAGAACCGCAATGAATCGCATTTTTCTGTCGCTTCCGAACATGATGAACTCTGAAAGCCCGCGAAAAATAAGACATTGAACGTTTTATCGACCTGAGAATGCTGCCAATCAAAGCCGGAATGGTTCCAAAAAAATGGGAGGTTGCCGGTACCGTTTTTGTTGGAGCCTTTTATCAAAACACCAGAGAAGTCAGGAGTAATTGTACCGAGGCTGTCAAACGATGGTCGGAGAATTCTGTGACAAACTGTTGCAAGGCGGCTTCAGACTCTTTGACCCGACCGGATTCCAGCAGGACCAACGCTTTTGCATACAATGCCTCCGGGTCGTTTGCGTTCAGTTTCTGAATTGCGGCCCTGTGATCTCCATGCAGGTACAGCCGAGTTGCTTCGATCAGGGAGTCTTCGTTGGAAGTGTTGGCCTCGACCGGCCAATTCAGCACATTTCCGGCAATCTCATCGACTGGCTCTGTAGCATTGGCATTCAGCCGCCACGCCGCAAGTCGAAATCGACTGCTTCGCCCGCATTGAATTCGCTCTTCGAATCCAAGTGCCAGTTGATTCTTTGCATACTCCTGCCGAAACACGGGCTGTGTTTCGATGGGCAACATGGCGAGTACTTTCAATGCCGCCACAGACATGTTCATGGATCGGAACACGCGTGCCAGACGCAAGCTTTCGAAATCAGCGTTCTTTCCAAGGAACAATTCAAGCAGATCTGTATGCGCCGAGCCTTCTTCGCTGGATGTCTCGTAGACCCATACGCCGCGGTCCACAAATTCTCGCAGAGACAACGTGTTGATAATCTGTTGACTGCAGCCAGGATCTCCTGCCTTGCCGTAAATGATACTGACGGAATTCAGAGACAGAGGTTTCCAGAACGTAGGCTCCAGCGCATTGATCAGACTCAGATTCTCACAAGGAACCACAAGTGTCGTGGTTTTTCGTTCCAGCAGCGGCAGCCACCAGCCTCCCCAGCTGTTGTCGGCTCTGCGATGGGGAACCTGCCAGTTTTTCGAAAGGTCTGATGTCAGCAGCACATGACTTCTGAGTCGACCGTTCAGCAGGGCCGTATGCGGCGTATCAAACGGCTTTACACCATTCGTGACGTGCCATGACAAAAGACCGACTTCGCGGACACCCATGCAGTGAGCGGTCTCCACGAGGCGGACGCCGTTCAGTGAGGCGGCAAAAGATTCTGGTGATAGTCGAGGATCTAAACCCCAGCCCACACCACTTCCGCATCCGCTCCAGGGCAGCAGAGCCCATATCCCGACAGTTGCCGCGAAACCGATCAGAAGGATTTTTTGCGGACGGCTCAGGATGTGAATTTCCGAAGCTTGCAAGTCCAGACTCCGGTGCCCCGACTGTGTGCCCAGGAACGCGACCAACATTGCCGCCAATGGCAGATTGTCCGATGACAACGCAGCCAGAAGTTGGGCGCCTGATAAGATCAGCAGCCACTCGCCCGATCGATGTCGGATTCCTTGCCAGCAAAATAAGATGCAGAGGAGCAGCCAGGCAGCACATTCAAGATGTTGAAGATTTTCCCACCACGGATTCCATCCCGCCAGTCTGAGCACGGCGTGAGATTCAACCGTGAACGGAAAAGTGGTCTTCCATGAGTCCACCAACGTCATCGCACCTGCAGGGGTCAGGCTTGCGGCAACGCACAAAATTACGATATGAAACGCCTTCGCAATGAGTCGCTCGGAGCCAATGACGATGAACAGGGACGCAGTCAAAACTCCGGCTACACTGCGGGCACCAAAGTTTGACCAGCAACACATCACGAACAGCAGTCCGATAAAAGGCCTCGCGCCCGCCACTTTGGACATAGATTTTGTCAGAGTCAACACTGCCAGAATTCCAAGGGCGTCAATGCACAACGGACTGGGTTCCCACGCTTGTCTCGCGCAAATCAGCGAAGTCGCAATGAGAACTCCTGCAGCAGAATCCTTGCGGACTGTTTGCCGAATCAGTAATCGTGCGGCAAAAATCGCGGCCATGATTTTGAAGCACATCAGACCTGAAACACCCATTTCGCTGAACAACAGATAGAAGGGCAGCCCGCTTGCCCAATTTGCATCACGCTGCACCGGCCCCGCGAGAAGATCGCTGGACGGGTTAATGCTGCCGGCAGCAACAGCGCGACCTTTGCTCAGTTCCCACCAGAATTCGCTGCACGAGATCGGATGCAGCGATGCCAGAACCGCAGTTAGCAGAATGCTCAAAACGACCAGTGTCGGGAATGTTGCTTTGCCAACCTGCATTGAGTGAGTCGGCTTCATTCTTTCATTCTGCTTAAGTTCGCGTGGGCCCGGAATACGAGAAGAGTGGTCGCGTTCCTGACTTCCAGTCCGTGGTCAGAAACAGCAGGCGCGGCTGCTGTTTAACGACGTCCGAAGTCAGTCTACGCGAGTCAGGATTCCGATGCAACAGCCGACCAGCAACGGGGTCCCGGCGGGTGCAGTCGTGGATTTCGGTAGGTCCTGCCTTCCGGGCAGGACTTCGCGGCATTGCCGCGACCAGTTTGCAGGTAACGACATAATGCAGGCTGCGATCCTCAGCGAATTGCACACACGCTTCGCCTTGCGGCGAAAGTCCTTTCCGGCAGAAAGGACCTACTCCGACAATCATCCGAGACTACACCCTACCCGGCAGATGAAATGACTTGAGCAGTCCCAAATCCGGATGCCGGCGGACTACGGAATTGCGCAACCAGTAGCTACCATGAAGCGCACTTCATTGTGGAATGCTGAAGGAAAATTTGCCCCAATCGATTGCCGCACTCTTTAACCAAAGCAGACCGTATGCTTTCCCTGAGGCTGTTTTTTCTGATGCTTTGCAGTTGCGTTCCGGCAATGTGCATTATGGCAACGCTGAGCGGTTGCGTACTGCTTTGCTGTCCCGTCCTGGCTCAAAGTGGAATCCGGCTGACGGACGTTAGCAGAGACGTCAAAATCGATTTCCAGCACGACTCGCCGCTGACTCCGGAGCGGCATCTGCATCTGTTCATGGGGTCCGGGCTGGCGTGGATTGACCATGATCGTGACGACTGGCCCGATCTCTATTTTTGCCAGGGCGCAGCATTTTCGGCAGGCAAGAGCAGCGATTCTCAACACCGCGATCAACTCTTCCGCAACCGGAGAGGTATCTTCCAAAACATTACTGCTCTGGCTGGTCTGCGAAATGTTGACTACTCCATGGGAACGGCCGTAGGTGATTACGACAACGATGGCTTTCAGGATCTTTACGTTTCCAGCTATGGCCCAAATCACTTGTACAGGAACAATGGTGATGGCACATGGTCAGAAGTGAACAACCAGTCGGCATTGAATGATCCGCGATACGGTTCCAGCTGCACCTGGGCCGACGTGGACGGTGACGGTAATCTGGACCTTTACGTTGCAAATTACCTTCAGCTTCCGCCAGACGACTATCCGTTGTGCAGCCATGAGGAACGCGGCAAGCGATACCCGGGCGGTTGCCATCCTCGCTATCAGAAGCACGAATATGACATTCTCTATCGCAATAACGGCGACGGAGAATTTGTGGATATCTCAGAAGCAGCCGGGCTGATGTCAGAAACGGCCAGAGCCGGACTGGGCATCTTAGTGTTCGATTCGGATGACGACGGAGATCTGGATTTCTACGTGGCGAATGACACCGTTCATAATCAGCTCTGGATAAATTCAGGCAAATGAACGTTTACTGACGATGCGCTTCTGACAGGAGTCGCCGTCAACGGATTTGGTGTTGCCGAAGCCGGTATGGGGGTCAATGGCGGTGACGTGGATGGAGATGGGCGAATTGATCTGTTTGTGACAAACTATTTCAACGAGACAAACACGCTGTATCGAAACGACGGGATTGCTTTCACGGACGTCACCTCCGAATTCGGCCTTGGTGCTCCCAGCAAGCAGCGACTTGGATTCGGTACGTCGTTTCTGGACGTGAACAACGACGGCTGGCTGGATATCTTTGTCGCAAACGGGCACGTTCAGTCTTATCCGCCGGAGCTTGAAAAGCATACGCCGTTTGCACAGCTGCCGCAGCTGTTTCTGAACCAGAATGGTCGCCGGTTCGAAGAAGTTTCATTGGATGCAGGTCCGTATTTTCACGAAAGGGTTGTTGGCCGTGCATCGGGAGTTGCCGACTTTAATCGTGACGGGAAAACGGACATTGCGATTCAGCATTTGAATCATGCACCTGCCCTCCTCAGAAATGACAGCGAGCCTGCTCACAACTCAGTGACTATCGAACTGATTGGGACCCAAAGTGATCGCGATGGTATTGGCGCGCGCATCGAAGCGAAGCTGGGCGATCGCGTAATCGTTCGCGTTTGCAATGGAAGTACCAGTTACCTGGCCAGCGATGAACGGCGCACAGTCATCGGCATTGGGGCTCACGAAAGTCTGGAAAGCGTCATAGTTCGCTGGCCCGGCGGACGGCGTGAGTCGTGGCGATCGCTGGGAACAACGGGTGTCCAGAAACTCATTGAAGGACGCGGTCTTGTCGAATAAGACACAAAACCGTACGAAAACAGCGATGACATTTTCGAGACCAAAACTTGTCCTCCTGATGTGCTGTATTCTTGTGACATCAGCTGTGACGATCGCGTTGATCGGTCGACATTGGTTCGATGCGCCTGATTTCATGCAGCAGGCGTCCTCCGCTTTAAAACGAGGAGACCGGGAGGCCGCAATTTCTGCCCTGCGATCACAGATTCAAGGGAATCCTGAATCCAATGCGGCAAAGCTGAAACTCGCAACACTCCTGCAGGATTCGAATCCTGACGAGGCAATTCAGTACCTTCAGCAGATTCCGGCGTCGGACCCGGAACGAGAAAATGCGGTCCAAAAAATTGCCGTCCTCAGTATCCTTCATAACAGAACTTTGGAAGCAGAGCAGGCGCTTCTTGAGCTGGCAACCAAACGTCCAGAAAGTCTTGGACCACAATTGTCTCTGGCGGAGCTCTATTTTCAAAATCAGAAGCCGGAAACGGCGCTTCCGTACGCAGAGCAGGCGGCGAGAATCGCCCCGGACAGGGCGCAAACCTTCCTGCTGATCTCGGAGATTCATGACGACATGCTGCATCCGGAAAAGATGATCGAACCGCTGCAGGAAGCGATTCGCATTGAGCCGGATTCTTATGAAGCCCACCAGAATCTTGCTTACGCCTTCCACAAGACGGGCGATTCGGTGAAGGCTGAAGAGCAGGCTCGCTGGTGTTTGAACGTCAATAGTCGGGACGTTGCCGCCCTAAGAATTCTGGCGTCTGCGGCTCGCGATAACGGACAATTTGAAGACGCAGAGAAACATCTCACGGCCGCATTAAAGGTAGAGCCCCTAAACCTGGATTGCCGCATTCTTGAGGCTGATCTGCTGTTGTATCAGCGAAAGCCCCAAGTGGCGTACGAGCGTCTTCATGAATTGTACGACTCGCAGCAAAACACAGTTCGGTATCTGGGAGCTCTGGCTCGCGCCGCGGCATCCGCCGGCAAACGTGAAGAGGCCCGGAAACTGCATCAGAGGGTTGCCGAACTGTTGCGACAATGACCTGCCGATGACAGGACGACTCCGTGATCGAGACGCATTGTTGTGCTTGCTGTGCGCGGGTCTTGTTGTGCGCGGGTCTTGTTGTGCGCGGTCTCCTGACCCCGCACATCGCTGACCGGAGGTCTCCAACCGCGCGTGATCGCCGTAACGGGAGACCTGACGGTCAGTCGCGATGGCTCGGTCGGAGACCGGCCATAACAAAGTAGACGTCACTCTCCGAGTGACGAAGGCCGCAAAACGCGGCCCCTGGCATTCATCACTCAGAGAGTGATGGCTACTATGAATCGCAAGGCGTCTGCCATTGACCGCAGGCTGCGACCGCGCAACACCTCAATGCCCTGCAGAAACTTCCGGCGTCAACGCTGCCGGATCATCCGAGTTGCGAATGCGGATCCAGTGGTCGTGAAACGAGGCAACACCTTCCAGACTGACTGGCGGCATATGGCATTCAATGCAGTTGTCTGAACTCTTTGGACACACTTCGACAGACTGGCCCTGATGACAATCCATACACAGTCGTTCGTAGCGCGCCGTGTCGTTGGAAACCCGTTCATGCGGATCGTGGCACGTTGTGCAGCGCATGACGCCCTCGGATTTTTGAAAACAGAGACTTTGCATTAGGCCGGCCGGCTGAAATCGAGGCAGGACTTTGGATTCCCGCGTCAGTTCAGACTTCTTAATCGATTCCGGAAGTCGGTGACATCGACCACAGGTTTTCAGTTCTGACATCGCGTCCGGCCATTGCTTCGCTGCCGCATATTCGGGATCTTTATCGCCTGATTCGATGACGTCCATGTGGTGGCTGCCTGCACCGTGGCAGCTCTCGCATCCGACATGAGGAATTAATTCCTCAATTTCGCCATTGACCACCCGACCGCTGGTTGTGTGGCACGCGATACAGTCGGTCAGCTTCTCACTCGACAGCACCCGCCCAAAATGTTCGGCCTCTTCGACTGGCTCCCCGACATAGGCGTGGCCAACCGTCAGGTCGAGACCTGCTTTCTGTTCGTAGTAGGTCGCTCGGTGCTCAAGGCCAATGGTTCCTCCGTCACGGTGTGGCAGCAGAGTCAGAAACGTGACACCATGAGCACCGGATCCCAGGGCATAGAACAGCGGAAACTTTTCGTTGCCAAACTTTGAAGCCAGCGAAACAGAAAGACCCTCAGAATCCATGTGATATCGAAATGTCCCTTCGCGATGCGGATCCTGGAATTCCACACCATCAAGCCGTTTCGCAATCTCCGATTCCGTCGTTGAATGAAACGTTTGAGCATGGCCGCTGGTTGAATAGAGATCGAAAATCTCTGTGTGGCAGGTCCGACAGGCTGTCGCTCCGACAAATGTTTCGGTGCCATCCTCGTTAGATTTTGCGGATGAGTGGCCACGGAATTCCTGCTGCACAGCCGTGTCCGTTAAGAAAAACCACCATAACCCAAACGCGAAAGCTCCGATCAACGCAGTTGCAAAAATGAGTTTTCGCACCGAACGCGTTCCTCAAAAAAAACGGCACGCCTTGCAAGGGAGCAAGGCGTGCCGAAGAGACATTAGCAAAGCTTTAGCTAACTGAACATTACCATTCGCCCTGAACTTCGCCACCAGCACGTGAGTGAGCCGCATTCCAGACATTGGAGTCAACGTTGTCAGAAGAAAACTTTACGGAACCATCGCCCAACAACACCTGAACGCCGCCGGTGTGCCTACTTGATGAAGGTCGGAACCCATCGTGGACCCCTTCATCGTTCTCACCATTCCATGACGCCTGGTCAGCGCGACCATCATTAGGGCCACCGTCAGCAGTCGGCGCCGTTATTACCCCCACCTGCAAGTGGCCACCTGGATTGCCCTGAAAGCCCCCGGACATGTCGCCCATTGTACCGCCACGACCGAGTGTTCCCGTGACTTCGCAGGCACCTTCTACCATCCAGCGATAGCAGCGACCATTGCCATCAAGACCAAAGGCTCCGCCGCCTCGGATCGCAGTGCGGCGACCGCGGAAAACCTCAGCAACCGCGATGGTGTTACTTGTGCCGTCTTTGATATCGTCCAGCCGTACCTTTACCGGTCCAGCGTTATTCATTTGGAAGACCGCGGCCAACCTTTCGAAAGTGATCGAACCGGAACCTACGCCAAAGTTTATCTTGGACTGTGCACTGGCAGAAACGACAGCCCCGTAGTTCGAGCCTGCGTTGCCGCCGATGATCGCTGGAGTACTGTCACTTGGGCAGATGTAACCGGCAATCGGTGTACCCGTAAAGGCTCCCCATGAGTTCGGGGAACCTATACAAACCGCTTGAGAGTGGTGATTGACAAAGTCAATCCGATTGTACATGGTTGATTGTTCAACGAATGGCAGGATCATCACGCGCCAGCTCCAGCCGCCTGTGTTGTCCCAAGGAGTTCCACCTATACAATCTATCCCGTTTGCCCAGATCTTCATTGGAGGCAAACAGCTGTGAGTGTCATGATAATTGTGCAATGCGATTCCAATCTGCTTGAGATTGTTCTTGCACTGTGTTCGGCGAGCTGCCTCGCGGGCCTGCTGAACGGCTGGCAGCAGCAACGCAATCAGAATGGCAATAATCGCAATCACAACAAGCAATTCGATCAGGGTGAAACCTGACCAACGGTTCCTGGACTTCCGGAACTTCTTAAACATTGACGCAGGGTTCATAAACAACTCCCTCATAAAAATGAATTTGAGAACAGACGACTTCACGGTAAGCATGGACTATCGAACATGCTGACGATACAAGTTGAACGAAAAAAATTCAATATTTTCTTCAGAGAACGTCAATTTTTGCGCACCCGCCAATCTTTTGGGCGAAAGATTGTTTTTTTGTACACCTCCATCCTCGAAGGAATGGGGGCATTTCAGATTTGCTGGGATATGGCGAATTCAAAAGTTTCACAGCGATTCAGGTGCGGACGGCTGATACAGTTTGAGGTGCGCGACAAATAGCAGTTTTGCGGAAATCTGGATTCTTTTAATCGTTTTCACAACCCGACACGTCAGTGAGGAATAAAATTGCCGGTTTTTTTTCAAGATCCCTCGCTGACGCAGCGGGTTACGATTAAATCAACAGACCGCTAGCTGCGGGTGAGGGGAAAAAAACAGGGAAAACACCCGCGGCTAGCGCCTTGCGGCTCACGATTGTGATTAAATCAACCGTCCGCTTGCCTGGCAGGAAGCCAAGTTTCGCAGCGTTGCTTGTGTTTCATCGTGCTCAACTTTCCGTTCCGGTTGGGCGAGCCAACCGGGGCGGCCTTGCGTTCGTTCACGGTGGCTAATTACAAATCTTCCGCTCGTGCCAGGCGATCTGGCACGGGGCGAGATCAAATGTTGCCTATACCACTTTTCGACAGATTGCTATTTGTCGCGCATCCCAGACAACGCCTCTGCCGGGGGCGTGGCAGGCTGATGATCTAATCGTTTAACCCGTGGCCGACAGGCCAGGCTGAGTGAAAAACCTGGCCTGTCGGCCACGGGTTAAACGAAGATGATCTCTGTCAGCATTAAATCAACACTCCGTCACGGCCCCCGCAGACGCTGTGGCGGCCCATCCGGGCCTAACGCACCACCCTTTTCGGCGCAGGGGTCAGGCATTTGCCTTTTCAGCGTCAACAGATGAGACTCGTAGTTGAAATCTCGGTTTCCGTTGATGACAATTCATGAATGCTTGTGCAAAGAACCGTGCAGAAGCTGCCTGTGCTGAGACTATCTTGATTTTAAGCACGACCCACTAACGTGTTCTCACCGTCACACCGCTCTGCGATGTGAAGCGTTCTCGTGATCCCGATTTATTCCCACCCGATTGTAAGGACCTACTCATGCGTTTGTTGAACAGTGCACTCCAATTTCTTTTACTGGGTTCTGTCCTGACAGTTGTCGCTGGCTGTGGTGGCACAACAGACCCTGCCGCTGGAATTGAGCCGGATCAAACGGCTCCAGCTGCTGAGAATCTGGGAAGCGATCCCGAGTATGCCAAGCAGTTTGGTGGCGGAAAGAAGAATTAACGTTCTTTGATGATAAGCTGCAGGAATGTTCTGGATCGCGGAAAAATCCTGTTCCAGAACGTTCCTAAGCGATCATCACTCTTTTTCACATGTCTCGTGTGGCTGGGTGCTATCCCACTGGCGGTTGGTTTAACAAAGTAGACGTCTCTCTCCGAGTGACGAAGGCCGCAAAACGCGGCCCCTGGCATTCATCACTCAGAGAGTGATGGCTACTATGAATCGCAATCGACTGCCATTGGGCCGTCGCCCAATGGCGGTTGGTTTAACAAAGTAGACGTCACTCTCCGAGTGACGAAGGCCGCAAAATGCGGCCAGGGCATTCATCACTCGGAGAGTGATGGCTACTATGAATCGCAAAGTGACTGCCA
>JBDNHX010000364.1:0-6079 GCA_041688565.1 Planctomycetaceae bacterium
AACAAAACGATATGACCGAGTTGGAAGACGGTTGGCGTTATGACACAAACGCAGGCAAACCGAATAAACGTTCCCATTGCGGCGACTGGAGGAATCTTTGCTCTGTGGATGCGTGACATGCCGTTGACTTGTACTGTGCTGACTTTGCGCTTTTGTCGGCCATTCATCGTTGGTTGGATCCCTCAGATTCGCCTGAGCATTGAAGCCTGGGCTCGTTTTCTCGGCACCGGGTTCGCCCCCAATGGCACATTTCTCTTTGCCTGATGGCGTCGTTGCGTCGCTAATCCCGTGGTCCAGTGGAAACGCTCGCCAACGCCGTTCAGGCAACCGCGATAAACCACCTACGGGTTTTGATGAGGCAGTCGGCGTGCGGAATCGCACATATTTCAGGCAGACGCGGTAGGCTGTTGGTGTGGAAAATAACGGTCGGATCGGTTCAACGGGCTCTGTGCTCATCAAGCCTGCAATTGACGCCATCAGATCTCATCCAGCGCTTTGGGATCAGTCGAATCTTTTCTAAGACTCCTCAGACCATGCGAATGCATCGGCAATCACGGGCAAGTGGTTCCTGGCTATGTGAGTCCCCCCATATCACGGATGATGTGGGAAACGTCAGATTCATCATCCGCAGTGACACGAGGTCAGAATGCGTCCGATCGTACCGTCATTGGCAATTGCCGTCCTGTCTCTCATTTCGGCTTCTGGATGTGCCTCTGGACGAGCACCTTTCGCTCAACGAAATGATGAGCCTTCAGTCAGGCTAACCGCCAAATCAACAAACGCGTACGCCCATGAAACTCAAAGCACCGTCGCAGCCGATCGAGCGAAGTCGGCGGAGTCCGTGAAGTCGCCGGTGCCTATCTTCGAATCCAATATTCAGCTGACGTCGGTTTCTGAAGAACTGAACGATCAAGCGGCAGAAAAGTGGACAACAGACAGCAGTGAAGTCGTCGTCGAAAATGCATCGCAGGTTGCTCTGACTCTGGCTGACATTGAGCAACTGGCTCTGGCGAACAACCCGACGATCCGCCAGCAGTCGGCATCGTCTGAAAAAGCTCGAGCCTTCCGTTCGCAGGTGGGCGTTAAAGCGAATCCGACGATCGGATACTTTGGCAGTCAGATTGCGGACGCCGGCACCGACCAGCACGGGGCTTTTGTTGAGCAGGAATTTGTCCGAGGCGATAAGCTGCGGCTCAATCAGCGAGTGCTGGACAGGTCCGTTCAGGCTCAGTTGTGGGACGCAGAAAGTCAGCGATACCGAGTTCTCACGGATGTTCGCGTTCAGTTCTACGAAGTGCTCGCCGCCCAGCGACGGATTGAATTGACCGATAGTTTTTACCTTGTAACAGAAAAGGGAACGGAGATTTCTCGCCGTCGCAAGGAAGCCATGGAAACATCGCAGGTGGAACTGTTGCAGGCAGAAGTGCAGATGGCCCAGATTGATGTCGCTCGCAAGCAGGCGAAGATCGCTTTCACCGGCGCATGGCGGGAACTGATGGCGACCACCGGTGTGCCCAACAAGCAGCCCACCGCACTGAACGGTGAATTGAATCCCCGAGCCATCCAGCTCGACTGGGACGCGACCTATCAAAATCTGCTGAGCAACAGTCCGGAACTCAATGCGGCTCGTTCTCGCATTCAGCGGGCTCGTGCAAACCAGCAGCGACAGGAAGCACAGGCCATTCCCAACATCACGGCTCAACCGGGCGCCGGCAGCGACAACGCCACGGGTTCCGGGTTGATCAACCTGCAGGTGGGGGCACCGGTTCCTGTCTTCAATCAGAACTCCGGGAATATTTCTGCAGCCTATGCCGAGTACTGCCGGGCGACGCACGAAGTGACGCGTATCGAAGCTTCGATCAAGGCCAGACTGGCGCGAGCCGGCCAGGAGTTTGATTCCGCGTCCGTCGCCGTTCAAGAGTATGAATCGACGATTCTGCCCAAGGCCAGGGAGACTCTGCAATTGTCGGAACGTGCATTTTCCGCCGGGGAGTTTGACTTCCTGCAGGTGCTGATTGTTCGCAGGACATTTTTCGAAGCGAATCTAAGCTACGTCCAGTCGCTCGCCGATCTCGCTCAGGCACATGCTCGAATCGACGGCTTGCTGCTCACAGGAGGACTGGATCAGCCGACAGACTTCCAGGACGATGACAGCCTCCGCGGCCAGACGTTTAGTCAGCAGTAAGAAGTGGTGCTGGCGTTGGCTACTCCACAGTCTTTGTGCGGCCTGTGAAACGCATTGTTGACATGACACGGTGGAGCGTCTGCGATTCGTTCAGGGTCTGCATCATTGTGGGCGCTGGCACTGAATCGTCGCACGCGCTGCATTGGCATTCCGACTGCGGCCTCAGGAACTCCGGAATCGAAAACTGCGGTGCCGTGAAGTGAGGCATGGCGATTGGCGGAGCGAAATATGCTGGCCGTGCAACTTGCGGCTCGGCCTGCCGCGGGGCTGGCGCGTGTGGTCGCGTCGCAAATGGAGCGGCGAACTTTGGCCGAGGAATTTCAGGAGCTGCCAGTCGAGGCAGCTCGTGGTTCATGAAATCCGGTCGGTCCAGCTGCGGCAGCCGGACTTTGGGGAGCTGCAGGTCTCTGGTGATTCGAACCATGTGCTTCTTGATCCGGCGAACAGTCAGCGACGTTCCGGAATGACTGTGGCCTTTCGACGGGCGAACTCCTGCAGGAGGACAATTGTTGTCGCAGGCAATTTCTGCTGAAGTTGACTCGGGATAGAACTCGGGCATTGCATACATGTCCGAAGCCGAATTCATGTCAGGCACAACGGGAAGATCGGGCAGCGACTGCGGTGGCAGCGATTCCGCCGGACCGGGTTCTGGAACAGGCACCGGCGTTTCCGCAAGTTCAGCAGGAGGAGTCACCGGAGTGGGCTGCGGTTGAGCCTCGTCTTTTCGTTGACCAGGAATACGCAGCTGCCCAACTTTCGCCGGATCCTGAGGAATGTTGGATTCCTGCCGGAAGCTGACTTCCGTCTGTCCGGCAGAAAACAATTGTTCGTCAACCGGATCTTCGAAAGCAATTTCCTCGTGGAGACTTGGGATCTGGAGATCGGGCAATGGCAATTCGTCGACAAGAGTCTTGTGGCGATCAGAAGGCTTGAATTCCGGAGCAGGCCGAACTTCCGATGCCGCAAAGTCGGTGCGGCTGTGAGAAACTTCTGGAGCTCGAACGGATTTTTCTACAGCCTTCTCCGCGGCTGATGATGAGCCCGGACTGCTGTTGTCGAAGTCGCCAGGAAGTGCAGCCGTGGCACTATGCAGCTCGCCGGTTTGAGAGTCTGCATTCGGTTGAGTCGTGTTCCCAGCAACTGACTTTTCAGTGCTGAATGTTGCGTCGAATCGCTCGCCGCTGCTGTGTTCGATGGAATCAAACAAATTCTCGGGCGGTCGGCCTTTGAGTGATTCAAATGCGGAAGACAGGCGCTGGTGTCGCTCGGAGACTGCAGGAGTTTTTTTAGCCGGGGCCGGGATTTCCAGCGACACGTGAAGCTCAGCAGGTTGTGTCTCAACAGGTTCAATTGCCGAGAACTCAGGAACCTGAATGATCTCTTCGTTCTTTGTCGGCGTCAAATGTTCGGCTTCTTCGAATGTCTGAAAGTCGAGATTCGGAAGTGATTCCGGTCCATCCAAAATCAGATCAACCATTGAGTTCGGATCAGGGTTCTGCGGTCCGAATCGTTCCAAAGATTCGAACGGAACTTCTTCCGGAGTCGGTTGATAATTGACGGTCACGATACGGCTGGTTTGTCGCGATTCTTCGGTATTGCGCTGCGGCCTGGGAGTCGCCGTTTGAGGATTCCCGACTGGCTCGATATTCGGATAAAACTCTCCGAAATTCCGCTGGACTTCACGATTGGCGGCTATCTTTCGCGCGGTTGCGTCGACTGCCCCACGCTCTCTGAAAAAGGCGAGAACACTGGCCACCATGAAGATGGAAGTGATGACCGTTGCCGCGGCCAGTAAGCCTCCGATTTTGCGGAAGGGAAATTCGAGATTCATCCGTGATTCACCAGCAAGAGAGGAGTCGGATCCCGAACAGCAATTCTTTGCGCAAGATCTCCCGTTCTGCGGTATCGGCATTCCGCAAAATCAAACTCTACGGAAAAAACAGAAAAGTCACCGCGAACCACGCAGATTGACAAAAGGCCGCGGTTGAGTGCCCGCGCCTGTCTGAGCGCGCAAAGAAAAACAGCGCGGCAAGGTCCCCTCAAAGCTCCTAGCTTTCCTTACCGCGCTGTTAGTTTCCGATGTCTTTTTTGCTGCGTTTTCGGTGTTCGATGGCATTCGTTGCTCGGTTCCCGCAGCAGTCAGCAAAACATAGGTCGGGGTTGCAGGTCGTCAAATTATTGTTCACAAATTCAGTTCCCAATCCGTGACGCGGTCAAAGTGCGGAGGTGTGTCCCCTGGGTCAAACCCGCGACGAGTTTCTCAGTCGGTGGCTGATTCGTTCGACCTGAGTTGTCCAGACGCTTAGACTTGGCCGCTGTTAACGGGTTCAGAAGTCGTCAAACTCTCGTATAAAAAAGATCCTGATTGCCTTTGTCCGAAACAACGGCAACCCGACGATGTATTTCGACGGGCGGAATGACATTCAATTTGAGGTGCGAACCGTGAGCAGATCCAATCTTCAGACCGCGGGCTTAACGCTTCTCTGTTGTCTCGCCGGAGCATTGAGCCCGATGACTGCCGCGGCCCAGGCACCTGCCACTCCGGCTCTCTCGGCTTCCGCCTTCAACAAAGATCAGACTGATATTGCCGTCGACAAAGCGATTGGCTTTCTGATCGCCAAACAACGAGAAGATGGCGCGATAGCAGACAAAGGCATCGACACAACCATGACGGCGTTGGCGATCATGGCGATGGCCAGCGTTGGTGTTCAGCCTTCTGATCCGACGCCCGAGGGTCAGGCAATGCAGAAGGCGCTGGCCTTTATTCTTCAGGATGACCGCATTGATGAAAAAGGTTATTTCGGCACCAAAGACGGTTCGCGGATGTACGGTCACGGGATCATCACTTTGATGCTGACCGAAATGCTGGGCATGGGGACAAGCGCTGAACAGGATCAGCTGATTCACGACCGTTGTCAGAAGGCTATTGATGTCATTCTCAGTTCGCAGAAGGAAAAGAAGCCGACGCATTATCGTGGCGGATGGCGTTACACACCGAATGCCCCGGATTCCGATTTGTCGGTTTCCGTCTGGCAGGTGATGGCGCTGCGGTCTGCAAGGAACGATGGCTTGCAGGTGCCCGGCAGTTCTATCCGAGACGCCGTGGAGTACCTGAAGCGATCGTATTCCTCACCGCTGGATGAGAACGGTCTTCCTGCGAAGAAGGCGAGCGGTTTCAACTATGAGCCTCATCAGAACAATCCGACGTTTACCATGACCGCCGCTGGTCTGCTGGCGATGCAGGTTTGCGGCGAATATGAATCACCGCTTGTCTCCGGTGCGGCCGACTGGCTGCTGGAACATCCCCCGAAATGGAACGAACGGTTTTGCTCATACGGCACTTACTACTACGCGCAGGGGATGTATCAGCGCGGCGGTGAGCACGCAAAGACAGCCGAACAGTTGGTTCAGGAGATGCTGCTGGCAAAGCAGGCGGCCGATGGTTCGTGGACGGCCGAGAACGGTTCTGAACAAGGACATGGAGCGGTGTATGCAACGTCCCTGGCCGTCCTTAGCCTCTCGGTAAAGTATCACTACTTGCCGATCTATCAGAAGTAGAGTCGCGTTGCCGTCGCAGCGGGAGCCGGAAGCAGAATAGCACAGCCGACATTCATTGCCGACATTCATTGACGACATTCATTGCCAAAATTCATTGCCAAAATTCATTGCCAAAATTCATTTTTGGGGCGATGTCACACTCACGGAAGCAGTCGACTTTCGATTGTCACCACTGTCCTGAAGAGTTCCTGACTTCGTTGACTGGGATTGTTTCTCCCGTACCACTGTCGCGGTAAAGCACTTCGATGACTTCGAAGCCCAGCGATCGATACAGCTTCACGGCGGCTTCGTTTTGAGCGGTCACTTCCAGAACAGCGCAGTTCATTCCGCATTGCA
>JBDNHX010000365.1:0-27978 GCA_041688565.1 Planctomycetaceae bacterium
GTAAAGATGCTCGGCCGGTGCGGGCTGCGGACCGGAAATACCATCATCGTGAACCTGCTGCATCAGCACTGCGGGAGACCACGTCGTAAAATCGAGACTCGTGGACCGAGCAATCCGCCGCAGACCGTCCCAGACGCGGAAGTAGCAGACGTAGGTTTGCTCAGACTCCGACCAGAACACCAGGTTTTGCGAGTCGAACAAATGAATGTGTTTGAACGGCATATCGCGAGATGAAAGGATCGGCTCGTCGCCCAATTTTTGCCAATGAAGTCCGTCCGCCGATACGAACGCAAACAGTTCCTTTCCCGTGCCGCCGACCGCTTTGAAACGCTGCTCTGTGGCAACGCCGGGCTTCGTATCGCGCATCGGGCAGAAGTTGTGTGTCACCGGAGCGGCATTCGCCAGCACGATGTTGTTTTCTTTGCTCCCATTGAACTCGAACAATCCCAGCCGGGGCTTCGTCCAGGTCCGCCCGTCCTGTGATTCGGCCAGACAAGTCCTCTCATGCTCGCTGCCGTCGAGCCCGAGTTCCGAGATGCCGCGGTAGTAGGCAAGGAACCGTTCGCCTTCTTTGAGGATCGTTGTGTAGCCGCCATGCGGACCTTCCCACGGTTGGTCAAGCTGGATCACGACTCCTTCATCGCGCGGCTCATGCAACTGCAGCCGGACGTTCGTCAGTCGTTCAATCAAGTAGCGATCAACGAACAATTCTCGCTGTGAACCGATCGGCAACGGATCGTCCGCGAGCGTGGCATGGCTTGACGAGCAAACGATCGCCTGGATCGCGACAAAGATCAGTGATTTCATGAAAGCAATTCTCCTGTTTTCCACGAGACTCAGGGGACGCAGTGTGCCGGGATAAAACCGGTTTGGAATAGAGAATGCAAGTATCTCACGGCCCCGGCAGAGGTTGTGTCGGCCCATCCGGGCCTAAACGCAAAGTGCCTTACTCTCATAAAGTTTTCGGTCACTATACGAGTTCAACGAATACAATCACAGTAATAATCAACCAAGGAAATGCCTCCCAAAAATCCTTCACAGCCTTGCCCGATCTCGGGGGGGGAGAAGGGACACGCGAGTCGCCGTAAAACGTTTGCAGATGCGTCGCGTAGTAGTGGAGTTGGACGAGTTTTCGATCGTCGTCAAAAAACGTCAGCGTGCGCAACCATGGATCGATTAGCCCTTCGGGAGCATCTCGCACGGCAGCTTCGCGAGTCACGCTGGCTCGCACCGCGATGCTGCCATCCGGTTGCGGCACGCGTCGGTTCGAGGCAACACGATCCACCTTGGCTTTCGAAGCAACGATCTTTGTCACCGGCTGCAACCGCTTGATCGACTCCTCAATCGCCGTCGCAGTGCGACTTGTTCTCTCGTCGTTCCCGCCGCCGTTGCCATTGCGTCACGAATCGTCTCGTCGCTGGAATTGCAGATTCCACAGTAGTCGATCGCTGCGATGACAAACGTCCGCTCATCGACACAGAATCTGGCCGTTTGAAGGAGTGCGTCGCCAGCACTCACTGTATTCTGGCCGATCTGGTTAGCGGTCAGGCCGGCCCATGTGAAGGAGATCAACAGCACCACTCGCAGAGTTATCATATCTGTATGCTTTCCTCTGAAACCTGGTCGCTCTTCTTCATCGCGAAGCCCAAGCCGCCGAATTCTTCGCCTGAACTCGTGTCTGTTGATTCATCTGCTGCCGAAGTCAGTCCTTGGAATAATTCACGAGCAGCGTTTCCGCGCAGGTTGCGTCGAGCTCCAACAAACGGGGGCGTAATGGCAGCGAGTAGTCGGTTCGCCAATATCGTCCGTCCTGATAACACTGATCGATTAACCCTTGAGTTTGCAACAGCACATCTTTGTCGGTGCTTCGCAGCGGGATGCTGATATCGGGAAGCGGCTGGCGCAGCGGCATCGGATACAGTTCAAATTGAGACGGCTGAGTCGCTCGTTGGACACACGTGATGTAATCGCCCCAATACTGCTTCGGTATCAGTGGTAAAGGGATGGCGACAATGGGATCGCCGTCTCGCACTAAATCAATCTCGACCAGATTCACTCCCGATTCGAGATAAGCCGCTCGCTTCCGTTTGTATGCCAACCGGCTTTCGCGCCCGATCTTGTTACTGGGGCTGAGCACTTCGATGGCAGTCACGACTCGATCATTGGAAGAGATGTCCAGGATTTCAACGGTGCGCTGTGTGCGAGTTTCCATGTCCATCTTGATAATAATGGGCTTCGCCGTCGTAATGGTCTCGGTTACGAGTGCCACACCGCCATCGCCGGACGGCTCATATGGCTGATCCTCAACAATTCGCACATCAGGATAAACGACTCTTCGTGTCTCGTCTTCAATCTGGATTGCCGTGCTTTCTTCCACACGAGCCTGCAATTCGTCAGGAAGTTGAGCATTGATCTGGTTTCGGATGTAAACCATTAGACTCGTATGAACATCTCCCCAGTGCTGTTCCAGATACGGATCCATCCCGGGAAAAGGACTTTTCTTCGTATTCTTGTTCGCAGTCATGGGATTTTGTGCCGTTGTGAGATTGGTCGGGTATCATGGGGCGTTGTCTCTATTTTAACCTTCGACCAATCGACCTGCGACTGTCGGCGAGTGCTTGATGTTGGCGTGCATGCCAACGTATTTCTCACGAAGTCCAGGCCCATCGATTGCTTGTTCCACTTCGATTGCCGGAGTCAGCGCGCGGTTGCTAAGACTTCCCAGTTGGCGACACGCAGCACAACCACGGTCTCTCAGGACTTCTCGCTGGACTTGTCCGGGTTCAGATGGAAGTCGATCTTTGCTTTCACTTCTTCCAGCTCGCCCTTGATCGTGCGTCCGCCGACTTTGCACGAGTACCGTTTATGCACTCCAGGCTTGCCGCCGAACGAGGGCGCGAATGAATGATCTTCCTTGATGCTGTGATCGCGATACATAATTCCGGACGGTGTGCTCTTCGCCATAACTCACATTTCCTGAGTGGACTGATCCTGTTGTTTCCAAAAACTCACGAGACGTATCTTCCCGAACTGCAGGCTCGTTCACCAGTGATCAAACTATTTTTCCTGATGCGGTTTCGCAGTTCTGCAGACAAAGGCTGAGGCCGAGAGTTCTTAGGGGCTCGATGCTTTGCCAGGAAAAGTTCAGGCAGGCATTGTCGCGCCCGTCGTCCGCGTTGCGGTGGTCGCTCGCGTTGCAGTCTTCATCGGCCGAGCAGCATTCCCAGATATTCCTTTGCGAATGACCAGATGCTTCCAAAAGCGGCGCCGTTGGGAATCAGGGCTTCAATTCGCTGGCCGAGTGTTGGCGTCTGGTCGCGTGGTGAGGAGCGGAAGTCGGAGGGCAATGGAACGGTTTTCAATCCATTGCGTAGAGCCAGTCGCGTCGCTCTTGGCAAATGCCATGCAGATGTCAGAAGACCGATGCTGCTGCCGGAGTCACGAAAACGCTTGCCAAGATTGAGCATCTCTTCGGATGTGTTTTTTCCGCCGATAAGTTCGATTGATTCCTCTGGAACGCCCAGTCGGACCAGAATGTCGCGTGACGTGTCAGCCGGATCAACACCGGTCGAGTTCATGGAGGCGATTCGTTGTCCGGTGCAGATGAATTTCGTCGACGGATGCTGATGATAGAGCTGAGCCGCAAGGATCAAGCGGTCGCCTGAGCTATTTCCCTGCAGTCGGCCGTTGGCGCCCAGCGAGCCACCGCCTCCCAGCACAATGACATATTCGGTAGCGGGATCATTCAGTGGATTGATTCCGACAAACGGCGTTTCTAGGGCGCTAGCGAGAGCTTCCGAAACGTACCCGCTGCCTCCCAGCGAATAGGAAACAAAACAGAGCAATGCCGAAAGACCGCCAAGCGATCTTTCGGATCGCTTTCTGAATGGCCAAAGCTGAATCGTCAGCGCCATCAGCATCAGCCATACGAAGCCACTGGGCATGAAGATCGCGGTGCCAATCTTTTCTGCAGCATCTCGCCCCAGCGTTCCGCCGATCACCGCCAGGCCACAGCCGACGGCGATCAGAAGAAAAACCAGGACCTTGAGAAAAGAAGGCGTCGTCTTCACGTGTTACTCTCCTGTGCTGGAATCGCCATCCGATTCCACGGCAGTGGACGTTGCGTCAGCGCCGAGGTCAATCACTTGACCTGCGATGTCCTGCAGCACGATGGTGGCATAAGTTCCTGCGGACAGAACAAAGCCCACTTTGATGGCGCCGTCGTCTGTCAGTGACGCCGAAACCTCCGACGGGAATTCAACAAACTTGCGCCGGACACCCGACGTCAGCTTGGCAAACCGCTCAAAATCCCGCGGCTTCAGTCCCATCGTGAGCAGAGCCCCATCTTCCATTTCGGCGACGTCACCACCAGCGGCCAGCATTTCCGGACCGGGCATTGGCCCCGCAGGTACGATCCCAGTGGCATCCGCACCATCAGGATATCTATAAGGCTTTGTGCCTTCTTTACGAATGACCACATCGCCGGATTGTGGGATCCCGATTGTGCCCGCAGCGACTCGCTGGGCAGCCACGAGATTGAACACCGCTGACTGAACTGCGCTAAGTGCCAGGCGACGCAGAGTGCGGGAGTGACTGTCAGGCCAGTAATCTTTCGGCAGCTTTCCCTTGAGCAGCCTTAAACCATCAATGACGGTGTTTCCGCCGTGGCCAAATCGTTGAGGACCAAAATAGTTGGGCAGGCCAGTGCTGACCAGTTCGTTCAGGCGGGCCTGAACTTTCTCCAGGTCGGCAGTTGTGTAAGGCGCGTCAGGGCTGCGAAGAATGAGATGAAATCGATTGCCCTTCAGATGGCCGGTCTTCAGTTTGTTCTGGTGCGTGGTGACATGCAGAACGGTGATGTCATCTGAATTCAGCTTCTCCGTATCGATCGCCAGTCGCTTCGGAATGGAGCAGAACTGACGAGTCACTGCGTAGCGATCCTTTTGACCGGCCAAGCCGATGTCTTTGGAAGGGACGCCCAGCAGCCGGATAATGCGGCTGACGAGTTCCGGGGAGGACACGCCCCGCTTTTCAATCCACAAATAAGCATGTTCGCCGGATCCCGTCGGCTGATACGCGGGAACTTCTTCCACCTGAAAATCGTTAAGTGTTGTGCGAATCTGGCAGGCGGCAAGGACCGGCGGATGCAGTGCCGGCGGGTGAATGATGTGCGACAAGGTCTCCGATGGGAGCGTCATTGCAGTCTTACTTTATTGATGTTTCTGAGTGAAGAATGGAGCCCGTTCAGGTCCGTAGACGCAAACGTCGGTCTGAAACCGTGGACTGTAACCGATTTCGGTCCGCTTAGCCCGCAGGAAAAAGATGAGCCGGCAGGAGTCCCGCTTTCGGGCTGTGGATTTCACGACTTGAATGCGAAAGCCGCCTGGTTCCCTCGATAAAATCACGGCCCGAATACCGAGCGATCGGCCGCCGCCATTTTTAGGAGTAAAGATTGGCATTTCCACCCGCCGAAATTAGTCTCGGGCACGTCACGCAGGCCCGGTGAAAGTTTTGAACCTAAATTAACAACCTGGATTTCCCCGGTGATTTCCTCCACTTTAAATAGAAAATCTGGCGTCAGCGGACTCTCTCAGGAACGAAAATCCTTGAAATCTGCGTCTATGAGGGTTCAAACCATGTCGCCAGATGGGCAGGACCAGCGATACTGTTTCTGAGCAATGTGAGATTGAGTCTCACTCTACCCTTGCTTTCCGGCAGGGGCTCTACCATCATAAAACATGTGATCCCGGCTCTTTCAGTTTCGTCGTTTCCAGATTTTTTGGGCGGTGCTGCTGTGAACACTCTGCAATTGGCTGATTTGCGTCCAGGTACTTCCGCTATTGTCACTGCGATTTGCGGTGCAAGCCGAATTGCGTCCCGGCTTATGGAAATGGGATTTGTGCCGGGTGCGGTCGTCGAAGTGCTCCGCCGGGCTCCTTTTGGCGGTCCGGTTCAGTATCGCGTGCATGGCGTTTCAATCTCCATGCGGGCTGCTGAAGCCTCCTGTGTGTCTGTCGAAGCTGCTGCTGCTCACAATGAAGTTCGAACACGAGCTTCCGAACGCTTGCAACTCGCCGCTCACTAATCCCCATCAGAGCTTCTCAGTGCTGACTCAGTGATCTCTCCTTCCCCACACGGTTCCTCAAATCCACGCCCTTTGCGAGTTGCTTTGATTGGCAATCCGAACACGGGTAAAAGCACGCTGTTCAACGCGCTGTCCGGAATGCGGGTGCGCACCGGAAATTATCCGGGAGTGACAGTTGAGCAGCGAGTTGGCCGAGTTCAATGGGGCGGCCACGAAATTGAACTTAGCGATCTTCCAGGCACTTACAGCCTGTCGCCAAAATCACCCGACGAAATGGTCGCCGTTCAGGTTCTGACAGGGTGTTCCAACGAGCCTCGTCCCGATCTGATTATCTGCATCTGCAATGCTGCGGCCCTCGAACGAAATTTGTATCTCGCGACACAGGTTCTGGAAGTCGGCCTCCCGGTCATTTTGTGTCTCAACATGTGGGACGCAGCACAGAGCTCCGGCGTGACGATCGATGTCGCCAGTCTTTC
Organism: Planctomycetaceae bacterium; assembly: GCA_041688565.1. Lineage (GTDB taxonomy): Bacteria > Planctomycetota > Planctomycetia > Planctomycetales > Planctomycetaceae > SXXK01. The sequence goes on from JBDNHX010000365.1 coordinate 6,562, forward strand.
GAAAGAACTGGGTGTGGCGGTCATTCCCACATCGGCCAGTCGTCGGGAAGGACTGACGGAACTCAAGCAGGCGATCGTTGAAGAATTGACATCCCGCGGCGGTCCCGTGACCTTTCATTCCGACAGTTTCAGCACCACGATTCTGTCGGATCCTGTGCGACTGGAGGTCAAACGTCTCGGTAAGCTTCTCGCTGAAACCGGCCTGCCGCTTGAACAGCGATCAGGATTTTTGGTTTCACGCAGTCTGCTCGATCCAGGCGGCTCAGTGGAATCGATGCTGATCAAAGCAGCCGGGGCTCGATATGCCGAAGCTCTGCAGGAATCGCGACGCGCGCTGGCCGCCCAGCAGCTGGAAATCCCTGCAGCGGAAGCTCGTCAGCGATACCACTACATTGGTGAATTGCTCAGCAGAGTTCAGGTGCGAGTTCCCAATTCGCAGGCCCGCCTGACAGACCGGATCGACTCCGTTCTGACTCACAGATTTTTTGGCTTCCTGATCTGCCTTGCTGTGCTGATGCTGGTGTTTTCAACGATTTACTGGTTTTCAGCGCCGCTCAGCGATGGCGTTGAAGGGTTCCTGAGTTGGCTAAGTGCTTTAATCAGCGATTCAATGGATCCCGGTCCGCTTCGAAGTTTGCTGACAGAAGGTGTGATCTCCGGCGTTGGCTCCGTGCTGGTTTTTCTGCCGCAGATTTGTCTGCTTTTTCTTTTCATTGGGTTGCTGGAAGACTGCGGCTACATGGCGCGTGCGGCGTTTATGATGGATCGGCTGATGGGCTTACTTGGACTGAGCGGTCGGTCATTTCTTCCGCTGATGTCGTCTTTTGCGTGTGCCGTGCCCGGCATTATGGCGACGCGAGTCATTGATGATCGCCGTGATCGCTTCGTGACGATTCTGATTGCTCCGCTGATGAGCTGTTCGGCTCGTTTGCCGGTCTACGTGCTGATGATTGGGACGTTTATTCCTGAAACACTTTATCTGGGTGGTTGGCTTTCTCTTCAGGCCATCGTCCTGTTTGCGATGAGCACGCTGGGACTGTTTATTGCCATTCCCGTGGCCATGATTCTTCGACGGACTTTGTTTCGTGGTGAGCCGTCGCCTTTTCTTCTCGAACTGCCCGACTATCGAATGCCGTCGATCCGAGTGATTCTGGGCCGTGTGTGGGAAAGCGGAAAGTCGTTTGTCGCCCGCGCCGGAACTCTGATATTTGCGACCAGTGTTCTGGTCTGGGCGTCTGGATCTTTTCCGGGCGATCAGAAAGAACGATACGAGCTGGCGGGGAAGATTGAGTCGCTCGAAGCAGCGGATTTAGAAAGCCACGAAGCGGAAATTGAGGAGCTGTCGGCGCGTCTGAATATTGTCAACGCCGAGCTGTTGCGAGGCAGTGTGCTGGGACAGGTCGGTCGAACGGTTGAGCCGGTGTTTTCTCCGCTCGGGTGGGACTGGCGGATTGGCGTTGGCGTCATCGCTTCCTTCCCGGCACGTGAAGTGATCATTGCAACGCTCGGCACAATCTATAGTCTCGGCGGCGAAGTCGATGAGGCGGACGAAGGGCTGCGTGGCACTTTGAAGGCCGCTGTCTGGCCAAATGGAAAGAAAGTGTTTTCCATTCCGGTGGCGCTGTCCATAATGGTGTTCTTCGCTTTGTGTGCCCAATGCGTTTCGACATTGATGGTCATCCGCCGCGAAACCAATAGCTGGCGATGGCCAGTGTTTTCATTCGTGTACATGACGGTTTTGGCCTGGGTTGGCGCTTTTCTGACCTACCAGATCGGAATCCGGATGTGACTTATGATCCTGCAAAAAATCGTCACCATTCTGTTTGTCACTTTGGCCGCCTGCATCATTGGTCGAAGTCTATGGCGGCTATTGTTCGGAAGTTCAGCTGGCGGATGCGGATCCTGTGGCGGATGCGCGGGTAAAGATCCGGCCGTCAGCCTGCAGGTAACTCCTCTGGTTCAGCTCGGCAGCCCCATCCAAGACATCGTGACACTGAACGTGCCTGCAAAGAGATAGGCACGGCCGCGGCATACGATGTTTTGCGTGCATGTTTTGGTTTTACGGCCAGGGCAAGTTGATCGACTTGCGATTGTCGTTATTCGTCGTCCATGGGCGGTGTACGACGATTCGTCGTTTATTGCCCGAGCTCCTTGAACCTTTCGCAGGTTTGTTTCAGAGGATGCGCGTCGGGGCGTCCCTGAATCATGGTGGCGGCCCATTCTGACAGACGCAGTCCTAAACGCTGACAGGCATGCATTTCGCGGTCCTGAACTGGGGGTCCTGAACAAATTGCGCCATAGTGCGAGGAGAATTTTACACCGGTGTAATCGGTCAGGCCAAAGACCAGAAAACCATAATTGATCAGAATCGAAAACAGTGTCATGCAGGTCCACTCCTGACCGCCGCCCCAGGCACCGCCGGAGCTGAAGACACAGCCGATCTTTCCATCACGCTTGCCCCAGTTCTCAATGGGCTGCTGGTCCCACCACTGCTTCATCTGCCAGCTGACGGTGCCTTTGCCATGCAAGCCGTCCTTCAGGAAATGACGATGTCTGGAATCATGTGATCGAATGCGTCGGTTCTCATTCGCTCACGACGAACGATTCGCTGCTGAAGAAGTGACGGGGACCTTTGCGCCACCCGCCCTAACTCCAGTGGCGTCGACTTGAAGAATTCCAACGGCGAGCCGGGTACGTGAGTGCCCGGATTCTTCCAGCAATCGCAACAAATCATGGGATTTACATCCCCCGCTCGCCTTGAGTCCATGCCCTTGGGCCCTAACTTCGGCGAACCAGCAACGCCTGATACGCGCCGTCAGCCGGTTGACCGGGAAGATGCAGAATGTCGCGTTCGAGGCGGAAGTCTTTGAACGCAGACAGTACCGTATCCACAACGCCGCGATTTTCTTCCGGCTCGAGACTGCAGGTGGAATAGACAACTCGGCCGCCAGGACCAACTCGTTCACAGGCCTGAATCAGCAGTCGAGTCTGCAGAATCACCAGTTCCCGAAGCGCACTTTCGTCGCTCCGCCAGCGGGCTTCCGGACGGCGGTTCAGCACCCCGGTGTTTGAGCACGGCACATCCACCAGTACTGCATCAAACGGCCCGTCGGGCAATCCGTTGCCGTCTTTGCCTATCAGCTGCGGCGTAATCGATGTCAGCTGCAGCCTTGCCGCATTCTCAAGAATTCGCTGCAATCGTCCTGTGGCCACGTCGCAGGCGGTGATGTGAGCCTGATCGTGGCTCAGTTCCGCAAGATGAGTTGTCTTGCCACCCGGAGCTGCGCACATGTCGAGTATCTTTTCACCGGGCTGAGGAGCCAGCAGTTGTGAAGCCGACATCGCCGCTTCATCCTGAACGCTCCACAGACCTTCAGCGTAGCCCGGCAGTGTTTCCAGTCGGACCGACTGATCCAGATGAATGCTGCCTTCGATATCTCCGGGACTGGCTTTCACCGCGGCGTCTGCCAACGCAGCCAGCACAACGGCCGAGTTTGTCTGCATCGAGTTGATTCGCAGCGACGTCGAAGGTGGAGTCACGGACTGAAAGCAGATGGTCAGAAGCTTTGAAACCGGCGAGCCGCTGGGCGTCAGCCCTCGGTGTTCATTTGTAGTTTCTATGTCGCCGGCGGGCAGCACGGGAGTATCGACACGGACGGCTGACGCCCTGCCGCTCGCCGGAGAGATGAATTGCGCACACCATCGCGAAGCCAGAAACATGGGCAATGAAAATGCGTCGGCAAAGTACTGCGCGGGATTTGCGACAGGATCTGCAAACACTGCCTCGTTCAGGGATCGCCAGCGACCGTTTGTGGTTGGCAGCGATCGTTGCGATGGTCCATCACACGGCTCATCCGACAGCAATCGTCCGATGTTACGCAGCACGCCGTTGACGAAGCCGGTCCAGCGGTCGCGATCGAGATCGCGACAAAGATCCACTGTCGAATCGACCGCCGCATGTTCTGGTGTGCGCGCAAACAGAAGCTGGTAAGCGCCGACTCTCAGGATGCGCCACAGATCCGGTTCCACATTGTGTCGCGGCCGGGTCATGCGAGATTCGAGCATCACATCGAGTGTGCGACTGCGGCGAACGACGCCGGATGCCACGTCCACCGCGAGAGCTCGATCCTGAGACGACAGATGGTGCCGCTGCTCGAACTCCGCGAAGATGTCCTGCACAAACCGTTCGGAGCGATCGTGCTCCTGCAGCACAGCATACGCCAAATGGCGGCCATTCTGATAAGGTTCCGGGACGACCAGAGCCGCTTCGTCGCTGCTACGGGCGTTGTTCGCTTTGTCCCAGGCATTTCCGCCCTGTTGAGGACGTCGATGCCGCGGGCTTCGCTGATCGCGCCGCCCCGAATCGCCACGGGATCCCCACACGTTACCGCCGCTCATGACCGACCTCCGGCCTGCATGCTACCACTGCAAAGCGCGGCGAGATCTTCAAAATAATTTGGATACGTTTTGGCCGTGCAGCCCGGATCCAGAATTCGAATGCCGGGGACTCGCAACCCCAGCAGCGAAAAACTCATCGCCATGCGATGATCGTCGTACGTGTGGATTTCCGCGGGCTGCGGAGTCCCTGGATAAATTGTCAAACCGTCTTCACTTTCTTCGGCAGCGATGCCCGCGCGTTTTAGTTCCGTCACCACCGCTGCGATGCGGTCGGTTTCCTTGTGTCTCATATGTCCGACATTACGAATTCGGGTTGGGCTGCTGGCAAAAGCGGCCACCGTCGAAAGGGTCTGAGCTGTGTCGCTGATCGCATTCATATCAATGTCGATCCCATGCAGCGGTCGGCCGGTGACAGTGATGCGATCACTGCCCCAGGTGACATCGCAGCCCATCTGTTCCAGAGCCCCTGCGAATCCGACATCGCCCTGCAATGCATTTTTCGACAGGCCGGTAATGGTCACCGAACCACCAGTCACCGCGGCAGCTCCGAAGAAATAACTGGCGGCCGAAGCATCAGGCTCAATGTCGTAGGTGCCAGAATTGTAGGGCTTCGCGCTGATATGGAATTCCGACAGGTCTTCAGGCGCAAACACTTCAGCACCGAACGCACGCATCATGTCGAGTGTCATAGTGACGTACGGTTTGGAAACCAGTTCGCCGTCGACGCGGATGTGCACGTCCTTCTGACAGGCCGGCGCGGTCATGAGCAGACTGCTAAGAAACTGACTGCTGATGCTGCCCTGGATCGACGTCCATCCACCGACGAAATAGCTGAGCAGTCCATCGACAAGAATTGGCGGACAGTCGCTGCCTTCTGTTTCGAATCGAATGTTGGCCCCGAGTGGCTGCAAGGCTCGCACCAGATCGCCGATCGGTCGCTGCCGCATGCGCTCGACTCCGTCAAGTCGATACTGTCCGCTGCCGAGTGCGCAAAGTGAGGTCAGAAAGCGAATGCTGGTGCCGCTGTTTTCCAGCCATAGATCAGCTTTCTTCACCGGAATTTTTCCTGCGAGTCCATGGACGGTGCACCGGCAGGCAGCGATGTCCTGATCCACCGTGAACCCCAGCCGGCGAAGGCTTTCCACCATCACGCGCGTGTCCTGGCTGTCGAGCATCCCGGTGAGGATCGTGGGCCCGTCAGCGAGCGCTGCCAGAATCATCGCGCGGTTGGTGATGCTCTTGGAACCCGGCGGACGAATGTTGCCATTGATTGGTGATGTGACCGGGATGATTTCAATGAGAGACATAGGCATACCGTAGCCCCGTCGCTCCGCCGACGGGTATTTTGCTTGTAGGTCCTTTCTGCCGGCTCTTTAAGTCTTGAACGGCGAATGAAGCGGGACACGATTGCAACTGTTGGAGGATTCAGGACTTACCTCGAGACTGGCGGTAGACCTTTGGATTCAGCGCTTCGCGCATTGTGTGATGTTATGTCACATTTTACAACAGATTCGGTCTGCCCTACGACAGATGCTGACAGAATCGCATGAAAATCCCGATGCAGGCTCTGTCCCAGCACGGTCTCTGTCGAAATCCCGCACTTATGAGCGATTTCATCAGCGATGTCAGACGATCGCGTGCGGCAATCTAAGGTGTCACCGTTTCGAAGAATATTCTTGCCTGCGTCTTTGCGTTTTCCATTTCTGGTCAGAGAGTCAATAAAGGAGAGAGTCAATAAAGGGACATTTTACTTTAACAGATAAGTACAATGTCTCCTGTTTGCGATCCCGCGAGCATAGTTGCTACACCTCGTCCCTGCGGACGAAAGCAGGGTACTTGGTATAAAAATAGTGCCCGGCTGTTCGAAGATCGAACAGCCGGGCTTTGAAGAATCAGCAACAGTGTAAGACTAGACTTCCTTGGAAGAAATCCAGCTCATCATCTTGCGCAGCTGCTTGCCAACAGTTTCGATCAGATGACCACGTTCACGTCGGCGAGTTGCCAGGAAGGAAGCCTGACCGGCTTTGTTTTCCAGCAGCCAGTCGCGAGCGAACTCGCCGCTCTGGATTTCACCCAGAATCTTCTTCATCTCGGCCTTGGTCTGTTCGGTCACAATGCGATTACCGCGAGTGTAATCGCCGTATTCCGCCGTGTTCGACACGCTGTAACGCATGTAGTTCAGACCGCCCTGATAAAACAGGTCAACGATCAGCTTCAGTTCGTGCATACATTCGAAGTAGGCCATTTCTGGCTGATAGCCAGCTTCGACAAGAGTTTCGAAGCCAGCCTTCACGAGAGCACTGACGCCGCCGCATAGAATGACCTGCTCGCCGAACAGGTCGGTTTCCGTTTCTTCGGCGAATGTGGTTTCGATCACGCCACCACGAGTTCCGCCGATGCCCTTGGCATAAGCCAGAGCAAGTTGACGGGACGTATCCGAAGCACCTTCGCTGAGTGCGATCAGGCTCGGAACGCCGCCGCCTTTTTCATACTCGCTGCGGACAAGGTGACCAGGTCCCTTAGGCGCAACCAGAGCGGCATCAACACCGACTGGTGGCTGAACCTGATTGAAATGAATATTGAAGCCGTGTGAGCACATCAGAAGATTGCCGGTCTTCAGGTGCTGCTTAATATCGTTGCGATAAACGTCGCCCTGCAGCTCATCCGGCAGCAGGATGTTGATCAGGTCGCCCTTTTCAGCCGCTTCTGCAGCAGAGACTGGCTTGAAGCCATGGCTGATGGCGAGGTCATAGTTCGCGCCGCCGGGACGCTGGCCAACGAGCACATTGCAACCGCTGTCGCGCAGGTTCTGAGCCTGAGCGTGGCCCTGACTTCCGTAACCGATGATGGAAATCGTCTTGCCCTTCAGAAGGCTCAAATCCGCATCGTCGTCATAATAAACTTTGACCGCCATCTCTTCGAATTCCTGTCTGACACAAAAGGTGGGAACATCCAGTATTGGGACTGCCCAAAACACGCGTAAAATCACCGTCCTGCGTCAACAGTCGTCGCGCCGAGGGCCGAACGGACGGCCAAATGGTGATTTTCGAAGTGCGAATTGGACCAGGGCAAGCACCTCAAAACAAGCGAGCAGGCCTAATCGCGACGGCAAACTGAAAAATCCCTGGCCCTGAGGCTGAATTACTTGCCCCACAAGGCCTCTGAACGCCTGTTTCTATGGCGATTGGTAGAAATCGAATTCCGCCAGAGCCCTTCAGCATCGAATTGAGGACTTCCGATTCGAGACGCTTCGCATAGTGCTGTCTTTAATCGTCGCCTTTCGCTCCGCGAAAGAACGGGAAACGCTACTTTCGCGGAGCGAAAGGCGACACTTATTTGCCGAACGATTCTTATTCCTGCTGGTACGGTGCTGACTTCGGATTGATCCTGCTTCAGCTGCTCTTCACCGAACAACCAACTCGTCTGGCTGCTGAATCCACAATTTCCTTAATCAACTGCTGATAACTCATCCCCATCTTCGTGGCGATCATGGGCAGGTCGGAATGTTCAGGATGCAGACCGGCAAGGGGGTTGGCTTCGATAAAACTGGGCTGGCCGTTTCCATCCGAACGAAGATCGATTCGACCACCGTCGCGCCCCTTGAGCTCTCTCCAGGCCGCCAAAGCGATCCGTTCGGCTTCCGCCACTTCGCAATCATTGACGCCGCTGACCAAATCGTACCGTACCAGTTCTTCGCATCGCTCTTTATTTGTGTACGAATATGCGCCCGGCTCCGCGCCAGACAGCAGAACAATTTCCAGCGTTCCCAGAACACGGGCGGCTTCATCCGTTCCCAGCAGCCCGACAGTAAATTCTCGTCCGCACAAATATGTTTCCACCAGCACCGGCTGGCGAAACTTTCGGAGCAACTGCTCACACACTTGTTCCAGTTCGTCGGACGAAGCAATGCATGACGCCGAGGAAATGCCTTTTCCTGTTCCTTCCGCGATTGGCTTGGCGAAGAGTGGATACGGCAGATTGACGCTCTTCACGTCCTCCATCGTTTCGACGACGGCAAACCGCGGAGTTGGCAGTTGAGCTTTTTCGACGAGTGTCTTTGTCAAACCTTTGTGAAGGCACACGGACATAACGACAGGGTCTGCAAACGTGCAGGGGATTTCATACGCTTCCAGCAGCGCCGGGACCTGCGCTTCTCGAGCAATCCCGTGCAGGCCCTCGCAGATATTGAACACCAGATCCCAGCGATCGCCGGTGGCCAGACGACCGACAAGTTGTCGCACGTGCCCGATCCGATCTGTTTCATGCCCCAAAGCGTGCAGAGCGTTTTCCAGGGAATCAATCGTATCGGCACGATCGAACTCGGCCGTTTCTTCTTCGCTGTAACCAGCGGCCAGGTACTCATCTCGCAGATCGAACGTCAAACCAATTCTCATCGAGTTTTCTTTCGGGGCCTCAGGTCATGGCCAGGCATGGAAATCTGTTACGTCAAACAATCTGCAATGACACTCATCCGCAAGTCAGCCTTCAGACTCACAGATCTCCACATACAACTGCGCGCGCAACTTTTCCGCATGGTCAGCAGACATCTGAAGTTCTGTGATCAAGTCCTTACCCGGAGCCAGCAGCTCAACCGGACAACCCGAAGCGAGACGCGGCAGGATTCCTTCCGCCCCGTAATCAAACGGGTACAACCGGCATACCAGCGGTCTGGTTTCGGCGGGCAGCACGCAACCTTGTTCGCCCAGAAAAGTGCAGTCGCGATTTTCCTTCTGTTGCAGAACACGGCGCGTTCCATCGGGGTGAAGAACGTGCCCATGCCAGAAAGGGTCTTCAATACTTTGGTCATACACTGAGTAAGCCGGCGTGCGAAACTCGGTGAAGTCGGAATTCTCGCCGCCTGATTCCGCCCGGTGCCGAGCGATGCGACGGACGTCCTCCAGCGTGACGTGAATGTCAGAATCCTGACAGCAGGTTGACTGATGCCTGGCACATCGAATACAGATGAACTCGTCTGACACAACATCGCTCCGTCGAAGTGAACTCAAAATCGGTCGCCCTCAATGCAGGGAAGATTATTACAGCCGTTCGGAAGCACAAGTTTCGGAAGCCACTTTCCCTGGCTTTGGACTTGTGAGATCCCTCAAACTCTGTGAACCGCTTGCCTGCTGACACCCCGGTTTCTCCTGGTTCACAAGTCACGCTGCAGCTTACTTCAACACGCTTTGCACGATTTCCTCTGATCGTGGTGTCACAACCGTTACAGACGGTTTTCTTGTGCGATGGCTAATGTTTCCTTCGATGAACAGGCCTCGCTAACCGGCTTATTTCCCCGGGCCGTCATTTCTTGAGCAATAGTCTGTTACGGATGTTTGTCCGCATGCTTCAGCTGCAAGGGATTTGTGGCAATCGGCCGCTGGTCGATCATTTGGAGTGATCGCTGCCCCCGGAAACTCCGTGAGCCAGCGAAACCAGTCTCGTTTCTCCCCAGAACGTGAAGAGGGTGTTCTCAATGTCGCAATACAGTTCTGATGTTCTCGTCACAGACAGACGCAGATCATCACCCCGGCGAAACAAGCCGGAACGAAGGCCAATGGCTCAGACAAAGCCAGCACTGGCCGTGCCAGAAAAAGAATCGACGCCGTCTGACGTCAGTCTGGAAACACGAAGAGAAATCATGGATCGTCGCCGACAGGATCGTCGTCGACAGATTGATCCAACGACCTGCGAACGCGACTACTCGGATGGAGAAATCGAGTTTATGCGAGCCATGGATGACTACAAACGCAAGAGTGGCCGTCCCTTCCCGACATGGAGTGAAGTTTTGGAAGTTGTCATGAGCCTCGGATACCGCAAGGTGGCGGATCCTTCGATCATGGAATGGAGAACCTTCGGCGACCACACGGGCTCGCTGTAAACATCGCTCACTGCCATCGCGCTGACTTCCAGTGCATTCTCATTTCAACAGCAAACCGTATCCCATTGGTCAGGATTGACCGACAGTACGGTTTGCTGCTTGTTTTTCCGCCCACCGCTCTGGCATCAAATTCGACAATCACTGAATCTCCCGCCAAAGCCTCTGCCCCGCGCCAACACCACGCCCCAGAGTTCGTCTCGTGGGTTCATACCGCCTTTGCACAATCCCGTCGTGGCTCGACGAATCAGCGCCCGCTTTTCAGCCGAAGCCACGGGATGCAGGCTCAGTGATTCCATTTTGGCGAGCGTAAAATAATCCAGCTCATTCCTGCACCATGAGCCATTGCTGACAACCGGTCGTTCAGGTTTTCGAACCGACTGATAAGCCCAGAGTCCGCGAGCCGCTTCGAAGTCAATCTTCGATTCCGGCACCGGTTCACCATCTCGCGGATCCGGCGCGCCCATTTCGACCCATTTGACGAAATCAGCAATCACTTCTTCCGGCAGTTTTCCCTTGGGACGTATTTCGAAGCCGTCATGCTTCAACGCCGAAATCAGCAGACTTTCCGCGACGTTTTTTGGAACGACCGCAGCTCCGGAATCGCCGCCCTTGCGGCTGGCTACGCGAGTGTCGAGCAGCAGACCGCCCTTCACACACCCTTTGAATCGCTGGCATGGAAACAACGACTTGCAGGACAATGCAACGCAACATCCGCTGAACAACATCCGCGATGCATGATCTTATCTGACTGAAGAACGCAACCTGAAGCAGGCAGGCAACGCCAGACAACGGTCACTCACCGATACAGTACAGAACTTCCTGGCGTTTGCCGTCTTTATCGACAGCGACGCGATTGTAAATTCGGCCCCCGCAGATAGCTGGCGTGGAATAGACATTTGTTCCCAGCTTGTTTGTCGCCAGGATTTCCAGCTTGTCGTGGGAGGCATTGAACACGAACGTCTGACCTTCTTCATTGCACGCATAAATCAGATCACCCACCATCACGGGCGAACTGCTGAACGTGCCTCCCAGACGCCCTTTCCAGACTTCTTCCCCGGTGTCACTCTTCCAGCACATTGCAATGCCGGCGTCCATCACGGCAAACAGGTAACCATCATGAGCCAGCAATGACGGGACATAGGATCGAGTTGGATTTTCCCAGGCCAGCTTGCCCGATCCATCGGCTACCACAGCGGAAACGTGATTCTTCGGATATCCGCCAGTTGTGTAAATGTGTTTTCCATCAGTCACTGTTGTTGTCACGCATTCTGTGGTCGCTCCTTCGACTTCCCAGTACGTTTCGCCGGTGAGCGGATTCAGGCTGGTGACGAGATCGCATCCGGTCAGAAACAGCTGATCTTTCCCAGCAACATTCAGAATGACGGGAGACGGATAATTCGGTTTCGCCGGTCGATCTTTCTTCCAGACAACGGCTCCGGTGGCGCGATTCATGGCAACGATCGCCCCGCCGCCTTTGTTGTCGGAAACACCGATGACAAGATCGTGATACAGTAGTGGCGACGACCCAAAGCCCTGATGGTTGATGTAGCTGGAAATCTTTGACTGCCACACTTCGCCGCCGTTGCGATCAAGAGCTGTCATGTAGACCGCGTCGCCGTTGAGAAAGTTGACAAAGAATCGCTCGCCGTCGAATGCCGCAGACGCAGAAGCCATTGATGACTTCTCGTTATTTTTTACGTCCAGTCCGCCTTCGTGTACGATCGATTCCCAAAGCTGCTTCCCTGTTTTTCGATCGAAACACAAAACACTCTGAACCATCCGTTCGTGGTCAGCAGCCGTCAGCACCACCTGATCGCCGACAACAATCGGAGAACCATGACTTCGGCCTGGCAAATTGGCAGACCAGATGATGTTCTCAGTTTCGCTCCACTTCAATGGTGGCTTCTGATTGGGCATCGCGATGCCCGTGTGATTGGGGCCTCGCCACCACGGCCAGTCGGTTTTCTCCACTTTGATCGGTGCAAGCTCGGCAGCTGCGGCAGCCACGCTGGCCGACTCGACGCCGGTGGGTTCCGTTGTCATCAAAGGGCCGGTCGATGCAACAACGGCAGACGCGGCAACGCTGAACGCGAAAACGACTCTGGCAACACGCCAATAATGGCAGGCTGATGACACGGCGGGAACCCTCGAAGAAGGCAGACGGGCAGAAAAAGAAGATTCGGACAGTGTAAGACGTAACAATGAATTTCCTAGCCGCATCACTGTCCTCTGCCAACTTTGTCGTCTTCCCCGCGACTGAATTTCGGAATCTGACGAGTGGGAACGTCGTGTGAAAACGCGAGGGTTCGCTGTGGTGGGCGGCCACAGTTTGTCGGTTCTCGGCCCGGCCATGAAAGCGTACAATTGACGAACTCGCGCCCTCGGCGACCTGACCTTTGCGAACTGAATTCATGACGGATCGATTGACATGGCTGACCCAGCGACCCCGGTTTTTACTCCCCCTGCTGCTCACGTGCGTCCTTTTGCGCACCTGCATTGCCATACCCATTACAGCCTGCTGGACGGAGTCAATCGAATTCCGGAGCTGGTGAAGCATGTCAAAGCCAGCGGCATGGATTCGATTGCTATCACCGATCATGGCAATCTTTACGGGGCGATCGAGTTCTATACCGGCTGTAAAAAAGGTGGAGTCAAACCGATCCTTGGCTATGAGGCCTACATGGCCCCCGGTCGGCGGACGGATCGAAGTGCCAGTCGGCAGAAGGACGCTTCGTCGCACCTGACCCTGCTGGCGATGAACCGCAAGGGCTTCGACAATCTGATTCGGATGTCGTCGTCTGCTTATCTGGAAGGCTTTTACTACAAGCCCCGCATCGACCGCGAACTGCTGGAGGAATGCAACGAAGGCATTATCTGTCTGTCGGGTTGCGCATCGTCCGAATTGTCTCGACTGCTGCTTGGAGAAAGCAACGACGAAGCGAAACAGCTGGCCGAGTGGTATGCGCGCGTCTTCGGCGATCGATTCTACATGGAGATCCAGAACGCTGGCTTTGAAATTCAGAAAGCGTGCATGGATCTGACAGTGGATCTCGCCAACAAAATGGGCCTGCCGCTGGTCGCCACGAATGACGCTCACTATTTGCACAAGACCGATGCGAAGGTGCAGGATGTCATGCTGTGCGTGAATACTCGCACGACGCGTGACGACGAAAAACGCATGAAGATGGAATGCGATGGATTGTACGTCTGCACGCCGGACGAAATGTACGCCTGCTTTCCGGGGCTCGACAGTGCGGTTGCGCGTTCTCAGGAGATTGCTGATCGAGTCGACATTCAGTTGGGCGAACGCAAGCTGTATCCCGTATTCCGGCCGCCTGATCAGAAGACCGACACTCAGTATCTGAAGGACCTGTGCCATCAGCGAATGTACGAGCGGTACGGCGATGAACTGACGGACCGTCACTGGAAGCGTCTGGAGTATGAGCTGAGCGTCATCGACTCCAAAGGTTACGCAAGCTACTTTCTAATCGTGTGGGATTTCGTGGAATTTGCCCGACGCAATGGAATCCCGTGTGGTGCGAGAGGTTCTGCGTGTGGTGCAATCGTGGCGTATCTGTTGCGTCTGGGTGACGTGTGTCCGTTGAAGTATGACCTTCTGTTCGAACGATTTCTCGATCCAAGTCGTACAGAACCGCCGGATATCGATATCGACTTCTGCCGCGATCGGCGGCAAATGGTCATTGACTACACCAAGCAGAAGTATGGCGAACGCAACGTCGCTCAGATCGGCACCTATGGGACTCTGAAAGCCAAGAACGCCATTCGCGATGTTGCTCGCGCGCTCAACGTGCCGATCGCGCGCGTCAACGAACTGGCCAAGATGGTGCCGGACACGCTGAACATCAAGTTGAAAGACGCGCTCACAGAAAGTGCCGATCTTAAAGCCGCGTATGACATGGATCCGGTGGCCCGCGAAGTCATCGATTTCGCGATTGCAGTGGAAGGTCTGGCACGCAGTGCGGGAACTCACGCGGCCGGCGTTGTGATCGCGGATGTGCCGCTGGATACCGTCCTGCCGCTTCAGACGATCACCGGCAAAGAAGACATCATTACCCAGTGGGATGGACCGACCGTCGAAAAAGTCGGCCTGCTGAAGATGGACTTTCTGGGTCTGCGCAACCTTACAATTCTCGACAAGGCCGTGCAGAACGTGAAACGGAGCGATCCGACGTTCGATCTTGAATACGTCAAGACGCATCTCACCGACGCAAAGACGTTTGCACTGTTGCAGCGTGGGGAGACGAAGGGCGTGTTCCAGCTGGAATCCGGCGGGATGCGAGACCTGCTGACCAAGATGAAGCCCGACTGCTTCGCTGACATCATTGCCACATCCGCTCTGTATCGCCCGGGTCCGCTGGAAGGCGGAATGGTGATGGAATACGTCGACGTGAAGAACGGACGCAAGCCGCCTCGCAAAGTCCATCCTGTCGTCGACGAAGTTCTGGCTGAGACCTACGGTGTCATGGTCTACCAGGAACAGGTGATGCGCATTCTGAATCGAGTAGGCAACATTGAACTGTCCAAGTCGTACAAATGCATTAAGGCGATCAGCAAGAAGAGCCATGAGACGATCGGCAGCTTCCATCAGGAGTACATCACCGGAGCTGTTTCAAACGGGATTTCCGAACAGGTGGCTCAGGAGCTGTGGAATCTGATTGTGGCCTTCGCCGGCTACGGCTTTAACAAGTCGCACTCCACGGCGTACGGACTGATTGCGTACGAAACGGCTTATCTGAAAGCTCATTATCCGGTCGAATTCATGGCCGCGCTGCTCAGCTGCGAAATGGAAAGCACCGAGCGAATGAGTGAGCACGTCGACGACGCTCGACGTATGAAAATCGAAATGCTGGGGCCGGACATCAATCGTTCGGAAGTCGACTTCGGATTCATCGAAGGCAAGATCACATTCGGCATGGCCGCTTTAAAAGGCGTTGGCGAGAACGTCGTCCACGCCATCGTCGCAGAACGAAACAAGAGTGGACCGTTTAAGGACATCTTCGATCTGACGGAACGAGTCGACCCGAAAACTCTGACGAAGGGCACCCTGGAAACGCTGATCAAAGCCGGAGCGCTGGACAGTCTGCCGGGCAATCGAGCACAGCAGACGGCGGTGGTGGAACGTGCGGTTCAATCGGCTCTGTCACGCCAGAAAGACAAGGCTCGTGGCCAGAAAAGCCTGTTCGGGGGTGATGACGACGAAGTTGATGATGCCGGCACTCCGATGGCGATCAGCCTGCCCGTCATCCCCGACTGGACTCACGGGCAGATGCTGGCGTGGGAAAAGGAAACGATCGGATTCTATCTGACCTCGCATCCGTTGACTCAGCACGCTCGCCGAATTGACCGTTACGCGGCGAACAAGAATGCTGACCTGGCGGAAATGGAAGACGGTGCTCAGGTGATCGTCGGCGGAATGATTTCTTCAATCAAACTGGCGACCGCCAAGAAAGCCAGCCGCAATGGAAATTCGCGTTATGCAAACTTCGACCTGGAAGATGCGACCGGCATCATGCGATGCATCGCGTGGTCTGATGACTATGCCCGCTATGAAGAATTGATTAAATCCGAGAACGTCATCATCGTGGCCGGCAAAGTGGACCGACGCAGCCGCGAACCTAACCTGGTGATCAATCGAATTTTCACTCTGGACCAGGCCGACAAGGAATTCACTTCACAGGTCGCGATCAAGTTTGAAAAGGGACTGCATTCGTACGATGACCTGCAGCGAGTCCGCAGTGTGCTGACTCGTTATGCCGGTCCGACGGACGTGATCCTGATCGTGGATTCGTTTGCCGAAAATGCTCGCAACGGCAACGTTGACGACAACGGTGACGCCGACGACCATGGACACTCTGGTGAAGAGGACAAAACGGAGAGCGGATCTTCCGGAGCCGTTTCGAGATTGCGGTACATTCTGACCACAGGCAACGACTGCAAAGTCAACGTCGGTCCGGAACTGCTTGCGGCTCTCGGAGAAATCGTCGGTGAAGGCAACTACGATCTCAAGGCCACAAAAGCCAAGCGCCCAGGCGGGCAAAGCGTCGGCCGTTGAGAAGTGTCATCCTTTTCAACGGTTATGACACAGCCGCTTTTTTTCCGGAACGGCGGCCGGGCGTGTGTGCCATTCGATTTGCACAGTGTCGTCTTTCGCTCCGCGAAAGAAACGCCGCTTTTGCGGAGCAAAAGGCGACACTGCCGCAAAGAGGCCGGCTGGACTCCGCAATCGCGTCGGCCGTTGAGCAACGTCACTGAACGGACCACCAGCCGGCGGCCAGATCCCAGGCTCCGCGGCTCGTTGCGTTCAATACAGAACGCACATCCGGTCTGACGAGCGAAATTGCGGAATGAAATTGTCTCGAACGGAGCCGATTCTGCTCCTGATGCCGTTTATGGGGTAAAGTTGAGAAAAGGCAACACGGCTTTTCGAACTTGAATCGAAACAGTTTCGCCGAGGATGCTTTGGTCTGTTGTGCATCGGGAGCACGTTCATGCGTCAATTGCTGAAAAAGTTAGTTGAAGACCAGAACGGCATTATCATCTCCTCAGAAATTGTTCTCGTGGGAACGATCCTGGTAATCGGCTGCATCGTGGGACTGGCTTCGCTGTCGCATGCGGTCACTCATGAACTGAACGACGTCGCTCAAGCCTGCGATCAGGCTTACAATAATAACGATAATGGTAACACGCCGCGAAACGACTATTACCTGACCAGCAGTCAGGGAGTGCCAGAAATTTCCGGCAGTGGTTATTAAGAACGCCTAACAAAACTGGGGCCGGCTTCCGTATTTTTCGGAAAATGTTTAGAACAATGACGCAGCGAGGGTGCCTGTCCCATTTTTTTTAAAGCCTCTAAGAAAACTCTTCACTGATGGTACTCCACCATCGTTCAGCAAACGCCCCCGTCGAAGTCACGCCCGACGGGGGCGTTTGTGTTTTTACGCCACTCCGCCATCCATGAAATTCCGAAGATAGCGAGCGGGGTTCAGCCAGCCTCCAACAGATATTTTTCAAACCGCCACTGCAGGACTTGAGGACCATCGTCCCCATTGTCGTAGACAAGCATAAGTTGATCCGATCCGACAAACTCAAGGACCGGCTCCTTACCGACAATTCCGGCCGCTGTTGTCCTGGGTTCAAACAAGATCCCTGACAATTCCCCGGTTTCCGGATGCCATAAGGCAACCTGTCCCGACTGGTCGACACTGACGGCAAGTTTCTTATCCGGCGACAGAGCAATTCTGCGGACTTCACGTCGATGGACTGTCAGGCGCACTTTCGTTGAATCAGTCAGCGATCGAATTTGGACAGAACCGTCGTTGAAGCCAAGCAGCAGCGACTTCTCAGAGGAATGCCAGCAAATCGCGGTGCAGCCCCGGCAATGATCGATCGTGGTCTGTGGCGACATCGTATTGCAGTCAACGATGATTAACTGATCAAAGCTCCCTCCACATGCCAGTTGATTCAACCTGGGTGAGTACGAAAGGCTGTTCCCATAGCCGGCGAGAGGCAGAGTCTGAACACCAGTTGTGCCATGGAGTTTTCGCAAGCAGAGCAGTTTCTCGCTGCCGGTCCATGCGACCGAGATGCCATCGGGAGAGAAGGCGATCGCATCGACGCCACCATTGTGAGTGTTCGCAGCAGCCGAAAACTCAATGACATGAGAAAACGGCAGTTCGGCCACCTGAACCTGCTGGGTCCAGTTGGACCATGCGATGTGACTCTCATTCGGGGATACCACCAGCCCATCAACCGCATATTTATCTAGAACCGCAACGCTGGTCAGCCCGTTCTTGACGGACTGAGCAAAGGATACCTGGCCTCGTCGAGTAAACGGAAAATCTCTGTGACGAAGCGTCGAAATTCGTCCATCGTTCTCCCCGATAAACACATCTCCGCTTTGACCGTGTATCGCTGCTGATCTCCAACGCGGCTGATTCACGATTCGGCCGGAATCATCGTTCGGAAGAAGTGGGAAACGATAAACAGCGATGCGTCCGCTGGCCGTACTGCAGAATAACTCTTGTTCGCTGACAATCATGGATGTGATGGGTTGATCGTCGACAAAAACGGTTTCGTTTTCCGGGACCTCTTTGATGCTCTCGATCCGCGAAGTTGTGGCGAGGGAGCCAGACGCCGGTGGCAGAAACAATTCTGCCGGGATGTCCCAGCATACAATGCTGCCATCATCTCGGCCGGCATAGAGCCGCTGCTGAGATTCGCAGACTACGAGGGAAGTGAACGCTTTTCCCGAGTGAAGAAGTCGCACCACAATTTGCCCTGTCACGGTATCCACCAGTTCGATGTACTTGCTCTGGTAGTTGCTGCAGGCCAGCACTGACGTGTTCGGAATCCAAATGCCGATTTCGATATCATCCGGAAAACTCAGTGTACGAGTCGCCTCTGGATCATCGAGACTTACCACAAGGACGGTTTGATCTGTTTCATGCACCGCAATCCGAGACCCATCGGGGCTTTCAGCCAGCCACTGATTGCGACGCGTTGTCTTCAACGCAGATTCAACTCCGTCAGTAATCGTGAAGACTTTAACAGGCTCATAGCGGCAACCGCAGACGAGAGACTTCCCGTCGGACGTGAACAGCAGCGAATCGATTGTGGTGGACTGTGGTGAAAACGTCTGTAGAAGTTCACCGGTCTCCAGCGAATAGATCATCGGCACAGCCTGATCATTCGCATCTGCACTTCCGCCAACGGCAATACGTTTACCGTCCGCCGAAACCGCGATGGCATGAATCCGTGGCACTCCCGTCGGAAACGAGCGTATGGGCTGGTAAGTTCGGGAGTCGATCAGAGAGACGTTCGACGAATCTCCACAGACAACAAGCTGATTCGCCCCAGGGACCAAACGCATTTCATGCAGTGGATGTCCAAGGTTACAAACGCTGCTGAAGTGATGTTCAAGCTCTGCTGATGTCAGTTGCCAATCGGTTCGATGGATCATTTCCGGGTGGCTCTGCCGGAGCGTTTCCAGGTGACTCAGAACAGCAAAGAAACGTCGCTGCTGCAGAACGGTCAATGCTTCCCTGATAGTACTGTTCCACGCAAGTGTTCGAAACTTCGATTCATTCTCTTCAGCATGAAGGCGGCTTTTGTCGGCGAGCTCACGTAATGAATCCGATCGCTGCTTCTCTTTTTTCAGCTGGTTTAGAGTTCCCGTCAATTGCTGATTCTGGCGTTGGCTGACTATATAACTTGATAGAGTTTGTCCGAACACAATGAGCACGGACACCAAAACCACAAAGATTGACGCTGCCAAAGTTCGATTCCGCTGTCTCCAACGTGAAAATTTCTCCAAAGCCGGCAGCGGCCTTGCAAGTGTTGGACGGCCTTCCAGAAACCTTTGCAGGTCGTCGCGCAAAATCCCGGCTGACGCATACCGTGCGTTTGGCTGGACATTCAGACATGTCAGACAGATTGTCTCCAGATCGCGGGGAATTCCGTTTTGCGCTGTCCTGAAACGGCCAACAGGCTGTTCTGCCAGACCGATTCGGGAATGCAGACTCGTCGCTTCCGCAAATGGAATGGTGCCGGTCAACATTTCATACAGGACCACACCCAGCGAATAGATGTCGGTCCACGGACCCTGAAGTGATGGTTGGCCCTTGAGCTGTTCGGGGGCCATATACATCGGCGTGCCGATGAGCAGACCGGAACGGCTGATCGTGATATCGTCAATCAGTCTCGCCAGCCCAAAATCCGTAAGCCGAGGTACAAAATTGACTTCAGGCAGCGCGTCGCGCGTGTGACCAGGCAGTTTCTCCAGCAGAATATTGTCTGGCTTGATATCCCGGTGCAACACTCCCTGATCGTGGGCATGCTGAACAGCGTCGGCCAGTTGGAGCAGAATCCTCGCCGCTGTCTTTGCGGGTATTCCGTTTTGGTGCTGTCTGCGATACTCACGGAGGCTCGGACCATCCACATATTCGGTGATCTGCCAGGATAATCCAGCCTCTGCTCCGGAGTCGAGGACTCGAACGACACTGGGATGATTGAGTCTGGCTATTGCCCGTGATTCTCTCAGAAACCGCTCCTGCAGTTCGCCGCTGTTCAGAACCATCTGATGCGGCAGTTTAATGGCGACATCTCGCTGCAACAGCGTGTCGGTCGCCAGATAGACAATCCCAAATCCACCTTTTCCCAGCATTCGGCGAATCTGAAAACGCGACGGTAACGCGGAAGAAAATCGAGCCTGCGTTAAATGATACCCCGTCCCAGGCACTGGATCCGCATCGTACGCCAAAAGCGTGTCCGCAGTGTCAAACTGTTCTTTCTGGCCGCAACGCAGAACATCATGGAGCAGTCGCAGTGTTCCGGCCAGAGGAATCTCTGACATGGACAACGCCGTTCCCTCAGTCAAACATCGCAGTTCCTCATCGTAGCGGATGGCGGCAGGAGTCTCAGACGCAGCGGATTCTGAATCCACGACTGTCGGTCTGAGATCGTCTGCTCGACAGACCTCATCCATCTCAGAATCATGAATCGGCTTCATCTGTCACACCATTTCAACTGCTTTTGCAGAGCCTCCACGGCTTCCTGAAACTGACGCCAGACGGTTGCAACGGAGACACTCGTCTCTGCAGCGATTTCCTCAAATGTTCGATTCTCCAGATATCGCAAATGGATGACGCGCTGCAAATGGGTTGGCAATGCCTCCAGGGCCTTTAGCAGTAAGGTAGCGTCCTCATTCAGTCTGGCCGCCACAGAAGGTGTTTCTTCACGCGACAAAAGATCACTCAGGGACAGTTGCTCATCCTCCAGTGATTGTCGACGTATTTCAGCGACCTGATGTCGGCGGATACCATCCACCAGCCGGGAATGAAACAGTTCCAGCAGCCATTCTCTAAACTCGCCCGATGTCGTCCCGCGAAACGATTCGAATTGTTTCCCGGCCGTCAGCATGGTGTCCTGAACAACATCGGACGACGACATTCGACGGCGTAAACGCTGCTCCAGATTCTGGTCGGCCATCAGCATCAGACTGGGCCGAAACGCTTCCAGCAGTCGTCCCAACCCGGACTGAGAACCCTCTTTGGCTGCGTTCAGAAACAGATTCAGATGGCTGTCACTGGCGGAACTGTCCAGTCCATTCTTGTCGGCATCCTGCA
>JBDNHX010000366.1:0-5729 GCA_041688565.1 Planctomycetaceae bacterium
AGTCAGATTTGTGGTGTACCAACGGAGCAACTTCGAATCATCCAGCCGCGCTGCGTGTTCACTGGGAAGAGAATAGTCGCCGTTGTGCGTCAGCAGCCGATATGGTTTTCGAATGCGGGGATGGATCTGACGGAAAAAATAATCCACGAGCGGCGGATAGGCTTTAACAAAAATCAGAGCACCCTCAAAAACCCCGGACGGCAGAAACGTCAGCCCAAGATCATCGAAAACGAAATCACATTCGTTCCGAAAATCATCGCCACTGATTAAGTGGCGACGCCCAAGCAAAATCCAGCCTGCTGCTGTTAACAAACCATCTGCGAAGTTCCCAAATGTCACGAAGCATTAACGGCGGCTATTTTGGATTTTCAAACGCGTGATGAAAAGAGCTCATACAGTTCTTGACGTCACCCGCGAGACAGACGACATTTTCGAACAGTTACAACAAACTGGCTTCTGTCTGGGGCATGTCCATTCCTGGTCAACCATCGGCACTATTTGCCGCCGGTAGTTTTCCGCCCGACGATGAGACAACTGCTGCCAAAGGGAACTGACTTCCCAGCAGCGATACGGCTTGCTTCCCATGCTAGAATCCTTCCCATGATCCTGCCTACCAGCCCTAAGTTCTGAGCGTGTTCCTTGGTTGTTGTTGCCGAATCTACTTTTGTCCGCAAACCGATGAAACTTGGAATGCTTCGCAGCAAAAAAATTGGCAAGGCCAACGGACAAAAGAAATACGAACTGAACTCGACGCGGAATCCTGCCTTCTGCAGCAGGGCTCGCAGTTGACTAAGTCGATACCTGCGAAAGTGTCCGGCGTGAACGTCTTCGCTCGACCATAACAAAGTGAAGGCAGGCACGGTAATAAACACGAGTCCGTCTGGTGTTAGTGTTTCATGAACGCCCTGCAGGAACTGTAGGTCGTCTTCGATATGTTCGACAACATCAAACAAACCAACAGCAGCTGCGACTCCGGCATTTACCGTTTGAGGCGACCACATGCTCTGAACAACATTGATCACACCTCGTTTCATGGCATTGGCAACGCCCTGCCCACCGGGTTCCACGAGAACAGTCGTTTGTCCTTGATCCTGCAGCGCTTTGGCAACGAATCCGTTTCCCCCACCGACATCAAAGAAAACACCGTCAGGAGGAAATGATGAGGCCAAGCTGCAGATGACCTGATTGCGATGGCGAAACCAGAACGAATCCTCTTCGATCCGGAAGCAACTGTCATTCCCGTCTGACGGGTATGAGATCACTTCGAGCTCTGTGTTATGCCAGACGCTGTCTTCGCTCTGTTGCCAGTGATTAGAGTAGTCCGTCAGTCTTAAACGGGGCTGCATTTTAAATGCTGTCATTTCTGAAACTTAGCGTCATCGGCTGGAAGAGGCGTTGTTGTGACAGGCGAACATTTCGGCATCTGACGGACGGTGTACTGCGGCTTACGATTGACATTCAAATGCAGGCGTCCCAGGTACTCACCCATGATCCCCAAGCTGAGTAATTGCACACCGCCGAGAACAAGGACCGCAGTAATAATGGAAGCGTACCCAGGAACTTGAATCTGAGCAAACATGGCTAACAGCAGGTAATAGAATCCCAGTCCCAGTCCGCCAGCAGCCGAGAGTAGGCCGATAAACGAAACCAACTGTAGAGGTATCAGGGAGAAGTTCGTGAAAACGTTCATTGAAAACGCGAGCAGTTTCGACAGCGTGTACCCTGACCGACCATCAACGCGTGCGTTGTGTGGAACCGTTACCATTTCAATTCGCTGCGTGTTCCAAGCCAACAGGCCATCGATGTAGGTAAAGTTTAAGTCGTATCTCAGAATCGCATCAACCAGTTCCCGACGAATGGCTCGAAACGATGTCACAGTAACGGGCATCCGAAACACCACTCTATAAAACCGATTCACCAGCCACGAACCCACGTTTCGACCTCCATCATGTTACTTAGCCTCATAAACACCATAGACAAGGTCTGCATTTGAATGTCTAAGGGAGTCTATCAATGCGGGGATGCTTTTCGGATCCTGCTGCAGATCTTCATCGATAGTGACGACCAGTTCTCCCGTCGCATGGCGAAATCCGCACATAGTGGCATTGTGCTGACCGAAATTTCTCATCAACTGAATGCATTTTAACTGAGGATAAAGCAGTGAAAGTGACTGCAGAACTTCCCAGCTTTGATCCAAACTTGCGTCATCCACGCAGATAACTTCCCAATCGAAACCCGCACTCAGAACCTCACTCAAACTGCTCAACAACGAGGGCAGCGTTCCCGCACCGCGATAGACAGGGATAATTACACTTATTTTTGGCATGTCGTAAACCGATGATCCATTCAGTCAGGCGGTACTATATCTCATTGGATTCAGGAAACTTTTTAGCAACACAGGCACGCAACTCTTTCCAGGAATTTACGTAGTGGCAATCGACTCCTGGTGAGTATCGATGAGAAGAATCAAACAGTATCGGTATAAAGCCAGCTTGCCGACTACCGACTACATCGGCTTCATATTCGTTCCCTATGTAAGCCGTTCGAGCGGGGTCAACGCCTGACTTTTGAATGAAGAAGTCAAAAATTCTCGGATCAGGTTTTTCCACGCCTACTGTTGCGGAATCTACGATCTCCTTGAAGTAATGGTCCAACTGAGCCCGCGCCAGAACACGGGCGAGATCTCTGTCCCAGTTCGCCAGCACAAACAACTCGAATGAGCCGGACAAAGCTTGCAGAGCCTCCGCGACCCCAGGCATTGGCTCCCAATGCCGCTCAGTCATTGAACACGATTCGTACAAACGATGATGGAAGTCCGCTCCAATTGACTCGATTCCCAGAAGCTCAGCCAGACGCAGATTGAAGCGAGAAAAAAAGGCAATCCGATCTTGGGGTGAGTCTTCCTGTGAGGATTTTCGCTTAAGCCCCGTGTCTGCTAAACGATACGCATCCTCTACCGTGTTGAACGGCACAAATATTCCCAGATCTTTCAGTACTCTCTGGCAGATTGCTTCTGACGACGGACTTTGCCGCAGTAGTGTTCCTCCACAGTCCAACACCAGACTCTTAATCGTTCCTGGCTTGATAGACCGAGAATCACTAATTATGGACGTCTGACATTTCCACTCACGCAGAATACGAACGGGTCTCACCACCTGTCGATGAATCGGGTGCCCAAGGCAAACATTTTCAATTAGGCGCGCCGCATCGTTATAGCCAGCGGCGAGTCGCATTATCGTGGAACCGGAGAACCGCGGATTGATTTCAAAAATCGCAGGATGGCCATCAGTATCCAGTCGCAACTGTAGATTAATAGAGCCAGTCGCCCGAACCGTTCGCCCAAAGTCTGCAATAAACTCATCCAGAACAGAGTCCTGACATACTTCTGCAACAACCGTTCGACCTCCTGACAGCTCGCGGCGTGTCACGATCCAGTCTCGAAGCTGGCCTTCCCGATCGTACAAAAGGCCACAGGTATATTCAGGCCCAGGCAGATATTCCTGAACACAGATATGCTGATCAATGGAACCCCAGTTCTGATCCAGGTCAGACTGATCCGCAATCTTGAGGACCCCTATCGAGCTGTGGCCTCGACGCGGCTTCAGTATCAGTGGAAAGGTATTGAGTCCTCCTGATTGAGACAGCAATCGAAAGCGATCGCCGCTGCATGTTCCCGGCACTCGAATGCCCAGTGAACTGAGCCACTCGGAGGTCATACATTTGTCGGCGCACGTCTCCACAAACTCCAGATTTGGAACGAGAACTCGGCATCCGGTACTTTCAAAAATCTCTGACGCATTTGCAGCAAGAATTCGAACTTCTGAGTCGATGCCACACAGGAGAAAATCAACACGCTTTCTTTGCAGAACGGTAATCAGCGAAGGGAAGTATTCGTCACTAGCGACGGGAGGCATTTGCTCGGTCGAATCACAGTATCTCTGACCGGCATAATGATTGCGAAAATCCAGCCCCACAATAAGAAGCGGCATGATGGATTCGCGAAGTGCAAGGACGACTCCATGGCCTACGTCGCCGCTCGGCCCTGTGACCGCAACAGATATCATGCTGTTCATTGTTGATCGGTGATCCACATCAAATGACATGTACTTCTGGAACGTGGAAACTCACAAGCCGCTTTTTCCCAACGCGACTAGACTCGGCTGGAAACCACCGCCCGCCAAAGTACGCACCAGTGGTTCAAGAACAACTCCTGGAGTTCCAAACGGCAGGATATTTGCCAAACGGCCGCGGCTATTCTCAAGCATCAGACCGTCGTCGGCGACTCCCTCGGCGTACTAATAACCTTGCTCTGGCGGATTTTCTGCAACGATATTCAATAGTGAAGACTCAAGAGAATGGTGCGGTTCATAACCAAGTGTCTGCCGAGCAGAATCAATCGACACCTCCCAATGGTGCGATTCCTCGGGATCATCTGTCCCCGTAAAACAGACCTCTGACTTTGATGCCAATGTCCGAATGCAAATCCTAGCCAGATCGAGATTCGAGACAGAACTACCTCCCGCAATGTTGAATAATCCCGACTGGGACGACTGAAGCCCCAGCCACACCGCGTTAGCAACATCTCGAACATCCACATAGTTATGCCTGCGCGAGCCCTTGCCAAAGATCTGAAGTGGTCGGCCGACTTTGGCATTCGCGATCAGCACTGATAGAAATCTGTTCTCGGGCATTCCTCTCCCAATTGGTGCCGTGACTCGCAGCGTTATGAACCCCCGCTGCTGACCAAAGCACTGTTCAACTAAGAGTTCGCCATACGCTTTAGAAGCCGTGTAGACGGTACGTGGCTGGATGGGATTAGACTCTACAATGATCGATTCTCCAAGGATACCGACAACAGTGATTCCCGAAATATACACGAATCGCGGAATTCCGCATTCAACAGCCGCCTGCACAAGCTGATGTGTTCCATAACAATTAACTAATGTTACATTCGTATCCACCGGTGAAGTACTGATCATTGCGGCAGCGTGAACTACCACATCAAAAGGCCCATTCGACCGCACCAAGTCAGGAATGCCGGGCATTCCAAGATCAGCTGCAACGTACGTCAAGGAAGCTGAATTAATCTCCGGGCGTCTTCTGCCGATCGCGACTACGTCGCATCCCTCCGCAAGCAACCTTGCGGCCACACTTCGGCCAACAAAACCCGTTGCCCCTGTTAACAAGACTCTCATAGCTGATTAGCCTGACCCCGCTGTTGAAAAAGAAGGCGGAGCAAATCAAACACCGGTTTTGGCAGCGGTTACAGCGATGGCTGCGAGAAGAGAAGCAACGGACTGCCTAATTTCATCATTCGTTATCTCAAAGTACAGCGGCATACGAATCAGTCGTTCGCTCAGATCCTCTGTCAACGGCAGTCGCATATCTCCCACCAGTTCTCGACCTTTCGGAGAACTGTGCAGAGGCACATAATGAAAGACCGCTCGGATGCCATCCAACCGCATTTTCTCCAGAACCTGATCACGTTGCTCAGCGGTCGGCAGGATGACGTAGAACAGATGGTAGTTACTTTCGCAATCTTCCGGGATGACAGGCAACTGCACCAGCCCCTCCGCTTCCAGTGGCTTGAACGCTCGCCGGTAGGCTTTGTAGATCTCCTGACGTCGAGCCGAAATGCGGTCCATCTCTTCGAGTTGTGCGTACAGAAAAGCAGAGCAGATTTCACTTAGAACGTAAGACGACCCCACGTCAACCCAAGTATACTTGTC
>JBDNHX010000367.1:0-25304 GCA_041688565.1 Planctomycetaceae bacterium
ATGCTCCGAAGCGGTGAAGCCGACGGACTGCTGATTGTGAAACTCGACCGCCTGACACGCAGCGTGAGTGACTGGCAGACGCTGATTGATGGCTTCTTCGGTGAGAAAGCCGGGAAGTCTCTTTGCTCGGTGAGTGACTCTATCGACACTCGCACAGCAGCGGGCCGTCTGGTTCTGAACGTCTTGTTGTCAGTCGCACAATGGGAACGTGAAGCGATCGGCGAGCGAACACGGGACGCCCTGCAGCACAAACGCCGACAAGGCAAGCGGGCTGGTCAGGTGCCGTTCGGTTTCGATCTTGCCGACGATGGCGATACACTGCTGGTGAATCCTCGGGAGCAGGCGATTGTGGAACTGATGGGCCTGTTACGTCAAAGCGGCCAGTCATATCACAAGATCGCCGCCATTCTTCTCCGCAAGTCCGTCCCAACGAAAGAGCCCGGTTCCAAATGGGCGGCTGCAACGGTCCGTAACATCCTGCTGCGGACGACGGCAAGCTAACCTTCCGAACGCCGAATGATCCGGGGAGAGTTTGCGCCGATATCGGCGCAAACTGCGAAAACCTGAAAACACCGGGGTTTCATATCCAAGCCGATTGATGGTCCAGCTTGTGAGCTGGCAAGAAATGGCTGATATCGTTCTGGTTTGGCCCCCCCGTCCGACAGCCTTACGTGCAATTCCCGTGTTTACGATGGCCCAAAGTGGGATTGTTTTACTTACTGTTGTACGATACCGCGTTGAATTCTTTTTAGACGCGAAGCGGTGGGAATTGCTGAGCAGCCAAAGTGAATGAAACGCGGGGAAGGCATAATGCCGTGCAGCGAAGTGTAGACCATGGCTTAGAATGCAACTGAGGTTCGTTGTGGATAAAGGCCGAGCGTCGTGGGAAAGAAGAGCCGACTGGACTATGCGACGGAACGACTGATCATCGAGCAGGTTGCTGAAGCATTTCGGCTAGCTCGGACGGCGAATGCTATGAGCATTGCCGTTGAGCATTACCGGCAGTTCTTTGAATCCAAAAACCTGCATCGTTTTATTGATGTCATCAAAGCCGTGAAAAGTCTTTCAGGCCGTGCGGCACAACGTCTGGCTCATCAGATGGAGGAAATCACGGATGGGATGCCCAGCAACTGGGACCAGCGATGGGGCTCCGCGTTCGAATCCTATCAGCGACTGTGCGACGAATTGGGCATCTTACGCGATCAGAATGGCTATCCAATTGCCAAAGATGAGGGCAATCAGGACGCAGTACTTGTACCGCCTGCGAACTTACAGGACTACGACTTCGATCGTGCCTGCTCATTCAACTTCGTTCCGTTTGATATCGACGCAGGTGCCTTGTACGGCAGAAAGATGAAGGCGACTTGCGAGTATTGCCTGCAAACGATCAACGTTGCCACTTTTCAGCCGGAAACGCGAATGCGGCTTTGGCGGTCGTGTATCCAGCGATCCCGAGCAGATGTTGTAAAGAAGACGGCAAGCCCAAAGTTGCAAGGCCAAACAAAGAGCCCACCACCCCAAAACATCGATCGTCGCAGGTCACCTGGGGAAGCCGCAGAATTGCTCAAAGGCCATCTCCGGAATTGGCATAGATTTCACGCAGGACCGCCTCCCACTGTGGATAAAACCCAAAAAGTTCGGCCCTATGCAAAGATCGCGGAAGAGCTGCGTATCTCAACGGGCGTCATCTCTGGTTTCTTCCAGAAATGGTTTCAGTCTCGCCAACATTACGATTTGCTCTGTGATTCTGACGACGCTGGAGGCATCGCGATCCGAATCGCCTTTATGAGCGGTGAGGTCACCCCCAACATCCTCAAACAGCAATTATCTCACGAGAGCGAGGCACCAGACGCGGATGAAGAATCCGACGACGGGAACACCTATTGATTCGCCTTCGTTCATTCCGTTAATGCCCACCAATGAATGCAAGTTCGGAATTCCGTTTCCGAAAAACACGTTCTACACCGTACAGGATGCCAAAATCATTGCGTTCATTCAGAAATCGAATGAACACGGAACAAACAGGTATAGGGTTGAGAGTGTTTTCAACCCATTCTTTTTGTTCTAGACCGAAAGGGTCTCGCAATGGTCAGGATGACCAACCGTGTAGTGGGTTTCGGCTGCGATTGCCTTCGTATCGCCCATGAGTCTCAAGCCATCGACATGGCTGTTGGAAAGCGAGGCATGGCATGACAGCTAGCCCCGCAATTCGCATTGTTCGCAATGCCTCCCCTCGATCGGGATGCAAACATCCCTCGGCAGTAAAGCGAAGTCGTCCGCCTGCGGCCACCGAAGCCGTCAACAACACGACCGATCCGCCCTCGCTCACTTTAGGCATGGCTGAACTAGCACGTGAGCTGAAGACCTCAACAAGGACGATTCAGAGAATGAACGCCGATGGCAAATTGCCGTCACCGGTGAGGATCGGAAGCCGATCGCTCCGATGGATTCGCCAAACGCTTGTCGAATGGCTCGCTGCCGGATGTCCTCACCGAGACACGTTTGAGGCAATCAAAAAAGGAGAGCAACCATGACTGGCTCTTCAACAAATCAACCCGGCGGAAACCAGAATGTTCCGCCCACGCCGGAAAAAGAAAACCGAGTCAATGGCGGACACCACGGACTCGGTTCAGTAGCTAACTCTTGCAAGTCACTCAATCAATTCACGGAAGAACGTATTATGAGCAATGCCTTCGATTCTGACAATAACGACCCAACCATTCCAGCAACACACATCACAGAACCGCCTGAATCACGGGGCGAACTGGATTCTGTGTCAAATGCGGGCAGTTGGATACCTTTTCCAGTTGAGCGATTACCTGAACCGATTCGTTCGCTCGTGACCGAAGGGGCAGCTGCGATCGGTTGCGATCCCGTCTACATTGCCTTGGCATGCCTTGTCGTCTGCGCGGCGGCCATCGGAAACACCCGACGGCTTCGCATAAAGGCAACATGGTATGCGTGTCACGTTATCTGGGGAGTATTCGTTGGTGAGTCCGGAACCATGAAGACCCCAGCGTTCCAATTGGCGATCGGACCGATTGAAAGGCTGCAGAAACAGCAACTTGCATCGTTTGAGGCTGATCAGGCTGCATACTCTGCAGATGACGAACGATTCAAGCTTGAACTTAATCAGTGGAAGGCGGGCGAATGCGTCGGCGATCCGCCGAAACGGCCCCAACAACCTACACTTCAAAGATGTATCGTGAAGAACGCCACGGTCGAAAAACTGGTGCCAATACTTAAGGGAAATTGGCGCGGGGTGCTGCTTGCCTTGGATGAACTGTCCGGATGGTTTGGTTCGTTCAATCGTTACGCAGGAAAGGGAGATTTGGGAGCTGACGAAGCGTTCTGGTTGTCTAGTTACAACTGCCAGTTGGCTATTGTGGATCGTAAAACTGGCGTTCCTCAAACTCTCTTTGTTCCGGACGCCGCTGTTTCCGTCGTTGGTGGAATTCAGCCAGGAGTTTTGTCGCGTGCCCTGAATGCAAATAACCGTGAAGCCGGTATGGCTGCCAGGTTGCTAATTGTTTCTCCACCACGGAAACCGAAACAATGGAGTGACAGGGAGGTAGATCGTCGAACACTGGACGCATGGGCGGACACGATTGATCGGCTCATGGCATTGCAGCCGGATACCGACTCCAACGGTGAATCCAAGCCAGCGGTGGTTGAGATCGCCCCGGATGCCTTGCAGTTGTTTGTGGATTTCTACAATCAGCACAACCGCGAACAGGTTAACCTCACCGGCGACATGGCAGCGGCCTGGTCAAAACTTGAAGAGTATGCCGCTCGGATCGCATTGGTACTGCATGTGATTCAACGGACGGAAGATGATCCAATGAATCCGTCTTCAAACCGACTGCAGGCATCGACTATGGCAGATGCAATCGCGATTACACAGTGGTTCAAAGCCGAGGCACGACGTGTCTATGCCATACTGGATTGCGGAGCAATGAATCAGGAGGACAGCAATCTGATAGCCCTTGTTTCGAAGATGGGGGGAGAATGCACTGTCCGTGAGCTAATGCAGAAGCATCGGACGCAATATACCTCTGCCGAATCTGCTGAAGCCGTACTCACAAGACTTGTCACGCATGAAAAAGGCGAATGGAAAGTTCGGCACCCTGAAGGTGGAGGTCGTCCGTCGAACGTTTTTGTGCTGTACAAACAGACTCAAACACACAATTGACGGAACTGCAGTAAACACGAAGTTCTGTGTTTTGTGTTGGCTGAATGTGTCTCCGGTGATACTCATCATCGGAGACCATGCCACGCATTTGTTGCACGTTCATCCTCAAACAGTCTGAACTAATCTCACAATAAGGTTTAAGCGATGGCATCGATAGCGAGAGAAAAAAACGGAACGGTTCGAATTTGGTTCATTGATGCCAAAGGCAATCGAAAGGGTATTCGCATCGGCAGAGTGGCGGACGATTACGCCAGTCGCTTCAAATCGCGTGTGGAAGATCTCGTTGCCGCCTCACATATGAATTCATCTCCTCGTGAAGAGCTGGTTTGCTGGGTAACCGGGCTTTCGAATGTACTGCAGGACCGACTGGCGAGTGTCGGGCTGATTGAGGTCGAACAGGCCGAACCGGAGCCGGACGCGCCCAAGCTGGGGGAGTTCGTCGACAAGTGGATGGTCGGGCGTTCCGATGTGGAGCACACTTCCAAACAGGTTTATGGCCGCTGTCGAAATTGGCTGGTGAAGTTCTTCGGGGAGGATCGAACCATTGACACCATCACCGAAGGGGACGCCGACGAATGGGCCGCGTTCCTGCGGTCGAATCTAGGCGAAAACACCGCCCGCAAAATGGCAAGTATCGCCAAACAGATTTTCAAACATGCCACCCGGAAACGGTTGTTGGAGTCGAATGCGTTTGTGGATTTGTCAGCTGCGTTTCGGGCCAGTGATGAACGTAGCCAATTCGTGACACGTGACGAAATCGACAAAGCGATTGAGGCCGCGCCGGATGCAGAGTGGAAGTTGATTATCGCTCTGGCCCGCTACGGTGGGCTCCGGATACCCAGCGAGTTATTTCCGCTGAAGTGGCAAGATATCAACTTTGACACCGGTCGAATGACGGTCACAAGCCCCAAAACGAAACGCCACGCTAACGGGGGTTCCCGCGTTTGTCCGATCTTCCCGGAGTTGGTGCCGTACTTCGAAAACGCGTTGTTTGAGGCATCCGACGGCAAGGGCCGCGTTGCCGGTTCTTGCCAGGTGATTGAAAAACGTTTGAAATCTGGCAATCTGGCAACTCAGTTCACCCGCATTCTAAAGAAAGCCGGAGTGACACCGTGGCCGAAGTTGATGATCAACCTGCGGTCCAGCCGCCAGACGGAACTTGAAAATAGCTTCCCAACGCACGTTGTTTGCAAGTGGCTGGGCAACAGTCCTCAGATTGCCCACCGTCATTACCTAAAGGTAACAGACTCACACTTCGAACAGGCCTTGAACCTTGGTGCGCAAAGCGGTGCAAATCGAGCCGAAACGGTGCAGGACAAAGCCGGACAGCACGCGACAGAATCGGACACAGAAACGCCCGCGAGAGGCGGAAAACACGGGGAAAGCAGCGTTCCGCCAACAAAAAACGGGGTTCCCGAGCAATGCCCCGAACCCCCGTCTAGTGGACATTCCATGACTCGACGCTCCGTCATCATTGCGCACCGCTCTTCAAGCACTGCTTGCTGCTTCAGTACAAACTGACATACCGTGAATACTTTTTCCTGCAATCACGCATAGATGTCTCGCACGACGTGGCCTTCGACGTCGGTCAGGCGGAAGTCACGACCGGCGTGGCGGAAGGTGAGGCGTTCGTGGTCCATGCCGAGAAGATCGAGCAGCGTGGCGTGGAGGTCGTGGATGTGGACTTTATTTTCGGCCGCGTAATAACCGTAGTCGTCTGTGGCACCGTAGCGGAAACCGCCTTTCACGCCGCCACCCGCCAGCCACATGGTAAAGCCTTCCTGATTGTGATCGCGGCCAGCCCCGGGACCTACGGATTCGGCGGTTGGAGTGCGACCGAATTCGCCGCCCCACCAGATCAGAGTGTCCTCAAGCAGACCGCGTGTTTTCAAATCATGCAGCAGTGCGGCAATGGGCTGATCCACTTCCCGGGCATTCTTTTCGTGGCCGTTCTTCAGATCGGAATGCTGATCCCACTGCACCTTGTCATCGCTGTGCGTCACCTGAATAAACCGCACTCCGGCTTCTGCAAAACGTCGCGCCATCATGCACATTCGTCCGAAATTTGCCGTCACGGGATTGTCCATGCCGTACAAACGGTGAGTCGCTTCGGACTCCGTCGAGAGGTCTTCGATCTTCGGAAGTTCGGACTGCATGCGGAAAGCCAGTTCAAAGGACTGCAGACGTGCTTCCAGAGAAGCCTCGGCCCCTGAACGTGCCATATGGTCGCGATTCAGTTTTTCCAGACGAGCCAGCTGCATCTGCTGCAGTTCCCGTGAAAGACGCGGGTTGCGAATGAATTTCACATGTGCCTGATTCGATGGAACACTGGCATTGCCCAAAGCAGTTCCCTGGTAAGTGGCCGGAAGGAAGGCGGAGCTCCAGTTATTGATTCCGCCGAAGGCCAGAGTCGGACAAATGGTAACAAAGGCCGGCAGATTGGAATTCTCGGTGCCCAACCCATAACTGACCCAGGAACCCATGCTGGGCCGAATAAAGTTGTCGCTGCCCGTATGCAGCTTCATAACCGCACCGCCGTGAGCCGGATTGGTTCCATGAATAGAATGCAGCATGCACAGATCGTCCACGTGAGCCGCCAGTTTTGGAAACAGCTCACTGACCCATAATCCGCTTTCACCGTGCTGTCGGAATCGCCATGGCGACTTCAGCAGGTTGCTGGTCGCATTGAACTGAACTTCCGGTTTGGCGAAAGGAAGCGGCTTTCCATCGTCGCGTGTCAGCAGGGGCTTGTGGTCGAAGGTGTCGACTTGCGACGGACCACCGCTCATGAAGAGAAAGATGATTCTCTTTGCGCGAGCCGCATGATGGGGCAGGGACAGAGTTGGAGCATTCGCAAGACTCTGCCCCGCATCGCTGAACTGGGCCAGCACGGATGCGGCTGCCAGGGAGCCAAATCCTGCCGCCACTCGTTTCAAAAGTGAACGACGCGAAGTGAATTGAAAATCAGCCGACTGAAATTCCATGGAAGCCATGTGTTCTAAGCCTCAGTTGGTGACTGCGGAATTGAAGCGGGTTGCGGGGGAGGGAAACTCAGGGGTGGGATGTGAAAGTCGCCGGGCGGCGAGCGCCCAAGGTACTCGATTTGCGAAGGTAGACGTCACTCTCTGAGTGACTGAGGCCGCTAAACGCGGCCCCGGGCATTCATCACTCGGAGAGTGATGGCTACTATAATCGCAAATCGACTGCCATCGGGCGAGGCCCAGTCGGACTTTTGTCAGGGAGGATCATATCCGCCAGCATTCCACGGATGGCAGCGACAAATGCGCCCTGTGCCCTTAAAAATTGCTTTTAGCAGCCCCGATTTTTTGACGGACAAAATGAAATACTGACTGCAGGATGGATAAAAACGGCATGTCGGCCCCAACAGAGGGCTGATCAGATACTGATAAATCCGCACAAGTTGAATGGCGATGCGGCCTGGCAGGTTCGTGAGACGTCGGAGTGCGGACGGCGCGGGGCAAGGTTCTGAATCCGCCGCGAGCAGCGGCGCTGGATTATCTTCGCTGCAGTTGCAAGCGGCTTCGCCAGACCTGGTATGCTGCGATGTGGACGACTTCATTTTCCGTCACCCTCCGTCTGCAGCTGAGAATCGCGCGGTGGATCGGGGTGAACGTTTAGCTGCGTCTGGGGCGGGCGGAACAGTTTTCGAGCCAGTCGGTTGGCGATCGACTTTAATGATGCCTGAAAGTCGGCCAGCGTGGAATCGTCTCGCTGGCGAGGAATCAGGATCAGATCCATTCCGATGGGAATATCATGTTGCAGGAGGCGAAACGCTTCCCGCAGTCGACGGCGTTTCACATTTCGTCGTACGGCCGAACCATGTTTTTTTGAAACGCTCAAGCCTGCTCGCGATACGTCCAATTTATTTCGAAAGGCAAAGACCAGCAGATGCCCGTCGCCGGCTCGCTCACCAGACCCGTAGACCCGTTCGAAATCCTGAGGCCGCCGCAGGTGCATTTGCGGAGTCAGACGAAATGAAGTGGTCATGGGGAATTCCAGGGGATCAAAATTTGCGATTTGCAATCGGACAACGGCAACAGAAATGATACCCGACAGTGCCCTTTCAAAGCCACTGTCTTTGCTCGACGTCAGGATGTCGGGAACGGCATATCTCGCAAAACAGTCGCTCATCGAACAACGACCAATTCAAGAACCCAGATCTCCTTTGCCTTTCGAGACCGATTTGGCTGCATTGAGTACTACGAAGCGTCGGCTGGCCAGAACCTCCCAAAAACGAATGTACTGTCTCGCACTCAATCGTACGTTCAATGGACGGATGGGCGAGGTGCCTGGCCGGGACCCGAAAGATACGGACGCCATCTGTTTGATCATTTATCGAGCGTGGCCAGGGTGCAGCCAGACGCGAGGCCTTTGGTGCTGCTGAACCTGCAACCGATGGCCGACCGGATGCGGCTCGAGGCCACCGTGAACGACATGGTCAACGTACTCGAACTGAAAGATGGAGAAATGCAATGGGAATACAGACTCAACCTGTTTCGACCCGCTGACGACAAGAAACCTTGATCTTTCAGATGTCGTGCCGTGCCCATACACAAAGAACTCATGAAAATCCGCTTAATGACAAGCTGCAGATGCTGGCAAAGTGGAAGGAACACGAGCGCCTGCGGCTGACGGTTAAACAAACTTATCCAAGGTTACTGGTGGGCCGCTAAATAAACGTTCATCAGAAGGATCATTCAGATCTCAGCGATCAACTGGCTGACGTAGCGTGAGAGATAACGGTTACTCAAGGCCAGCTCGATTTTCTTCCTGATCGAGCTTTGGCTTTGACGAAAATTAATCGCTGCCCACCATTCCAGGGTCAACAGGCATTCATAAATCCGGACCGGCTTATAGGAATCCTCGCTTCCCTGGAAATAGCCTCCAAGAAATGCGGATTCCCAGCCGGCAAGCTGCGCTGCGGAAAACACCGTGCCCTGACTACGGACCTGGGGGCCGGGGGCCTTCAGCGACATCAGAAAGTAGGCCAGATCTTCGTACAAAGGGGCTTTCCAGCGGCGACGCGTGTCGAATACCGTCACGCGACTGTCGTTTGCCACCAGAATATTGCGAGGGGCGAAGTCTCCATGGACAACGGCACACGGCAATTGTTCAGGCAGATGTTTCCTGGCGGCGGTCAACAGCTGGTGACACAGCCTTTCAAAGTAGGAATGCTGGCCCAGCTGCTGAATCAGACCGTCAATGAAACTTCGTGCTGCATCCATGAAGCAGTCGCGATGCTCATGTCGCGACGCTGTGTAGCTGAGATCGGGCAGGGTATGAAACTCACGCAACCATGCTCCGGTGTTTGCGAAAGCATCACGCAGCGAGCTTGAGTTGAAACTTCTGTGAAACCGTGTTGCTCGCTTCAGCATGGACTTCAGATCGCGGTCCGGAGATTTCTCCATGACAACCACATAGGGCCGTTCCATGAGTTCCAGCATCGTGATCACACCGAAGCGTGCGTCATGGAGAGCGCGGAAGTGATGTTCAACGGATTCCAGAGCTCGAAATTCCAGCAATCCACTCGTAAAAGGAGTGTTCTCCGCAAAAAGACGAGGCCGGGAGGTGGACTCAAAGTCATTCGTATCCGGGTGCTTCAGGCTGAACGGAACCTTGTAAATCACGCGGCGAGAGTGAACGCCGTCGGAAACTTCCAGCTCCAGTAACTGCGAATGGTGTCGTCGGAAGTGGTGCACGATCCGGACCGTCGACGCAGATGAATCCAGCTCCGGAAAAAAGCGACCGGAGTTATACGCGAGATGCGTTGTGAACCGCTCTTCAGAAACGTCCAGGCCGGCAAGTTCAGGTTCAGTCATTGTCAGTAGCATATGTCAGATCCCCTTAACCTTCATTAACGGGCGGATGAGTTTATACTTCAGAAGTTCGGGGAACATGTGGCCCACGTCCAGTGCTGGCAGACCGACAATCAGGACTGTCGCTGTCCCAAAGATCGTGACCAGAAATCGTGCGAGGAGCGTGTTTTCAACAAGGCTCGGCAAAAGTACTGCAATGATCGTGACCTGAACCATGATGAAGAAGAGTCGCAGGCAATTCCAATCCACTTCCTTCAGCAGTTTCAGGTGGCAAATTGTGAGCTGATTGCCGATCGGCCTTATCAGCAGACCGATGACAGTCGTGACGGCACCGCCAACGATTCCCCAACTGGGGACCAGCCACAGATTGAGGCCGACTGTTGCAATGACGGTGATACCATCCGTCAGAAGAATTCGCCCCACGTGTCCGTGAGCTTTGAGAATTTCATTATTAAGTCCGCCAATGGCACTCAAATAGAACCCAGCGGAGAGCATCGCCAGAATGCTGGACGAATCCGCATACTGCCTTCCGAACAGTGTGACGGTGATAAATTCCGACAGGCAAACGCAACTCAGAAACAGTGGGAAAGTGCCCACAGCGATCCAGGCCGAGGTCCGCCAGTAGACGCGGTCAATGGAAGCGGAATCACCACGTGCATACATGCGCGAAATCGCAGGGCCAAAGAGCAGCCGAAAGCTGTCGGCGACAAAGGTATTTAGTCGAGCAACCGGCAGCACGGCTCGAAATGCCGCGACGCCAATCGCTCCATGAGTGAATTCCAGGACCAGCGTTACCAATGAGCTGCGCACGATGACCAGGAGATCGGAAGACATTAGAGGGACACTGAA
This sequence comes from Planctomycetaceae bacterium, assembly GCA_041688565.1. GTDB lineage: Bacteria > Planctomycetota > Planctomycetia > Planctomycetales > Planctomycetaceae > SXXK01. The sequence goes on from JBDNHX010000367.1 coordinate 10,879, forward strand.
TCCGAAGATCTGGCGAGCTGGCACGTCAATTCGCCCCCGTTGGAAGTACTGCAGCAGATCCGCATTTTTCAGAACCTTCCAAAGCACGAAGAGGGAATATAGAGTGCCCACTGAGCCGCAGATCACGAACGATATTGCCAGGACCTGGACGTCAGAATGAGCGAAGAACAGGGGCACGACAGCCAGCATTTTTAAGAGCGGAGCGATCAGATGGCGTCTGACAAATAACTCCCGTGGTTTGGCAAAGGTGGCAAACAGTTCGTCCAGGATGGAATCGATGGCATGAAGCGGGACCATCACAATCAGGATCAGCAGGAGTGACATCGAAAGCGGATCGCTGACGAGGTGGGTGCTGATAAATCCCTGAGCCCCAAGGACCAGAATGACTATGCCAGCGCTGAGTGCTGTGACGCAGCACAGTGTTAATGCCACTGTCCCCGCCATTTTCTCAAATTCACGCTTTTCATGAAACATTGGCGCGAAGCGGTTCAAAGTACGCCCCAGACCGAAAACAGCGACGCTCGCCCCCATCGAAGCGATCGACAAGCCATACGCGAGAGCTCCGTAATCAGACTTCACCAGACAACGAACGGTGATTACCTGAACGACAAAGTTCAGAAGGATTGAGATCACACGCCCCAAAGTTAATAGTGACGATCCCCGGACCAGCTTCTTTGTCTGGCACGAGGATTTCGCAGGGGGGGCGCAGATCTTCTCATCTTTTTGTTCAAATGCCGTCAAGTGAGGGCTTCCTTCGCTTCAGATATTGTCCGTTTGCTCGCAGTGCGAGCCACACACGTAGCCGCATCTGTCATGGCGAGCATCAGCCAGAAGTAGCGCACGTACGACATGTGAAGAAAGATGCCCACGACAAGGTACCCCGTTATGGCCAGCAGGAAAGCGGATACGGTTTGTGCAAGTTCGCGATCAAGACTGCTGATCTGAAATCTTGCCCGCAGGGCGGATAAAATTGTGCCCGCAAGCATCCTGAGAAACAGCAGAATGCCCGGGAGACCCGTCTCTGCGGGAATTTCAAGGAACATACAATGTGTTTCGCGTGGCCCTTCAAGAGCTCGCAAGCCCCCAACCTGTCCATACTCCCGTGTGTATTCGCCGGACAGATCCGGCCCAACGCCGAAGACCGGATGATCGATTGCCATGCGGCCAGCGGCCAGCATTTCCGTAGCTCGTCCTCGAATGGCTCCATCTGGCTCCTCGGCTGTTGAGGACGCACCAAAGATGCCGAACGCCGTGGGCACTGTCATCAGTCGTGTACGATACTGTGGCACCGCCAGAAGTATCAGCAGGCCGCCAATGCCGAGCATGGAAACCTGTCTGGGTGAGACAAACTTGAGCGTCATCCCAACAATCAGCATTAACACAAAACCAATCGCACCACTTCTTGAAAATGTCAGCGCGCATCCCATTGCGATCGCGACCCCAGCCAGCAGAGCGACAGAACGAAGCTCGACACGACGTTCGATCCAGAAACGAGACAAAGCCAATGGGATCAGCATCAGCATTACCTGTGCATACCGGTTCTGTTCGCCGACTGGGCCGGCCAGACGTCGCTGCCGCGCGGTACCATGCCCGTCCTCAACCTCAAAACCTTCCCCCTGAGAAAGCTGAGCGAAGCCGCCAAAATCTGAATCAAACGATCGAGTGGCCTGCTGATATACGGAAAGACTTCCCATCATTGTGCCAGCTGCGATCAGGGCCCATACGCCCGTTCGCAAATTTCCTGTTGATCGTACTACGTTTGTGATCAGCACATAAAGCATCAACCCTTCAAAGACCGTGCTCAGGACCCCATCAAGGGCTTTGCCGGGTACTTGGGAGAACAGCGCCGACACCAGTTGCCAGCTGACAAAGGCGACGATCCAGGGCAAGGCGGGCGCGATCACCACAACTTGACGACGCAGGAAGATGTTGTAGAACAATGGAATCACGAGCGGCGCTGGAACAAGCATCGCGGCAATAGATGGCACGCCGTGAAAGCGAACGGCCACAACAACCGCATTCGAATAGATCAGGAACAGAACCACCGGGATGGCGGAATCCGGTTTCCCAAGCACAAAGACGGCCCCCGGGACCGCGCCGACGGCCGCCAGAGCCACAAGCGGCTGACCTTCCATGATCGCCCCCACTGCGATTAACCCGGCGCACAGCAGAAGCAGCACGGCCACCACCCGGCGACCGTCCATTCGGACAGCAGGATTGTTCAGGGTCTTAAGCATCTGTCAGTTTTCGGTGGCGACGATCAGGGACTTAGCTTCAACCTCTGCTCGCTGTGGTTCCCACAGGATGACTCGTTTTCCGAACAGCGTTTTAAAGGTGGCAAGAAGGCATGCAACGTTGACCATGCAGAAGAAGAAGGGCAGGGCGAGTGGCTTCCTGCGGCCGAGCCTTGTCCCACTCAGCAGCCAGCCGAACAGCGCAGCAAGGTAGAAGGATAACTGACCGGCAGCCATCAGCACGTAGAATGGTGAAGCAGGGGTCAGCAGGATGCTGGTCACCAACATAACAATTAATGGAAACACCATCTGGCGACGAAGTACTTTGTGAGAAAACAGCTGAACCGAATAGAAGCCATAATGCAGTGGATTCAATAAACTTCGCATCTGCAGAATGCCACGAAGGCCGCGGGTAATGATGCGGACCTTGCGACCGAACTCTATACCGCTGCTGGCAGCGACTGGTTCATAGGAAGCAGCGTCGCCTGCAAAGACCAGGCGATAGCCTTTGGCAATGACGGCCGTTGATGTCGCGAAGTCGTCTGTCACACCTTCCGGCACGGTCGTGAAGAGCGAACGCCGAATCGCGTAGATCGCTCCGGTTGCTGACGTGACGTTTCCGGACAGACTTTGCCAGTGTTTCATACGACGATCGAAGTTCCAGTAGCTGCGTTCGCCGGCATTCGCGGCTGATCGGCTGTCGCCTTTGGAATACCGTTGATCTCCGGCCACTCCACCAACTGCGGGATCTGCAAATGGTCGAACGAGAGCCTTCAGTGCATCTTTGCCGAACATGCTGTTGGCATCTGAGAAAACCAGAATTTCACCAGTGCAGTGCCGAACGCTCGAATTCAACGCCGCAGCCTTTCCAGCGCGAGGAAGATCCAGCACCGTCAGTCGCGGTTCATCAAACTTCTTCAGAATGTCTACCGTACGATCACAGGAACCGTCCGACGCAACAACAATCTGCACCAGTTCGCCCGGGTAGTCCAGCGACAGCATGTTGCAGACTTTTTCACCAATGTTGTCTTCTTCATTATGAGCGGCAATTAACACACTGACAGTCGGTGCGACGTCACCACTGAGATGCGGGTGACGATACAACAGGCTGCGCAGCCACGACAGCAGTGGGAAACCGATGTACGTGTAAAGGATAATCGCAACGGCAGTCCAGAACAGAATCTCGCTGATATTCACGAGGTCACCTCATCAGGAATCAGGGCATCCAGTGACGCTGCAGGAGCTGAGGGCAGAACCTGCCGATGATGACTGCTCGGTGACTCCACGCTAATTATGTAATCCAGAATTTTGCGGACACTCATCGCCAGGTTGAAATGCTCCTCAACAGTTTTTTGTCCTGCGGTTCCAAGCCGTCTCCTCAGGGCATCGTCGTCACACAGTCGCTGCAGAGCTGCTGCAATTGCGGCGGTGTCTCCGGGTTCAGTCAGCAGACCATTCACTTCGTGTTTTACAAGCTCTGGAATTCCGGACAGCCGGCTGGAAATCACCGGGAGCGCGGATGCCATGGCTTCCATCAGGACCACGGGAATTCCTTCACGACGCCCGTTGGCTGTTGGGACACTCGGCGCGACCAGGATGTCAGCGGCCTGCAACAGCTGAATGATCTCGTGTCGGTCTCGCCGGCCTTCAAACATCACCAGATCGCCTAATCCCGCCTGATTCACCTTGCTTTCCAGCATCTCCTGATCAGGACCATCACCAATCAGATGAAGCTTCAGCCGGACACCGTTTGCGGCCACGATCCTGGCAGCGTCAATTAAATAGGTCTGCCCTTTCACTTCGTGAAGCGTGCCAATACACAGCACATGCAACAGGTCCTGACTCGCTGCCGAAGATCCTTTTTTCACGGGACGGAAGTCCGCCGGGTTGACCCCACAGTGAATGACCTTCACCTTGTCCGAATACTCCGCGCCGGCTTTCTCCAGAATGATCTGGCGGTTGTAATTGGAAATTGCCACCACAATGGCGGCATCACGGACTTTCTCCGCCAACATATTCTGGTCACGGTGCAGGTCGGATCCGTGAGCCACAAAGCTGTATGGGATGCCGCTGAACTGATGGATCATCCATGCTGCGGCCGCCGGATGACTCGCGAAATGCGCGTGAATATGGGTCACTCGCAGCTGTTTCATGCGTCGGGCCATCGTCACACATTTGGGAAAGACGGCCAGGGCGCCAACAAGCAAACGACGACAGCCAAGGTTGGCCCGAATGATTGTCCACAATGTTCCTGACCACAGCACTGGATGCATCAGGAACATGCGGATGTTGTCGCGGATAATTTCCAGCGACAGCGTCGGTAAAAAGTGAGCGCGGTCCACGAAGGCGGCAGCCTCGGGATGCATTTTGGTCGTCTTTTCACGCCGTAGTGGAAACACTTCGACGCACGCTCCGGCTTCTTCGAAGCCCAGCATCTCATACAGGATGAAGGTTTCCGTGATCTTCGGAAAACGCGACATCATGTAAGCAACACGAGGCGCTGCGGTTGCCTGTGACACAGAGCGGGGGGACTGAAGACTCGAGGAGACCACGTTGGCGTACTTTCCGAATGAAGCCATCAGACAGTGGGAGAAAAACCGGCTGACGGAACCTGCCCCGGCCGCTCAGCCCAAAACTGACGAATCTGCGGCTTTGCGATCAGGAGAAAGACGCCACACATCAGTCCGAGCAGCCCCGCGATCCCCAGCACGATCAGAGGATTTCCCGCAAAAGATTCTTTACCCGGTGTTGGGGGTTCCAGAACGGACACCGCGATCCCCGCTCGACCGCCGGCCATGGCCTGATCAGCCATCTGCCAATGCTGGAGCTGAGCATTGACAGTTTCGTACGCCTGCTGAGCTCGTTGGATTTCAGCCAGCTTTTGCTGCTCTTTCAGGCGAGTGACTTCGTTGAGTTGGCTGCTGCGGAGATGCGTATCGTAGCGCGTTTGAAGTTCCTGTTCCTGCAACCGTGTCGTTTCCAGTGTCTGCCGCAGAATACCTGGAGCCGTTCGGACAAGTTGCTGAAGTTCGGCATCAGCTGACCGGACGCCTGCCTTTGCGGCCTGCAGGTCGGGGTGATTGGGGCCAAGCGTCTGGCTTAATGCATCGACACGCGACTGTGCCAGCCGAAGACGGTCTTCCGCACCCGCTGGACTGGGCATCCCGCCGGCGCTGCCCATCGCTGCAAGCTCATTCAGTATCAGACGAACACCCGCTGAGTCCTGAGACATGTCCAGTTCCACGTCACGAACTGCTTCGGTCGTCATTGTGACAATACTGCGCCCCTGGGAACTCATGCGAAGGGCTGCGTGCTCAAGGGTGATCAGACGGCTGCGAGTCGTAGCGAGTGCTTCTTCGAGTCCCGCGATTATGCGCGACATGGCGGCCGCGTCCGCACCGGGCGGAAGCCTCTGTGACTGCTTTAGCTGTTCAAATTCGGACTGCAGATTGCTGAGCGTGTTTCGCAGATCTGTGTCACGCTGCTTCAATGCCAGCATCAGTTCATAATGCTGTTGCTTTTCCGTGCGAGCCAGATACTCCGTGTAGCTAAGAATCAGCGCATTCAGAATCTCGGCTGCTTCATAAGCATTTCGATCTGTGTAGCGAAGCACCAGAATGCTGGTCCCTGCAAGCGGATCGACCTTGAGGTTTCGTGCGATGCCTGAAATTCGTCCAGGGAGCATCTCTGCGCTGAGACTGTCGCTGATTCGCTGGACAGCGTCTTCGATCACTGCTGGGCTCTGAAAAATCTCCGATTGAGTCGGCAGGAACTCCTTATCACGCGAAGCGGTACCGGTTCGGCCGTCCAGCGCGACTTCCCGGGGTTGAACGATGATTTTCGCACTCACCTGCTGATGAGGCGTAATGCTCATCAGCAGCGCCGCGCCGGCTGCCATCGCTATGCCAGTCGTGATAAGGACTGTTTTCCAGCCTCGCAGCAAATCACTGAGGTCAACGGACGGCTCACGTGTGGTGTGGTGGTTCATCATCCTGGAGTTCCATAAGAGCAAATAACAGCGACCTTCGGTTGTTCACAGCGGCTGCCTGCGGCTTTATTTCCACACACAATCAACTGGCAGCGGTTAGCAAAGCTACGTCCTGCATTGATGCACGCAGTCGCGGCACTGTTGATTCGACCATTGAGAACGAAGTGTTCCGGCTGCAAACCCACAAGACTCCTACAACCGCTCCCATGAACAGCGACGACATGTTGTCGAAATGCCACAGATCGAAAAAGCCATACAGTCTGTCGCAGTTGCGGGGGTTCCGGTCCCACGAATAACGGCTAAATGTCAGCGTCTCCCGTTTTTTTGAACTAGGCTATCAATCTCCATATCTCCGCGCCCAGGAAAACCTTGCTGCCCGATCTTGCTATGCCAGTGGTACCAAAATGATTGCCCTCGTCCCAACTACTAAACACACTGCTGATTTTGACCTCTTCGGGTTCGTGGCCATACGCGTCATGGCGGATCGCGCTGAAGATTGTGCGATGGTAGCCGGGATGCTGGGTCCGATCCAAAAACCACTGACGCGGGCTCCCGATATCACAGTCCGATTTGTTGACAGGATGGAAACGAGCGGGCCACTGACCCTGATTGGGGGACACGACTGCGGATTCTCCTCCGACCAGTTTTTTGTGACTCGCGGAAAGAACAAATCGGTTATTCGAGTCCAGGTACCGTTCGAAGAGATTGGCGGTCAGTGCGAAATTGTCTGCGAATCCGGGTTGAAGAATCCGCCACTGCTGATCGAGATTATTAATCTCACAGCGCTGCAGAGCGACGCTTTGCCGCTGCACGCATCCGCCTTCGAATACAACGGTCATGGCATCTTGTGCGCCGGCTGGGCTCAGGGAGGCAAGACAGAGACGCTGCTGGGCTTCATGGCCAACGGAGCTCGCTATATCGGAGATGAATGGGTTTACCTTCAGAAGGACGTCATGCAGGGTATCCCTGAACCGATGCACATCTGGGACTGGCATGTGGATGAACTGCCTCGTTTCCGCCGAAAACTGGATTGGCAGGATCGCTTCAGAATGCGAAGCCTGCGTATCGCGGCCGGCGCGATGGACGCGGCCATTTCGACAAAACCAATGAACCGTCTGCTGCCCGGAAAGACAACGCGTCGACTGATCTCGCTTCTGAATCGTCAGCGATACATCGAGGTTCTGCCGGACAGAATTTTTGAAACGGCCATCAGCGACCCCAGTGGCCAGCTTGATCATTTGCTGTTTGTGCTGTCGCACGATTCGCCCGAGTATCGCGTGGAGCAAGCTGACACAAACGAGGTGCTCAACGCGCTGGCACCGGCCCTGGAACAGGAACGCAGCCATCTGCTGGAACGTTACCGAATGTTCCGCTTCGCATTTCCAGGCAGGAAAAACTGCGTCCTTGAGGACGCTGCCAACCGGGAACGCGAGCTCCTGAAGGCGAGACTGGGCCATCTGCCAGCCCACATTGTTTACCATCCGTATCCGATGTCGCCAACTCGTCTGTTTGAAACTATCGCTCCTCTGTTTCCGAAAAGCTGACCAGCATGTTTCGAGTCACTGTGATCGGCCCCGATGGATGTGGGAAGTCTGCGGTTGTGAAGCAACTGGCGGAGCGCATGCGAGTTCCCGTGCGCCGGATCTATATGGGCGTGAACCTGGAATCCAGCAACATCATGCTGCCGACGTCACGCGTTCAACTGGCCATTCGGCGCTGGCGCGGCGTACCGCCGGACGCTCATGGCCCGCGAGATCCTGATGGTCGACATCAAGCACAGGCAGGTCCGCTGAAGCAAATCCTGCGGTTTCTTAAAGCCGGATTGCGAGTCAGTCATCTGATCGCCGAAGAGTATTTTCGTCTGCTGGTGATTCACTGGTGGCTGTTTCGCGGTTATGTCGTTCTGCAGGACCGGGATTTTTTTGTCGACTACTATGAATACGATGTGGCTGAAAACCGTCATCAAACATTCTGGCAGAGGATCCATGGGTTCTTTCTGCAGTACCTGTACAGCAAACCAGACCTGACGATACTTCTGGACGCCTCCGCCGAAACGATGCTGGCGCGAAAACAGGAAGGCACTCCGGAATCGCTGCAGCGGCGACGAGAGTACTACCGTTCATTTCTTGCTCAAATGCCCGCCAGTGAAATCGTCAATGTAGAAGCCAGCCTGTCGGATGTAACCACACTGTGCCTCGATTCCATTATGCGATATCGGCAGCAAAGTATTGCGAATGCAGACAATCAGGCTCCGGTGCGAGTTAACGGCCCGGCGGCGATTATTATTGGCATCGACTGTGTGACCGGGCTGCAGACGTCACGGCTTCTGAGTTCCTATGGAATTCGCGTCATCGGGATTGCTTCAGCAACCGACCACTTCTGCTGTAAAACAAACACGGTTGAATATCTTGTTCAGTCTGCGACGCATGGGCGGGAACTGCTTTCGACACTTCGAGAATTACGAGCGGACTTTACCCAGGATCCCGTTCTAATCCCCTGTAACGACCTGAGCGTATTGACGATTTCCAAACAACGGGGTGAATTGCAGGACTACCGGTTCGTGTTGCCGGAGCATCAACTGCTGGAGACACTGATTAATAAGGTCGACTTCGCCCGTTTCGCCGAGCAACATTCCTTTAACGTGCCAAAAACACGTGTCCTGGCAATTCAGTCTGATGCTCAGCAGGCTGCTGACGATCTGATATTTCCTGTTTTCCTGAAGCCCGCGGTTAAGACGCCAAAATGGGAAGCGAATACTTCGCTGAAAGCCGTGCGGACTGAGCACCCCTACGAACTGTTGTCTGCATGGCAGAAGTATTCGCAGTTCACCGACACATTGATTGCTCAGGAGTACATTCCGGGAAGTGTGGAAGACTGCTTCACAGTCAATGTCTACTTCGACCGGCATGGCACAGGGCGTTGTCGTTATACCTCTCAGAAGACCCGCCAGTGGCCCCCGGATTTCGGCACTGCCTGCCTTGCTCAAGAATCCGACGATATTCCTGTCGCCGAAGAAGCCGTCGCCTTCTTTCAACGACTCGATTTTTGCGGGCTCGGCTACCTTGAGTTCAAGCGGGACAAGCGTACCGGCCGGCTCCTGATTATTGAACCGAATATCGGTCGACCCACGGGGCGGTCAGCGATGGCAGAAGCCTGCGGTGTTCCACTCCTGCTGACCATGTATTGTGACGCAGCTCAGTTACCTCTTCCTGATGTATCCAGCAAAGCTGCTCCCTCGCAGCCTCTGAAATGGGTCCATCTTCGAAGAGACCTGCAGGCCGGACTGCGAGCCTGGCGGCGTGAGGAAATCACTTTGCTCAACTGGCTTCGTTCCGTGCAGGGGCGAAAAATCTTCGCGGTTGCCAGTCGCCGCGACCCGCGTCCTTTTTTTGCTGAGTGTCAACGTTATCTGCGGGAACTGGTTCTGCGCCAAAAATCGAAGCCTCGTCTGAACGCCGAGACAGAGCGGCCATTGGTCCACCTCGCACCACCGGAGCAGTCTGGAACATCGCAGTCGATTCTGATCGCGGACCGTTTGTAGCCATTATCTGTTTTCGCCTGTTGCTCCGGAATGTAGTTAAAACGCACAACCGATTATTCAGCAGATCGTCCAGAACATCCTCAGCGGGATCGTGCGGCTGCAATATTCACTGGGAGACAATGGCTTGTTAACTGGAAAAGTATTTCGTTCACAAATCCCTGAAAACCATTTTCAAAAGTCGTCCCAGGAGGGTTCACAGCAGGCCATGGCAGTCTTTTCACCCAGATCAAGAATCGTTCCACAGAGATCATTGCTGTTGACGGGAAACGCTGACGCCATCGGGCTCGGACCGGGGCGATTGTATTTCGTTACCAAGCGGATCATTGACCTCATCATCTGCCTTTTGTTGCTGCCAGTTGTAGTGCCGGTCATTGCTCTCTGTGCCGCAGCTTTGTGGATCGAAAATCCCGGACCTGTTTTCTTCATGCAGAACAGAACAGGCCGTGGAGGCCGTCGCTTTCGAATGTTCAAGCTCCGTACTATGGTAAAAAATGCTGAGGAGCTGAAGGAACAGCTGCGGGATCTGAACGAACTGTCCTGGCCAGACTTCAAAATCAGCAACGACCCCCGCGTGACTCGTGTTGGCCGAATCCTGAGAAAGACCAGCCTTGATGAGTTGCCACAGATTCTGAACGTCATCAACGGTGACATGAGCCTTGTAGGTCCGAGGCCGACCTCGTTCAGCGCGAACACATACAGTCTGTGGCATACGGAACGGCTTGAAGTCCAGCCGGGCATCACGGGCCTCTGGCAGGTCAGTGGTCGCAGCGATATTGATTTCGATGACCGTCTGCGTCTTGACATTGAATATATCCGTGACCGCAGTCTGTGGTTGGATCTCAAACTGTTGTGCCGCACCATCGCTGCGGTCGTTAAACCACGGGGGGCGTACTAGCAACGTCAATCAGGAAACACCTGAGCGACACGGCTCTTAATTCAGAACCTCACATTTCTCACCGTAACCAACACCTGCCATCAAGTAATACCATGAAAACGCATCGAATCTGGACAATCGCGACCCTGATCTGGTTTTTTGCACTCTTTAATGTGGAGCGACTTTTTCCGCAGATTGACATCGCTTCGTTTGTCTATGGTCTTGCCGCTGTGGTTGGTGTCTCGATGCTGGCGTCACCATTGCTCCGGCGCCATAACTTCGGCATTGTTGCCGCCGGCTTCAGTGCTGTCTGGCTCATCGGAAAATGTATCCTCGGATACCGCCTGGATCTGGAGGCCCTCCCAATCGCTTTGCTGGAAGTATCGTCTCTGATTGTGTCACAGTATTTGTGTCTGGAATTCGCTCGACATACAGATGAGTTTGAACTGACGTCCAGACAAATGCTGGACGTACTGAAAGCGACATCCGTACCAACGGTTCAGGAATGCGAACCGGCCTTTCTGGAAGAAATTCGCCGCGCTCGGCGGCACGAACGTCCATTGACTTTCGTCGCACTCACACCTGGAACTGTCACATCGGATGCTCTTGCCGCACTGGCACAGACAGTCACAGAATCACTCAGCAAAGAGCTTATCTTAGGAGGAATCAGTCGCGTCCTTCAGAAGGAGACGAAGTCGCATGATCTGGCCGTCCGTGTGGGTGACCAGATTCTGATGCTGCTCCCGGAGACCGATGTTGCCCAGGCCAGCGCGATGTGCAAACGTCTTCAGATAACTGTGGCCGAGAGACTTCAGATTCCTGTAAACACGGAAGCATTTGCTTTCGGCGCAGACGAACTGACACTGACAGGAATCCTGGACCGACTAGGGAGGCAAAAGTCGGATCTTCAAACTCCCGCTCCGGAGATCTTTGAACTTCGATTGAAAGAAACCACGACTCCCGAGGTCTCTCGTTTAAGCGCTTCCTGAAGATTCAAACAACTCGGACAGGGCCTGATGATCGCTTCAACTCTAAAGAATATGGCAGTGCAGTTCTCGGAATCCCGAATGTTCGGGATCGCCGTCAATCGAGCTGAGCATTGCAACCGCACTCGCCCGCTGCTGAGAGTGCTGGCCTATCATCGCATTGATAAAATCGACGCTGACGACCCCTACTATCCGGGTCTAATCAGTGCCACTCCGGCACAGTTTGCAGCTCAGATGCAATGCGTCGCTGAACGGTATCATGTCTGTTCAATGCAGGACGTTGTGGCAGCATCGCAGGGCGGGCATTCGCTGCCTGCGGATTCTGTGCTGCTGACCTTTGACGATGCAACAAGAGATTTTGCGACGCACGCATGGCCCGTTCTGAAAGCACTTGACCTGCCTGCTGCGGTGTTTGTGCCCACCGCTTTTCCTGATAATCATAGTCTCCACTTCTGGTGGGACAGGCTTCATCGAGCGGTGATGCGGGCGCCCGAGGGAAGTCGAATTCTTTCCCCTGGAAAACGCAGGATTGAGCTGAATTCTCAGGCACAAAGGAAGCATGCTTTCCGGGTGTTAAAAGAGTTCCTGAAGTCAGTCCCACATAGTGAGTTTCTGCAGGTGATGGCGGACATCACTGAGACCACCGGAGTGCCTGACCCGGATCATAACAATGTCCTGGGATGGGACGAGCTTCGAACGCTTCATCAGCAAGGCGCGACACTGGCTCCACACACTCATAGTCATCCCATGCTCAATCGCATAAAGCCGGATGAGATCAGGTACGAAGTGAGAACGTCCTGCGAAGTGCTGGAGAAAGAGGTCCGCGAGATCTCGCGCACACTGGCATATCCTGCCGGAGGCGTTTCTGAAGATGCAGTGGCGGTCATGGCAACTGAGGGAATCGAGCTGGCGTTCAGCACCCAGCGAGGATTGAATCTTCAGCCTTTTTCTGATCGGTTCCGGCTGCAGCGAATCAATGTCGGGGCACGAACGACGCTGGGTCTCCTCAGAATGCAGCTGGCAAACTGGGGGCGATAATACGATTCTGCTAATAATGTGAGTAATTCTGGCCGATCTGCAAAGAAGACAATCTCTTTTATCGCAGATAGAGTCAGACTTATCATGGACCGTTTCCCGGCAAAACAGAATCTCCGGGCCATTAATTCCCACCAGCATCGGCTTTCTCCGATGTGCTCGCTGCTGCTGCTGATTCTCTCAACAGGCTGCTATGCACCGCTGCACTCTCCAGGCGTTGAAGCACGAACATTGCCGGATGAGTATCGCTGGCCCATGCGAACATCTGAGACTCCTCTGAATTACTCCCGTTTGGTCGGACAGGCCAACGATGTTTACCTTCTGGGCCCTGGTGACATTATCAAAATCACGGCACCTGACTTGATTGCTCAGGGGCATGCGGAACCGTTCGAGGTGCAGGTTCTGGACCACGGCGAAGTCTATCTTCCGCGACTGGGGCCTGTCGCCGTTGGTGGCTTATCAATTGCACAGGCCCAGCACCAGGTCAATCAGGCTCTGGCAAACAACCTGCTGATAAATCCATGCACCGTGATCACGCTGAAGGAAAAGGGAACCGTTAACGTCTTAGTGTTGGGTGCGGTGAAACAGCAGGGCATGCACGCTCTGCCGCGCGACGCAAATGATGTCGCCCACGCTCTCGCCGCAGCGCAGGGGTTTTCAGAAGATGCAGGCGAAGTCATTGAAATTCATCGGCACGGAAAGAATCTTCAACTCCCGATGCTGGACGGTGCGAACAGGTCAAATTTGCCGCTCCAGTATCCGGTCAACTCTGCCCCGATCTCTTCCACTGGAAGCAAGCCATGGGAGCTTCAGCATTCTTCGGGTCAACCGTTTTCCTCGGTGCCTGCGAACCTTCAGCCGGCACATTCTCTACCGCCGTCAACGACTGTGCCCGCTCCACAGCCCGCAGGCCGGAGAATGCCGCCTCACGGCTTGCCGGTCGGTGGACATTCGCTGACAACTCTGACTCGTGACAGAATTCCCTCCGAAATTCCCTGCGAAGTTGTCAGTCAGGCAGAGTCGATTGTCAGAATCCCATTGCGTGGTGAAAACGGGATTACGAAACCATGCGATGTCATCCTGAACTCAGGCGATGTGATCGTGATTCCATCGAGGACCGATAAAGTCTTCTTTGTTGTTGGACCGCTCAGTGATCGCAACAGTTTGCGATTTTCAGTGAATGACCGAGACCGGGAGATTGGTAGCGGCCTTCTGCTCCCTGATGATCGAGAAATTGACGTTGTCACAGCAGTTGCGATGGCAGGCTATATCGATCCCATCGAATCTCCAACGACAGTGACGGTGCATCGCGTCCTGCCGGATCGAAGTCCATTGCTGATCCGCGTAGACCTGATTGCCGCTCGCAGTGATCCGCAGGAGAACGTCATGGTGCAGGCAGGCGACATCATTTACCTCAATCCGGATGGATGGTGGTATGGCCGCCGAATGATGGACCGAATTATTGATCGTGCGCTCGGTACAGCGGCTGGCCGTTGGCTGTCCAACTAATCAGCCCTGGCTGGATAATCCGTGCTAATCAGCCGACATTGAGTCAACGCTGATAAATCGGCAAAAAGCCTTTGTCCAGTTGAAGCATGATGCAACTGAGGGCTGTGACGTAGACCGGGCCGACCTGAGGATCGGACCATCCGCCGCCGGACTGCATTTCCTTGATCAGTTTGGAATTGAGTTCATCGCGGTAACTGGACCATTCATCTCCGCCAGAACGATACATCACCTGGGCGAAGTAAAAGTGCATGTAGTGCCA
>JBDNHX010000368.1:0-51410 GCA_041688565.1 Planctomycetaceae bacterium
GCGCCCCGCGTGCGGGGCGAAAGGCAGCAGATCAGTCAGGCCATGCTGACAGTCGAGGTTTCAATCCGCGCCCCGCGTGCGGGGCGAAAGCACCTGTAACGATATGTGGGACCAGCGAGGGCGTGTTTCAATCCGCGCCCCGCGTGCGGGGCGAAAGGCCCTGTACAGGGCTGAACTCGCCACATAGTTCTGTTTCAATCCGCGCCCCGCGTGCGGGGCGAAAGGGCACACTGTAGAGCATGCTTGGCGGCTGCCAGTGTTTCAATCCGCGCCCCGCGTGCGGGGCGAAAGCAGATGCGATGGAAACATTGAAGGCGTCGTTGGTTGTTTCAATCCGCGCCCCGCGTGCGGGGCGAAAGATCCGCCGATCGGAATCACCAGTAGTAACCCGCCGAGTTTCAATCCGCGCCCCGCGTGCGGGGCGAAAGGTTTGTGTTCGCCGGCCTGTGTCCAAGCCACGTAGTTTCAATCCGCGCCCCGCGTGCGGGGCGAAAGCATGGCATTCTCACGGAAACGTAGCGAAATTGGATGTTTCAATCCGCGCCCCGCGTGCGGGGCGAAAGTGCCTCGGAGTGGTACTGCCGCAGTGCGTTGATTGTTTCAATCCGCGCCCCGCGTGCGGGGCGAAAGTCGGCATCGCACGACAGAACCATCGTCAGACGTGTTTCAATCCGCGCCCCGCGTGCGGGGCGAAAGCAGGTGTGTGCGTAAATCTACTACCAGCGGTAGTGTTTAAATCCGCGCCCCGCGTGCGGGGCGAAAGCCCGGCGTCGGAAGACGTTGGGCTCAATGAACTTAGCGACTGGCTTCCGCGAATGCCAGTGTTTGAGGCAGATAGCCAGGATGCCAGGGAATTCATCATGATCGGAAACCTTGACAGTTGAACACCTTGGGACGTTCGCGAACCTCCCAAGGTTTGTGCGACAGCTTTAGGTACGCACGACCTTAGCCCGGCTTCCGTTCGTCTGCAAGCTCAGCCGCGATTCCGCCGTGAGCAACCGATTTCGATCGATAGAAGTGCGGCAAGCTACCGCCATCAGGGAGCCTCAACGCAGCCATCATTTCAGGCGATCAAGGGACCTTCGATGTCAAAGCCTTTCTGAATCCCATGATGCTCAACCTTGTTCTGCCAGTTCGATCCAAGCATGTAGAAGCGAAGACTATCTTCTTCAGTGTGAATCAAACTCTGCAACCCGGCTTTGATATTTGTCCACTGCGTCCAGTCGACTTTCATTTCAAACACCGAATTCTGCACACGCTGACCATAGTCTTCACAGTATTCAGCAACCTTGCGAAGTCGCTTCTGACCGGCAGGAGTTTTTGTGGAGACATCATAAGTGACGAGTACGTACATCATAAATGCCGGTCCAATTTAATGTGGTGTCGAGAGATTTCTGCAGGGAGAGAAGGAATTTCGCCTCCCGGATACCAGTTCGAAAAGTGAATGCCTGGCCTTTCGGCCACGGGTTAAACGGCGGGGATCTATTTCCAGAGGAACGGCGGATAGTCGTCCAGATCGCCACGCAGATATCTGGCCATCAGACGCGCCTGCAGATGCAGCAGGATGCCGATGGTTGTCTTCTCCTGCAAAAAGGGATGCGTGATCTGTTCCTGCTTTCGCTGCTGCCATTGAGTCAGGACCGTCTTCCTCGCGGCATCACTCATCTGCACCGCTCCATTTTCCCGGATTACAAAATCCGACGGCTGAACCTGCTGCCGATTAATCAGGGAAAGCACCATACGATCGGCCAAAACTGGGCGGAACTCTTCCATCAGATCCAGAGCCATTCCTGGACGCCCCGGCCGATCGCGATGAAGAAAACCGACGGCCGTATCAAGGCCCGCCGCTTCGCATGCACTCCGGGCATCGTGCGTCAATAGAGTATAAGCAAATGAGAGCATGGCATTGACAGGATCGAGTGGCGGTCGGCGACTGCGTTTCGTGTACTGAAATTCCGGAGCTTCAGACGCGATCAACTGATTCATCGCCCCGAAATAATGCGTGGCGGCTTCACCTTCGATACCTCGTACGCGTTCGAGTTCACCACATCGCAGGGATTCGTCGATCGACGCCGTCAGTCGATCGGCCGTTTTATTCAGGGCAGCCTGACGTACTTCACAACTGGCGTCACGAGCGGCTCGACGCAGCACTGTTCGACAGTTGCTGAGTTTTCCCGCAACGATCGCCCGGGCAATCCTGGCAGCTGCATTGAGGTCGTCCGCGGTGCGATATTGTTTTCGTCGCAGCAATACATTTCCGGGAGAGTATCCGGAAACGGACGCCAGAAACCTGCCGCTGGTCGTCAGAAACGAAATCGTCACATTCGCTTCCGCACATGCACCCATCAGAGCGGGACTGGCTCCAACTCGTCCGAATGCAACAATTCCGTCCAGATTGTGCAGCGGAACTCGCAGCCGCGATTTTTTTTCGACTCGCACATCCACCGTTTCGCCGTCTTTGCGGAGATACGCGCCCTGCGTGGTAACGAATAGTGTGTTGAGGTGTTGTTTCATGAAGCGTCCCGAGGTAGGTGTTGTGGAAAAAGCTCGTTTATTCTTTTAGCAATTGGAGCAGATACATTGATGCCGTGGGGGCACCTGACTGGGGCGGCATACAAACGGGCAACAGCGAGCACGATTCACACTTGGGTTCTCGAACAACGCTGGGAGTTTCTTGACCAGCGATCATTCGATGTAGTCTTGCAGCTGTGTCTACGGTCAATTGTCGCAGATCTTCGGAGAGGATGACTTCGGTTCGGCGCTGACGCTTTCCGTAGAAGAGTTCGCCATGAGGAATTTCGATTCCGAGCATCTCTTCAAGGCACATCGCCTGTGCGCACAACTGCACTCGATCAGCCGCGTTCTTTTTTGGCTGGCCGCGTTTGTATTCAACGGGTGTGATCTGCCAGCGGTGAAACGGGGGAGGCATGTCTGGGCTGGGATTGGCAGTCTCAGATTGTTGCAGCGAAGCCTGGCCTGTCGGCCACGGGTTAAACGAAACGTCGGTCTGGCCTGTCGGCCGCGGCTTAAACGAGCGAGTTCGAGCGAGTTCTTGCTGGACCCACTTGGCGAGTGACTTTTCAGGGTGCGGCGGGAGTGTCGGAGGTTTGAAGTTGACCACATCGCAGACTCCGTAGACACCCAGTTGGAAGCTGTGTACGGGAAGGCTGCGTGTGATACGAACACCGTCGCGTGTTTCGGATTTCGCGTTGTCCGTCTTTTTATGCAGCAGACGACCTTCGGCTGTGAGTCGATTTTCGACCCACAGCCGTTCGAGATGAATCAACGCCGTCTGCCGCTCGCAGAACAACATGTGCTGCAGAGCGGAGATGGGCAAAAGGTCGTCTTCGATGTGCATATAATGGCCAGTGATCAGGACATTCGTTTAACCCGTGGCCGAAAGGCCAGGTTGTCTGCGATTCCGTCGTGTGTCGGCCTGGCCTATCGGCCACGGGTTAAACAAGGTGGTCAGATTTTTCGTTCGATCGTGATACCTTCTGGCAGGGTGGCGTCATCAACGCTGACTGTGTAGTCGCTGAAGCTGCGAGCCGGTGTGCTGGTATCATTCGACTTCTTGACGGTGACGCGTTCAAACAGCTTATTGGCCGGAGCGTTGCCCAGTGCGCTTTCGTGTTTGAACACGATCAATGCCTGCGGTGCCATCTCGCCTCGCGCTGCAGAACGATCATTTTCGAACATCTGCGTGAGGGCCGTCCAGAACAGGTCAAGGTCTTTGCCGTTTTCGTTAAATCCGGTTTGAGCGGCCAGATGTGGATTGATATAACCGTGAATGCGGTAAAGTCCATATGGCACGGTGAACTTGCGACCCATGGTGCGATTGTCGCCCGATTGATCCTCGGCTTCGCGTTCCGTTGTAACTGCGCATCGAGTCACGGCGTGTTCCGCGGCAACGATGGGGTCGATGCTCCGAGCCATGCCAAACTGGACCGGGCCGCGCACCTGACCACAGTTTTCGCCTGTTGTCATTACGGCTCCAAAAGTGCGAATATCGAAGAAGTTCTGGCACATCCAATCCGTCAGTTCTTTGGCCTTTTGTTGATCTTTGGGCAGTTTCTTGCGATCTGCTTTCTTTGTGTCAGGAAGCACTTTCTCCCACGCTCGTCCATGCTGGTTGTTCAGCACGGCCTTTTCCTTGACGTAGATCTCATAGGGTGGCTGTTCGCCGTGAACCAGTCCGACGTAGTTGCGAACCTTGCGTTTGATGCACACATCGGTGACCAAGCCCTGGCCTGTTTCTGCGTCAGTGCGAGGCAGATTGCCAGCGTCCGGATCACCGTTAGGATTGCCGTCTTTTATGTCGAACAGAAAAACAAAGTCGTATCGGTTTTGCATGATTGAAATTCCTAATGAGAAGTTGAATGTTTAACCCGTGGTAGAAGACCAAGCTGTACTTTTACCCGTGGCGGCCTGGCCTTTCGGCCACGGGTTAAACGAAGTTAGGTGTTGACGGCGGTGTCTTCGGGTGCCGCTTTCTTGGTGAAGATTGCCTGACGTTGGTGGTAGTAACCGAGTGCAAACAGGCCCTGATCGTTGAGGTTCAGGTGCGATGGGAAGCCGTCGAGCTTGCCACAGATTTCCTGAATCTGCTTTTCACGATGAATCTTTGAACGGTATTCCAGCTTGCCAAGATGATACTGGCTGCCTCGAATGATTCGAGGAAACACGCTGGCCGGTGTGGCCGAGGCGGCTCCGAAGTAACGGTCTTTGATCGTGGCATTGATTCCAGGAAGTGCGTCTTCCTGAGTCTTTTCCAGTTCGGCAAACAAGCGGCCAAGCTGGTAAGCCGGTTCTGGGCGGTCGGGATCGAGTGACATAGAAATATCCTTTATTAAAGAGGAGATACCGGTTCGAGAGTTTCGGTTCAGGCACGCCTTCAGCATTCCGGCTCGCACTGAATTGACGACACGGTCAGCTCGAATGCGTCGGAGGACTGCGGAAAACAACATTTGTGGATACGGGCTACCCGTCAGGATGGCTCGCATTACGGCACCGCTTAGCAACGGAGGAATATCTTTGCTTTCGCGAACTGTTTCGCGAAGCAACTGCCACATGGCGGGGAATTCGGGGTCGCGCTCAAAACTTCGCACGATCGCCAGATCGTTGAAGTGCTCACGGAGAGCGGCCACCATTTCGGTCAGGGTGCTGACGTACCAAAAGCGAATCGACAGGCGAGCCGCGTTGGGTGACAGGCCGAGCACATAGAACGGTGTGTCACCATCGCCAAGTTCCAGATCTTCAACGCTTTCCCCCTGAACGATACGCTGCAAAGTTGCCTGAACTTTTTGCTTCTGAGCATCATCTTCCGCAGACGCTTTGGCAGGGTCAGCGACGAAGCTGAAGAACTCTTCCATCGGCGATGGCGATTCCGTCCAGTAAACGGTGGTGGCGTCACCAATCTGAATCTTGCCTCCACCCTGTCGCAGCAGATGATTCAGCGCCATGCAGTATTGAAATGCTGCCGATTCGCTGACCGGGGCATTGAAGCTTTGCAATCGGCCAAAACTTTCGTAGGCGTTGTCGTTGAACGAAACCAGCGCTGCACCAGATGACTGAGCACCGGATACACCTTTAATCTTGGGTTCGTGCAGTCGAGCCAGCGCGGAATGCTGACCAGTCAGCAGACACTGCCCTTCTGTGGTTGAACCTGCGTCGGCACCGGCAAGTTGACTGTTCCACCATTCTTTCAACGCTGGCCGTTGGTGAACGTAGTGCGTCTTGCCTCGAATTCGAAACACTCCGAAGCCGCTGGAAATGGCAGCGAGCGTCGGATGATCGGTGGCTTTCTCCGGCTTCCATGACTGTAGAAATATGCAGACAGCAGCGAACTCGGGATCATCGATTGTGGACTTCAGTTCCAGATGCTTTGTCCGGAACGCTTCGAAAGCTTCCAGCGTACGCTCCGGTTTGTCGTCATCTGGTTTGAAACCCAGCATGTAACCGGTGTTGTCCCACAGGAAACACGGGTTGATCCCGGCACCGGAAGGCTTCGCACCACCGAGCACAATCAGCGACTTTGGACGCGGTTTGTCGGCGTTCCCGTCGGTCTCTTCGACGATTTCGTGCAACGTTCCATCATCGTTCAGCACGACGCAGAAGGAAATCTTCTGGCGACTGTAACCGAATGGAGCGATGTCCACGTCCGGATCGGATTCCAGTCGTTCGTAGTAATGATTTAATGCCTGCAGAATCATGCTTTCACCTCACTTCCATGCAAGGGAGGCACATCGATAATGCCGTTATTTATGACGGCCCGAAAGAATCTTGGTGACATGTTGTCGGCGTAGTCGAGGTCGTGCAGCATGAACCCAAGGTCCTTCTGGCCATCGAGCGGCGATTCCGGGATCTCGCCATCGACCCATTCGAAGTCGGCGGGGAATTCGCGGCAACCGAAATACGGATGGTGGAAGTACTGCCCTTTGGTGGTTCGACGCTTGAGCATCTCATAATGCTTCTGCTGCGTTTCGGCAGGATCAAGCAATTCAAAGTGAGCCACAATGACGTAAGCGACATCACGCAGAATCATGGCGGCTCGTTGCTGCCGATCTTCTTCGATGTACACGCCCAGAGGCGACGTATCACCTTTCATGGCTTTACGAACATTGCCCACGGGGATCTTCGATGCCACTTCATTGCGCCGCAGATTGGTGAATCGAATCGGATTCAGCACGTGAATCTGATCGATCACCCAGCGAATCTGCGGTTTCCAGTAGATAGCCTCCAGAACACCTCGCGCGGCGGACGGTGTCATGACGTCGTAACTGACGCGTTCGACCTTCATTTCCGGACGAGTGAAGCAGGCATAGTCGCCCCAAACCTTGATGGCGATTTGCGGAGGGGATTTCATAAGCAAGTTCCTTTCAAAAAATTCGTTTAACCCGTGGCCGACAGGCCAGGATGCTTGAGGTAGTAGACTGAGACGGCCTGGCCTGTCGGCCACGGGTTAAACGGGATGGTTAGTGGTAAGTGATGTGGCCGGGTTCGAGGCCTCGGAAGGGGCTGATAAAAGACCAGTGTTGGCGATTCTTTCCTTCGCGTTCCGGATTCTCGTTTACGTACCGAATGGCGTTCTCGATTTGTTCTTCCGAATCCAGGTAAACTTTCCATTGAGATTCAGCCCACATGTGTGGCAGAGAGCCGTCAGCAGCTTTGTACTTTTGCAGTGGATGGCGTCCAACTTTAACAATCTCCGTGGTGGCGGCAGCCTTTAGCAGTTTCGCCATCTGTTCGACTTTGTACGTGTGCCGCGCGAGTACAAGATGAGTGTGTTCCGGCAGGATCGCACAGGCCCATATGCTGTAGTTGCTACGTTTGGCTCGAAACCCGAATCCGTTAACAATTGACAATGCCTGCTGGCCATTGATGGAGACTGGTTCAAACTTCAGGCCGTTGCAGGCGGCTTCGCGTTCTTGAAGCTCGTCTTGTGTGAGTTCCATGATATCTCGTCGCTCAATCGTCTTCGTCGCCTTCCCGAATCGAACCAGTTCCCACGCCCAGACAAAATCGGACCACGAACCGCGAGGATCGTTCGGCAGCCAGAACCCGTACATGGGCAGAATGATATGGTAGCCGTGGATCATGAGCGTTTATCCTTTCTGAATTTACTGTTTAACCCGTGGCCGACAGGCCAGGAGTGAAATTTTTTTGGGGATAGCCTGGCCTGTCGGCCACGGGTTAAACGATGAGGGAATCGGGTTCATGAAAACCGCTCTTGTCGGGGCGGAGGCCGAGGTTTGGGTCGTAGCAGGTTTCATTGATCAGGATAGCGTAGCCGGAGTCCAGCACTTCAATGTCGGTGCCCACCATGGCTTTGAAGATGTACGGAAACAAACTGACCGAGTACCGTTGCAGACGGCGGAGCACCTTGCGGAGCTGAGCGATGTGTGTCGTGTCATTCTGCAAACGGCGGAGGTCTTTGATCAGGTTCCGAGCTTCCTGGTCGTACGGCACGAAAACCGTTTCCGAGACGTCATCGATCCAACAAAATCGCTTCGCCGCAGTTTGAAAATTGAACTGCGTTTTCTGATAGGGATCAGGAAAACAGCTCAACACATCTTTCGCATCCCAGCGATCCTTGTGTCGCCAGAAATGCAGGTCGAAGTAGTGGCGGACGATGTCCTGATTCAGCAGATCCATGTTGTCCGGTTCTAAATCGGCCATGAGTTCTGCGGCGGAATTCGCTGTGGCTTTTAGATAGCCATGCAGCTTGATTTCAGTTGGTTCGAAAACGAACACTTGCCCGGTTGTTTGTCGTCCTTCACGGTTACAACGTCCAGCTGCCTGGGCGATCGAATCGATGCCGGCCAAAGAACGAAATACCACAGGGAAATCAACATCGACGCCCGCTTCAATCAGCTGAGTGCTGATGACCTGACACGGAAGACCATCGAGCAGTCGCTGACGGATCGTGTCGAGGATGAGCTTACGGTGTCCACCACACATAAGCGTGCTGAGATGAAAGAGACCATCGGCTGTCTGGTTACCACCATCGTTTAACCCGTGGCCGACAGGCCAGGCTGCTGTTGTGTCGCTGGGCGGCCTGGCCTGTCGGCCACGGGTTAAACGGTCAAAGAGTTTTGCGGCGTGGGCTCGTGTATTGACGATGCACAGGAATTGATTGTGTGTGGCCAGGCGGAGAGACAGTTCTTCGTCCGTCTGTTTCCCAATGTGGCTGATTTGGACTCGTTTCAGCCTTTCGAAAAGCTGTGATGGATTCGGAATGATCTCTGTGATGTTTGTCAGGCCAATGCGAAAATCTTCTGACCTGTTGAACGCCGGTTGCGTGGCTGTACACAACACAACCGTGCAACCATAATTGCGGACCAATTCCTGAATGGTTGCCAGAACTGGCTGCAGCAGATCGACCGGGATCGCCTGCACTTCATCCAGAATGATCACACTGTTGCAGATGTTATGCAATTTGCGGCAGCTGGATGTTCGCGACGCAAACAGTGATTCAAACAACTGCACGTTGGTCGTCACGACAATAGGAGCGTCCCAGTTCTGCGTCACCAGGCGCGTGGTCGGAGTTTCGCGATCTGGATCTGTATTGCAATGGTGCTCCAGAATCGTTTCGTCGGGAACATTCGCGAAGACACCACGAAAGACGTTGGCCGTTTGTTCGATGATACTGGTAAATGGAATTGCGTAGATCACGCGCGCCATTCTATGCGTTTCCGCATGAGCCAGGCCGAAGGCCAGTGAAGACAGTGTCTTGCCGCCCCCCGTGGGTACAGTTAGCGAGTATAGACCTCGACTATTCGCTGCCGCATGACGACAAGCACTCAGAACTTCAGAACGAGCTTCCGCAACAGGCCCAAGTTTGCCAGCAGACAGCTGTTTCAGATGCTGATCGAGTCTTTCACGCAAAACAGCCAGCAACGGCAGATCGATTTTTCGTTCGTCAGCCGTTGTCGGAGACACAAAGGCTTCCGTCGCCAGGTAGTCCGCGTCGACCAGGCACGAAAACAGCATGCGAGTCAGGAACGCCACTTGAAATGTGACTGATCCGGCTTCACCGCCGAGGGAAATCGGCGGTTCGGCGGGAAGATTTGGCTTTTGCTGAAGTGCGACTGGTGCGTCACTAAAGTCCGGGATCTTCCGTGTAAGTCGCTGATCCAGCCCGGATGCGCCGGAAGTGCTCATTGAATCAGCCAGCCCGGCATGATGTCCCGCGATGCAATAAGCCAGCATGCGGCCAAACGGGTGCTTGCCGAACACTCGATCTGCCAACTGCGCTCCAGCCGTCGAATGATCGACTCGACTGGACGTTGCAACGTTTTCCAGATGCGCTTCGAACCCGTTTTCACGGTGAAGGTACGCCTGAAATTCTTTCGAATACTTTCCCAGGTCGTGCCACATCCCAAGCACTTGACCAAAGTCGCTGGCATTGAAAGCGGCCGCGAATCGCTCGCAATACTGGGCGACAAGCTGAAGATGATCCTCCAACGGCTCCCATGCCTCCGGCGGCTGACCATTAATCGTGTGAGCGTAGTGCGGCATTACTTCGCTACCCATTGTTGATAATCGTCCAACATTACTTCCAGATCTTTCTGCGTTTCTTCGACAAGTGCTTCCGACCCCAGCACTTTTGCGTTCGGGCCGAAGCTCATAATCCAGCTTTTTATTTCCTGGGTGTCGGTGAGTTGGATTTCGACGATGAGAGAGCCATCGTCTTGGGGCGTGAGTTTCAGGCTTGTGTGCCAGTTAGACTCTTTGACGTAACGAGCCACTTCGCTGGCAAAGTGAATGCGGATCGTTTGCAGTTGGCCCGTGTTGCTGCGGAAGACGCCGAAGCTGTGTTCCAGCCAGTCGGCCAAATTGAAATTCTCCGGCACGTGGGCGGGCAGCTTGGTCGAATGCACATCGTCAATGCGGTCCATCTTGTAAGTTCGAATTTCGCTACGGCGACTGGATCAGGCTACCAGGTACAGACTGCCTCGGTGAAACACAAAGCCCTGCGGATAGCCATGACGTGCGTCCGCAAGAAACTGCAGAAGTCGCCACTGACGGATTAGAGAGTTGGATTCGCTCATTGTGCGGGCAGAATAAAGACGAGATTAGTCACCGGTCACCAGGGTCAAAAGATTTCGGTCAAAAGATTTTATTAACGCACGGACATCTGCTGACGTGCGGGGGCAATCCTACCCTTAACAGGGACCACATTCGCGTCACACACAAGATATGTTCGAATAATCTGCGTTGGGGTTTGTCGAAAACCTGCGAACGTCTTCATTCGGAACAAAAGTTGTCTCACACTGTCCGTGCGTCGTGAATTCGATGTCAAATTGACGGGATATTTTCGGACATCAAGGGCTGCCAACATGGGACGTCGAAGCACAAGTGTTGCGCGGACAGATGATCTTTGATTTGAATGGACCGTTTCAGCCCATCAGTCGGCCGTCCAGCGTCGGTTCAATACGGGCATCTTCGGGGCCGCTGTTTTCAAAACGCCCTGTTGCTCTCACGTTTTTCCTAGCGAAAGGCGACAATTATTGATCGAACGAGACTTATGGCTTTTTATTTCGCAAGCGTCGTTGGTAGGCCTTTTCGAATTCCGAGCGACTGACGCTTCCATCGTTGTCCGTGTCGACAAATGTTTTATTCGCGCGCATGCGGTCAGGCAACTCGGACTCAGATAACTTTCCGTCCGAATCGCGATCAAGGTTTCGGAAGATCGCAGCCGCACCATTGCCAGTCTGGGTGGCTGACTGGCCCGGGCGAGCGCCAGCGTTCTTTGTCTCCATCTTCGGCATCTCTTTGCCGTCCGATTTCTTGCCGTCCGTTTTCTTTGCCGGCGTAGCCTGAGGCATCTCGCCTCGCAGATAGGCCTGAACCTGATCCACGGGAATATTCTTCGCCCCAACACGCCTGAGCAATTTTTCAAAACGCTCTTTCAAACCGGGCGGAACTTCTTCCAGGGTGAGACTGCCATCGCCGTTGCGGTCGAGCCGTTTCACATCGAACGACGCAGCCTGTCTTCCAATCGCCACTTCCGGCAGTTCGACGGGTTTGGGATCTGAGACAGCGACAGAAAATTCCTCCGCGGAAAGCGACTCATCTTCATTTTTATCAGCGACTCGCAACGCACGCCTGAAAAAAGACCTCTGAGAATCGTTCAGTTCGCTGGCGCTGATCAGCCCATTGCCGTCCAGATCGAGCTTGGTGAACAACGGATCCGGGGACGCTTGAACCGCCAGGAAGGCCGACAAAGTAATGAGCAACAGACAGGAATTCATCGTCAGCTCCCGATTGGAGTTGTGATTGAGACATTTTTGCGGCGAGAAAATCGATCGAGCTGCTGGCAGCTCTGCGTTTTTCGCTCGCCTGGAGTATAACACCGGCGGAAGGCGGTCGAACCGCCGTATTTTGAAGTTCTGCCGGGACCGCTGTCAGGATTTCGTCCCGAGACGTTATTGAACATTCTCAGCCAGGTCGGGGGCGCCCGTTCCGCTTTTGTCAGGCGGTCCATGTCGCAACATCGTTCCGGAGAAACGCTATCCAAAAGATATTCTCATCTGATGCCGCCATCATGCAGCGTGCGATTCAACTTGCACGGTCTGGTTTTGGGATGGTGGAACCGAATCCGATGGTCGGTGCCGTGATTGTATCGGCCGAGCGGCATTGGATTTCAGAAGGGTGTCATGAGCGATTTGGGGAAGCTCATGCCGAGATAAATGCGATACGCAACGCGGGCGGAAAAACTCATGGCGCGCAGCTGTTCGTTTCGCTGGAACCGTGCAGTCACTTTGGAAAAACACCGCCGTGTGCTGATGCTGTGATTGCCGCCGGTTTTGAGCGAGTCGTTGTGGGCTGTGACGATTCGGCGCCTCATGTTTCGGGTCGCGGGATTCAGAAGATGCGCGAGGCTGGCATTCAGGTGGACGTTGGCGTTTGCGAGTCCGACGCGAAACGGTTGATCGCGCCCTTCGAAATGCTGATCCATCAAAAGCGTCCGTGGGTTCATGCAAAATGGGCGATGACTCTGGATGGGCATGTTGCCACGGGAACAGGACACTCCCAATGGATCTCCTGCGAAGAGTCGCGTGCCTGGGTTCATCAACTGCGCGGCCGAGTCGATGCGATCATCACGGGATCAGGAACGGTCAGCGCAGATGACTGCCAGTTGACCGCTCGGCCGCCCGGACCGCGACGGGCGTTGCGAGTTGTGATTGATTCTACCGGGGACAGCGTGACGGCTGCAGGAAAGCTCGTCCAGACACTTGATCAGGCGGATGTTCTGGTCTGTGTTTCTCAGCGTTGCAGACAGGAGTCTGTGGAGCGGTTGAAGTCACTGGGTATTCAGGTTTTTCAGACGTCCAGTTTTCCCCATGTCGATATTCGTGCCGTGCTGCACGAGTTGGGTCGTCGGAAATGCACACACGTTTTACTGGAAGCAGGTCCTCACCTTCTTGGCAGTTTCTTCGACGCAGGACTTGTCGACGAAATCCACACCTTTGTCGCACCAAAGCTGATTGGTGGAAGTGAAGCACTCGCTGCGGTTGGTGGACAAGGATTGGCACGAATACCCACGGCGGCAAATCTGACATCCATGCGAACCGTAACAATCGGAGAGGATATCCTGATCGAGGCGGACGTTTCCCGAAACGCTCCATCCACGGACTTGCAACCTGCGTGAGTTTCTTCGACCATCCTCCATTCGCAGGTGGCAACGCAGAAACCGCCTTTAATCACATTCACTTCACCTGAGCTGCTCAGGCATTTTTACCAAGGTTATTGCCCGTGCCAGCCATGGACTGGACTGTTTTAAAAAACGTCATTGATCAGAATCAGTCATTTCTGATCACCAGCCACGTTCGGCCGGATGCGGACGCGTTGGGCTCGGAACTGGGCATGCGGGCGATATTGCTGAGCATGGGCAAGACTGTCACCATCGTCAATGCCTCGGCACCTCCGGCGAATCTTCAGTTTATGAATCCGCCGGGCGTGATTCTGAAACTGAACGACACGATCACCAAAGCCAATGTCCCGAAAGTGGACGTGATTATCATCGTGGACACCAGTGCGTGGCAGCAGCTGGGGACAATGGCCGACGTCATTCAGAACTCCACCGCCACACGCGTTGTGATTGACCATCATGTGAGCTCTGACGAGATGGGGGCGATTGATCTGAAAGATGTACACGCGGCCGCGACAGGTGAACTGATTTGTGAGGCGGCTGAAGCGTTCGGCGTGGAGTTGGACACGGAGGTTGCCAATTGCCTGTACGCTGCGATTGCCACCGACACCGGCTGGTTTCGATTTCCTTCCACGACTGCGCGAACCATGCGGATCGGCGCGGCTTTAATCGATCGGGGAGCATCGCCGCACTTTGTGTTCAATCTGGTTCACGAACAATCATCGCTGGCGCGCCTGCGGCTGGGAGGCCGCGTGATGGGACGGACTCAGTCTGAAGCCGACGGCCGGCTGGTGTGGGTTCAGGTGGATGCGAAAGATCTGGCAGAAACGGGCGCAGTACCTTCTGACACAGAGGGACTTGTGAATCAGTGTCTGACAGTTGCCGGATCTGAAGCCGCCTTCATTGCGGTGGAACTGCAGACGACTCAGATCAAATTCAGTCTTCGCTGTCGTTATCCCCACGATGTCGCCGCGTTGGCAGAGCAGTTCTCCGGCGGCGGGCACAAGCTGGCCTCCGGCGCGACCATGTCCGGACCGTTGAATGTGGCGGTTGAAAAAATGCGAACGGCATTCCTCGAAATGCTGAAGAAGACTGAACCTGAAGTTCCCGCAACCCCATAGGCCCGGGACTCGTCCAGGACCTATTGATCAGGCCCGACCGATGAGCTCACTTCTGCAACGACTGGTTTTTGTTTTCGTCCTCGCTTTGGCGCTGATCGCTGGGGCCGATGAAGAAGCCACAGGACCTGGACTGCACGCGGTTCTTTCAGACGCCGCCAGTTCAGTTCACCGGACGGACTCCCGAATCAGCTTTGACTGGCCGAGCCGCCGGGTCGACAGTCGACTGGGCGAATTAAAAAATGCCCGCTGGAGTGGCAAGCTTCTGGTTCGACAGCCCGGCAAACATACATTTCATGTCATGATTGCGGGCAAGGTCACCGTGGCCATTGATGGCGCCGATGTGCTCACCGCGTCCGGTGACAATATTTTTCATTCAGGACCGGCCGCTGATCTTTACGCCGGTGACCATGAGATTCAGATCACTTATGAATGCGATACCAGTGCGGATGCAAAGCTGCAGTTGTTCTGGTCATCCGCCGAATTCACGCTGGAGCCTCTTCCGGCCGACGGCTTGTCGCATGAACTGAATGAGACACTGACGAGGGAAGCGGCAGCGGCAACTAAAGCGGAGTCTGGACGCATTCTGGCGGATGCTCTGCGATGTTCGGCGTGCCACAGTGGGATGGAAGAGCTTCCGACTTTAAAGGCACCCAGCCTGCTCCAGGCGGGAGAACTTTCACAGACGCAGATTATTGAACGCCTAATGAATCCGCAGGCTGCGCATGCTGACAGCATGATGCCGGCTTTTGGATTTACGAGGGACGAAGCGGCAAGTGTCGCTGCGTTCCTTCAGAGTACCGTTCCGAACGACGCGAAGGCAAAGAACACTGCCGAGAAAGACGCAGCCGAAAAGATCGCGATTAAATTCAAGCCGGAAGATTCTGACGCCGGAGAAAAGCTGCTGCTCACGACAGGCTGCGTGGTCTGTCATGCGGTCCCGCAATTCAAAGGGTCGCTTTCACCGAAGTCGAATCCGTATCATGGTCCGGACTTGACGACTGTTGGCGTACGGCGATCGGAACAGTGGCTGATGACGTGGCTGAAGTCACCGGAAGTCCTGAATGCCGACCATCGAATGCCGGTGTTTGCGCTGAGTGACGATGAACGCCGGCAGATAGTTTCGGTATTAGCGAAACTTGCGGGCGAACCGGGCTTGGACAAAGCCACTGAAGAACCGGCCCTCGTGAACGTTGATCCTGCCCGCGGCAAGCAACTGTTAATGGCAGCAAACTGTGCGGCCTGTCACCGGATCGCCGGGATCGAAGCGACCGAGAAAAAGCTGGTCCGTATTTCGTCGCAGTCAAATCTTGCCGGTGTGAATAGTTGTGTTAGCGCGAGTCCTGCGTCTGAAGCGGATCGAGCAGCAAAGCGGCCGCCGCGATTTCTTATCGAAGAGCATCAGCGAATGCAGTTGCAGGCGTGGCTTAAAACCGTGAGCACTAATCTGCGTCCTGTTACTGATTCTGCGAAGGGCGAACTGCTGATGCATCGCAATGGTTGTCTGGCCTGTCATGATCGGGATCAGCATCGAGGGATCTCGCTGCTGGCTGGCGAACTGGAATCCCGTCGTGACGATTTGCGAGGCCAAAGTCAGACATTGATTCCTCCTGCCCTGACAGCAGTGGGCGATAAACTTCAGGACGACTATCTGATGTCAGCCGTCGCCGGGGAACAGGCCAGTCGGCGGCTGCCCTGGCTGCTGGTCCGGATGCCGAAATTTGCCTTTTCAAAAGAAGACCGACAGGCCATTGTAGGCCATTTCGTGAGCAGTGACCGAATTCCCGAAGCAGCCGACGTGGCTCGTGCAGAATTGTTCGAACACATGAATCCGCATCATCCGTCTCTGGCCACGGCCGGTGAACTGCTGACCGGAAATCAATTGATCGGAGCGGGCGGCTTTAACTGCATCGCCTGTCATAAGGCCGGTCCGTATGAGCCTCGCAACGTCGCCATGGGAACTCGCGGTTCTGACATTATGACGATGGGGACAAGAATCCGTCCGCGATATTTTATGCGCTGGATGCAGAACCCAATCCGAGTTGTGCCGGGGATTGAAATGCCAGCGATTCGGAAAGCAATTCCCGGGGTGCTGGAAGATTCGCTGTCTCAGCAGATTGCGATGATGTGGAAGGCGCTGGCCGATCCGAAGTTCTCACCGCCGACCGTAGTCAGTCGTTATGAACAATTCGTCACTGTGTCCCCCGGTCAGCGGCCGCACGTGATTCGTGACGTCTTTACGATTGGGGATTCCAAAACACGCAACAGCGTTGCAAGAGCGATGGCCGTCGGTTTTAACAACGGTCACAATGTACTGATTGATCTTGATACGATGAAGGTGCGTCAGTGGACCATCGGCGAATTCGCTCGTCAGCGAACGGAAGGCAAGAGCTGGTTCTGGGACATGGCGGGCGTGACGGTCACAGCATCGCCGCTCGCTCATCTGATGTGCGAACTGACGGACAAATCATCTCCGTCAGCCGCTCCGCTGGTTGCTGTTCCTGACGAACGACGCCATGCGGAACTGCTGTCTTACAGACTGACCGATGGCGCGTTAAGTCTGCGAGTGCGTTACTATTTCACGACGGAAACAGCGAAGCAGGAATCTGCCACGGAGCCAGAGCGGCTTTCGCGACATACGGCAAAAACGGCGTGGAATGATCCGGAAAATAATCTGTTGCAGGCCATTGTTAGCTTTACCTTACAGCCCACAGCAAAGTCGGGTCACACCACTGGCTGGATGATGACCGCCGAGGTCCAGGAGTGCCGACCGAATGCCCGGCTGCAATTCTGTTCCTGGCAGGACCATCAATTGACTGGAGATGGGATCGCATGGACTTCGACGGTTCGGCCGGCACCTGTCCGTGACGATGCGGTTGTGTCGCTGTCGAAGGGTGAAATGGCAACATTGACCATGGCGACCAGTGTTGTGCCGCCGAGCATTGTGCCTCCCGCATTGCCGCGAACGACCAGCTCGCCAGAGCCGATCACATCTCTGCCTGGATTTGAAGGCCAGAGGCTGCCGATTGACACTGCGATCATGCCGACTGCTATGACGTGGCTGGATGACGGCCGCCTGGCGTTTGCATCATTGCGGGGCCAGATCTGGATTGCCAAAGACACGAACGATGACAAACTGCTGGATTCTCTGTCGCTGTTTGCGGAAGGCCTGGCCGCTCCGTATGGAATTCAGGCCGACGGCGATTCGGTCCTGGTTTCCCACAAGCCGGAGGTGATCCGTCTGCGCGATTCCAATGGTGATGGAGTGGCCGATGAATTTGATGTGTTTGCTTCGGGCTGGGGCTTTAGCGACGACTACCACGACTGGACCACCGCGCTGGCTCGGGATAAGAACGGGAATTATTACGTTGGCCTTGGCAGCGACTATTCTCAGAACAATCGGCCGGCGGACAATGATCGCTGGCGAGGCAACGTTCTGAAAATCGATTCGACGGGCGCGATCACACCGGTGGCCTATTCATTTCGGTTCCCGATGGGGCTTGCGTTTGATCGCGACGAGCATCTGTTCGCAACAGACAATCAGGGTGTGCAGAACACCTTCAATGAAATCAATCATGTAGTCATTGGCAAGCATTATGGCGTGCCGTCACGGCATGAGACCGCAAAGGATGTTGTGGCTGAGACGGCGTCTTTGATGATTCCTCACCCATGGACTCGCAGCGTCAACAGTATCGTCTTCTTTCCGGCAGACTATGCCGTGCCGGAACTTTCAGGGCACGGGGTGGGCTGCGAATACGATACGCGATGTTTGATTCGATTCACTGTCCAGGAAGTGGATGGCACTCTTCAGGGCGCCAGCTATCGCTTCAGTCGGCCGGATCAGCCAGGTGGTGGCGGAAACTTTGTCGGGCCGGTGGCTTCGGCGATCGGACCAGATGGGGCTTTGTATATTGGCAGCATCTGGGACAGCGGCTGGCAGGGCGGTACGAATACAGGAACGATCGAGCGAGTTGTTCCGTCCGCGTTGATACCCAATGGAATCCGTGAAATTCGGGCCACGGCGACTGGCTTTGATGTGTCGTTCTTTCATCCCGTCGACCCGAACAAAGCCACGCAGCCTGGCCTTTGGAGTCTTCAGGGTTATACGCGATCGTGGGGCGGAAGCTATGCGACTCCGGATTCCGATCGCCACGCGCTGGTGCCCGTGAAGCTGGAGTTGTCGCTCGATCAGCGGGCGATTTCTATCACCACGCCCGAGCGAAAGACTGGCTACGTTTACGAGATCTCTGTGAAGCAGCCACTGGACAATTCTGAGCCTGAAAATTTCTGGCCAACCGAAGGCTTTTATTCCCTGAAGGTCGTGCCGAAGTAAAGCGGCAAGTCGCCGTGCAGGCGGAAGAGCAATCTTCCATCGGCCCCAACAGGAGTAGGGAAATCCGGATAGCCGGATTCCCATCCCTCCAAAGGAATCGTGCAGTGAACATTCGCCGAAGTGGTGGGGTCAGGGGAATTGATCTCGCGTAGATTTTCCAGATGATCTAATTTTTTCGCCATGAGTGGCATTCCTCCGAAATGGAGTCCGGTTGATGAGCAGTTGGAATCGCCTCGGGTTCTGTTGGCGAGGTTGCGTCGTGATGGAAATCAAATCGCGAAGCTGGCTGAGTGTGTACTTCGAAGCGTGTGCCCAGGCGGGCAGCAAGGGGCCGGACGGTGGGGCCAAATTCCTCCCGTGGAACCTGTCGCCCAAACGCTTGTCCGAATTGCAGGCTCCAATGCCAGTCAACACAACCGCCAATTCGTAGTGAATCCCAACGCCGGCAATCCGCAGAATTCCCGACAACGTCTTGCCAGGCCTCACGCCGCAAAGTCCCCAGCACTTCCCTTTATGAAACGCTTGATCTCCCTTTTGCCGTGGCTGCTGCTGGCGATTTTGCTGAGCGGAATTGCCGCTTCGTGGGTTACGGGAGGAGTCCTTGCGGACCTGATGAATACGGAGCAGACTGCCGCCGATCGAGTGGAGCGGCTGCAGTCATTTTTTCGTGATGCCGGAGCCTTGGCACCGCTGGCGTATGTGATCTTTGTCATCGCCGAAGTCGTCATTGCGCCAATCCCCGGATTGATGCTGTATGCGCCCGGCGGTTTAATCTTTGGCCCGTGGTACGGCGGCGCATTGGCTCTGTTTGCCAATATGATCGGAGCTGGCCTGGCCTGCAGTCTGACTCGCACCGCGGGACACCGATGGCTCGATCGAATTGCAGGCCACGAATCTATGGAGAACCTGCAGGAAGTCTTAAACCGTCGCGGACTGTGGGTGATCGTTCTGCTGCGGCTGAATCCCCTGACGTCCACAGACCTGCTGTCGTACGCAGCCGGTTTCACCCGAATTCCTGTGTGGCATGTGATGCTGGCGACCGGGCTTGGCATGGCGCCGCTGTGTTTTGTGCAATCGTGGCTTTCGGACAGCATTTTCAATCGGTGG
The DNA here is from genome assembly GCA_041688565.1 of Planctomycetaceae bacterium. Classification (GTDB taxonomy): domain Bacteria; phylum Planctomycetota; class Planctomycetia; order Planctomycetales; family Planctomycetaceae; genus SXXK01. The sequence continues at coordinate 19,715 of JBDNHX010000368.1, forward strand.
CCAAATCTGTTGTGGCCGATGCTGATCGCCGGACTGGTTTATCTGATCGTGGTTAGCATCGTACTGGCCAGAATGGTTAAGCAAAAGTAGCGCCACGGCGGCACCTGTAGATGTGGAACGCGGAAATGACCGCTCTCCTGGCAGGTTGCCCGTTTTCGATTGCATTTTTAGTGACGTTTGACGAGCCTGCCTGTGTGCAGTGTTCGCGTCCTGAGCCGCCGCTGATCCACCACTCGGTGATGCGTCCAGGGCTGTCTTCGCGATAGAGAGAAATATCATGCGTTTTTGTCTCCGGTACCTTCGTGCCACGACCGTTCTGTTTGCCACCGTTTGTGCAACCGCAGGCTTCAGCGTCGCTGAAGAAGTGGTGATCGGCGACCGAACCGTTCGCGTCGCCGAAGGCTATGAAGTCGAACTCGCTGCCGATTCTTCCCTGGTCGCGCGGCCGATTGCAGTGGCTCGCGACGAACGAGGCCGCATGTACGTGACGGATTCGGGTGGGATGTCCGAACGTGCGGAAAAACAGCTGGAGCTGAAGCCTCACTCAATTCGTCGGCTGGAAGATGTCGACGGCGACGGCCGCTACGATCGAAGCACCTTGTTTGCGGACAAAATGATGTTCCCTGAAGGCTGCATGTGGCACGAAGGATCGCTCTATGTGGCCGCACCACCGGAGATCTGGAAGCTCACTGACACTGACGACGATGGCACCGCCGACCAACGCGAAGTCTGGTTCGATGGCAAAACTCTGACAGGTTGTGGCAACGATCTGCATGGACCGTATCTGGGCCACGATGGTCGATTCTACTGGTGTAAGGGCGCATTCGCCGAACAGAAGCACACGCTGTCTGATGGGAATGAACTGGTGACTCGGTCATCGCACATATTCCGCGCGAAGGCAGATGGATCGGAGATCGAATCTGTCCTGATCGGCGGAATGGACAATCCGGTCAATGTCGGCTTTCTGAATAACGGCGAGCGATTTCTCAGCTGCACTTTTTTTCAGTTCCCCGAAGCCGGTCGACGAGATGGTCTGATCCATTCCATCTACGGCGGAGTTTACGGCAAGAAGCACGATTCGATTTATGCGCATCCGATGACCGGTGACGTAATGCCGGTGCTCAATCATCAGGGGGCTGCTGCGCCGTGCGGACTGATCGGCGGAAGTGACGCTTTGTTCGGCGGGCAACACGACCAGCAGCTGTTTGCATGCTACTTCAACCTGCATAAGGTAGTGCAGCATCAGCTGAAACCAAACGGTCCGACCTACGATACGAACGATGTCGATTTTCTGGCATGCGATCATCCTGATTTTCATCCGACCGATGTTTTTGAAGACGCGGATGGCAGCCTGCTGATTGTCGACACCGGCGGCTGGTACAAAGTGTGTTGCCCCACGTCGCAGCTGGCCAAGCCGGACGTACTCGGGGCCATCTACCGAGTCCGCAAAAAGGGAGCGACGAAGATCTCAGATCCTCTGGGAAATTCGATCGCCTGGGACAGGACGGATGCGAAGGCAATGGCTTCGCTGCTGAGCGACCCTCGTTTGTTCGTCCAGCGGCGAGCGACCGCAAGCCTGCGAATGATGGGCGCGAAGGCCGTAGTTCCGCTGCAGGATCTGGTCAGCAATAGTCCTTCGGCCGGAGTCCGACGCCGCGCGGTCTGGACGTTGTGTGGCATTGATGAGCCTTCTGCCATTAAAGCATTGCTCGTTGGCCTGAAAGACAAAGATGTCGCCGTGCAGCAAAGCGCGGTGCATGCTGTGGGTCTGGTAAGAGAGGAATCAGCACTGCCGGCCTTGCTGGAAATTATGTACGCGGGGCAACCCGGTCCTGCTCGAGCAGCGGCGGAAGCCATTGGCCGTACAAAGAACGGGAACACGGCTCTTGATGTGCTTGCCGCCGTTGAAAAGCTGAAACTCAACGGGCCGGATGCTTCCGGAGCACCAGCGGATCCGGCCGAACGAATCCGCGAGCATGCACTGATTTATGCCCTGATTGAAATTGCAAATTCAGAAGCCACCCGACAGGGCCTGGACTCCCCATCACCGGCGGCTGTTCGCGCGGCGCTGGTCGCACTGGACCAGATGAAGAATGGCGATCTGAAACCGGAAGATGTGATTTCGCGAATGAGTCACTCCGACCGCGCCGTGCGAGCGACTTCCGCATGGATCGTGAATCGCCATGCCGACTGGGGTTCGTCGCTGTCTGAATACTTTAGCGTTCGACTTTCTAGAGCCGCCGATCTGAATGATGAAGAGGCGTTGCAGACGCGCGAGTTGCTGGTCAGTCTTGCAGGATCTGCGGAGATTCAGACGCTGCTTTTGAATTCGCTCAAGGCCACTCATAAGCCTGCCGCGCGGCGGCTTGTGCTGCAGGTGTTTGCGACCAGTCGATTGTCGGCGACTCCGGTATCGTGGCTGGACGCTCTTGCTGAAGTGCTGACGAAGGCTGATGCAGACACACTGCCGCTGGCAATCGCCGCTGCTCAAACCCTTCCGATGCCCAAAGACGGGCATGCAGGATTAAAGGAGGCGTTGACGAAGCTGGCCTCCACACCAACCCTGGAAACAGAACTGCGGCTAAACGCCATCGACGCAGCCGGCCCGGGCCTGAGCCTTGACGAGAATACCTTCGCGATGCTGGTCACAACGCTGGCGCCAGATCTGTCGATGAATCTGCGATCGATTGCTGCCAATCGCCTGGCGTCCGCCGTTCTTTCTGAGAAACAGCTGAGCTCACTTGTCACAGCATCGCGAAGTGTCGGACCAATGGAACTTCCCAAACTGCTGCCTGCGTTCGAAAAAGGTGGGTCGGAAGAACTGGGAATGCAGCTGGTCGATTCATTGATTAAAGCCGACGGGCTGCGGGGACTGCGACCAGACCTGATTAAACCGCTGCTGGCCAAGTACCCCGAGTCTGTTCAGACGGCGGGCAAAGCGTTGCTGAAGATTCTTAACGCGAGCGAAGAAGAACAGACGGCAATGCTGGAAGCGATGCTGACCACTTTGCCGGAAGGCGATCTTCGCCGTGGCCACGAAGTTTTCATGAGCAAAAAAACGGCCTGCAATACCTGCCACAAACTGGGCTATGGCGGCGGTCGGCTGGGGCCCGATCTGACGAGCATCGGGCGAGTCCGCAATCGACGCGATCTGCTGGAGGCCCTGATCTTCCCCAGTGCCAGTCTTGTGCGCGGCTATGAACCGGTCAGCGCGGAACTGGAAGATGGTCGCGTGATCAGCGGAATCATCACCAGCGAAAGCGCCGACGAAATCGTGCTCTCACCAGATGCCCAGAAGACACACCACATCGCTCGCTCATCCATTGTGAGTATTCAGCCATCCAATGTTTCACCAATGCCGAATGGCCTGGCCACATTGCTTACGCCTCAGGAAATCGCCGATCTCCTGACATTCCTGCAGAGCGATCAGCGATAGAGATTTGAAATTTGAAATCTCTTTAAAGTGCAGAGCTTTCAACGGTTTCTGGTTCCGTCGTATCTGTTGCTGCGGTGCGTCGCAAGTCCTTCAGGCTCAGACCAAATTGCTGCGCGAAGTACAGCCCGAGCACCGTCACCGGAATCCACATGCTCATGTGGTAATACAGCGACGCCCCCAGAACAAGCGACGGGTCAGGCCGCGGTTGCTGTGTGTTCATGCTGATCTGAAAGCACAACTGGATGACACCAAAGTATCCCGGCGTGGAAGGAATCGTGACTCCAAACGCGGTGACTCCCGTCACAATCAGACCCGTAGCAAGGGTCACATCAATATGAAAGGCTCTGAGAGCCACATAGGCAATCAGGCCATTGAGCAGCCACTGAACGATCGACGTGACGGCAATGAAAAAAACATCACGCCCGCTTCGCAGAGCCGCCAGCCCGTCGGCTCCTTTGCTGAGCATATCCAGAACACCGGTGCTGAGCTTCGCGGGTAGAAAAGGGAATCGCGTGAAACACCTTGCGACGAAATTCAGGAACAGGTCCGTCCAGATCAGGTAGGCCACCACGGACAACACGCCAACGCCCGCCAAGCCACCGAACAGTATTGCTCCGTTGCGATATTCCGCCGGAAGGTCATCCGTGAAAAGCAGGCCGATGCCGAATAGCGCCAAAATCGCCAGAACATCAAAAATGCGTTCCAGCACGACGGTGGAAAGCACAGTGCTGGCGGGGATGCCGTACTTCTTTCTGACGACAAACACACGGATGAATTCGCCCAGATGCGCGGGAAGCAGATTGTTCGCGGCGAAACCAATCAGCATGGGCGGAAACAGCTGACCAAAGGTCAGCGGCGAGACGGGTGCCAGCAATCTTTGCCAGCGCAGCGTCTTCAGCCAGTAAAAGCCAAACAGCAGCAGCATCAGGACCGGCAGTGTCCAGTAGTTGGCCCCGGAGAATCCAGCCCGCAGCTGCTCGGCGTTTGTTCCCTTCAGCGACCACGCGAAGCAGCCGACGGAGACCACAACCCCCAGAATCAAAAAGAAGAGACGCTTCATGAAGTGTTTGGCCTGATTCAGGTTTCGTGGGCGAGGGGGCGTAGGCGTTTGCTGAGACTGCAATCGTAGCACCTTTTCGCCCGCATGCCGCCAATTGATCTCTGGAACGATCGACGGCCGTGCGTTTTACACTTGCCAAGGCTGAAGAAGACTGGCAGCCGGCGCGTTGACAAGGACAGCTCGGTCAGGCGGCCTGAGCTTTTCCGTCGGAATTCACTTCTCCGGACATCTCCGCGTTTCGGAGGTCGTCGGACAGGAAGAGCGATTTTCGAGAGATCGATTCGCGGCCCAGGGAACTGAGCTGATACTGAAGCCCCACGCTGCGGCCGGTGAATTCGAACTTAATCAAGCCCTGAGCGATCAGGAACCCATGAATGGATGTCAGCGAGGGCGTTTCAATCCCGGGCACTTCCAGCAGGCGGTCGAGCCAGCCGGCATATTCGCCAGTCGCGGATTTCGCTGCGGCATCCCGAACCGCGTAACATTCGAGAACTGTCAGGCAGTTCTGGTCGAAGGTCGTGGGATGTGCTTCCGTTGTGCTCATGTCATCTGTATCGACAGGATCTCACGGAGCTTTCAGCAGACCATGTCACCGTGGCATGATCGTTACGTTCGTCAAGCACAATGTGATCGGGAAACGGCATTTTTGGAGGCCCGTTGTGCCACTCCTTCTGGTGATCCGCGGAACCTGCGGTGAATGGTTCCGACACATGCAGCCTGTCGTAAAAAAAACTGCCCGATCATTCCGGAAAGGCTCAAGCCACGGCGAGGATTTGCGATTTGAGATTTGAGATTTGAAAACACCCGCCCGCCAATGCTGCAAACTCGCTGATGTGTAAACTGGACCGTCTGGTGTACACTCCCTGTCTGGCTGTTATTTGCCCCTGTCCAGTCCGAGGTTCAGGCTGTCGTGTCGGGTTTACTTCGACGATTTCCGTGGCTGATTTTCTGTGTCTGTCTGGGCATCACCGGACTGGGTCTCTGCGGACTGGTGCGCGCCGACGAGCTGTATGGAAAATCACAGCTCGTCGAACGTCAAATGATCTGGCTCATAATGGCCCTGCCCGTGATGTTTGCCATCGCCCTTGCTCCGTCGCACATTATTCGTTTCGTCAGCATTCCCGCCTACCTGATCAGTCTCGTGCTGCTTGTCGTGACATTGTTTATGTCGCCCATCAACGGATCGCGACGATGGATTCCGCTCGGGCTGTTTGACTTTCAGCCCAGTGAACCCGCGCGACTGGCATTTATAATGATGCTGGCCACGTATCTCATGTATCGGGAAAACCAGCGGACGATTCAAGGCCTTCTGCCGCCGCTGATTCTTGCCATCCTGCCCATGCTTCTGATTCTCAAAGAACCCGACATGGACACGGCGCTGCTGTTTATTCCAGTGATGTACTTCATGCTGTTTGCTGCGGGTGCCCGCTCAAAGCACCTGCTGGGCGCAGCCTTGATGGGAATTTCCTGCATGCCCCTGCTTTGGACCCAGATGTCAGCCGAACAGCAGTCGCGTCTGGTCTCCGTTTTCACGCAGCGTGACGGTGGGCTGGCTCCGGCTGGCGATGGCTTTCATCTGCATCAGTCCAAGCAAGTCCTGGCGCTCGGTGGTTTTCGCGGCAGCATCCGTCAGGCAGAACCGCCTCTGGACGATCCGGCCGCATGGCAACTTCCCGCGTCGCGAACCGATTTTATCTTCGTCATGATTGGTGAGAAATTTGGCTTCGCCGGATGCGGAGGCCTTCTTGCACTGTATTGCGTGCTGATCTGGAAAGGGCTGCAAATTGCCAGACGTACGCGAGACCCGTTCGGGCGACTGGTCGTTGTGGGAATTGTGACTCTGCTGAGCGTTCAGACCATTCTGAACACTGGCATGACGGTGGGGTTGCTGCCCATCACAGGGACAGCATTGCCACTCTGCAGTTACGGTGGAAGCAGCCTGCTGTCCACTTATGCAGCCATCGGTCTGTTGATCAATATCGATCTCAGTCGCAAATACGACGTCGCTGGTGAGCCCTTTGTTTTCACATCGGCAGCAAACCGCCGAGCTGCATGAAAAAACCTATATTCAAGGATGTTTTGCGCGGCAGACTCTGACGATTCTTCCTGTCCTACTGATTTTGGTTATTAACTCTCCGGATTTGTTTGTAACCAGGATGCATGACTGTCAGCGGGAGGCAAGGGTTGTCCGATGCCAACTGTAGTGCTGGTTCACTACGAGTTTGTCATGGATGACGGTCTCACATGCGCAGAATCTGCCGCAATCTGTTTCTGTTGACACTGCTGACGGGCTGCGCCGGAACTCGCAAGCCTATGACGGCTCATCACGCTTTCGACTCTGATTTCGCAGGTCGCTCGGTTGCTTCGACGTCACTGACGGCTGAAGCCGCAGAGGCCGGCGAACAGGACTCGTCCACGCGAACAGCCACAGCAACCGGAAGAGAAACCCCGAACACCGCAACAATGGTTTCTAAATCCACTTCGCGGCAGGATTCAAATTCGCCTCGCGATTCGGAGCCCGTTGATGATCAGGCCGAGTCTGCAGAAGTTCGCCTGGCATCTCTGCAGAACTCAACGGAAGAAGCAAGGAAAAACTCCGCCGACGCAGCAGATTCCGACGTGCCTCCAACAGAGGACTCATCACTGCTTACCGATCCGATCCGAAACACTGACAGCGCAGCGCCTCCGGATGCTGCGAATGCTCAGGCCGGAGCGATTCAGTATGGCGATGTTGTTGGATCGGTCTATCAATCTTATCCGTTGCTGCAGTCAGCATTGTTAGGCCGCAACATCGCATTGGGTCAGCAGATCGGAGCTTCGGGCGCGTTTGACACCAAGCTGAAAGCCGCCAGTGAAAATGGTCCGCAGGGCTTTTATGAAACCTATCGCCAAAGCGTGGGTGTTGTACAGCCAACGTACTGGGGCGGCGAAGTGTTTGCCGGTTACCGGGTAGGCCGCGGAAGTTTTCAGCCGTGGTATCAGGAGCGACAAACCAACGACGGTGGTGAGTTTAAAGCGGGCGTTCTGTTGCCGCTGGCGCGAGGTCGCGAGATTGATCCGCGACGTGCGGAGCTTTGGAAAGCCGGCCTCGGACGCAATCTGGCCGAACCTGATATTCAGGCTCAGCTCATCGATTATGTTCAGGAAGCTTCCTACGGTTACTGGGACTGGGTCGCGGCAGGTGAGTATCATCGAATAGCTCTGCGCATCCTGCTTCTGGCGGAAGAACGCACCGGACGAATTGAAGCTCAGGTGAAGGCTGGTCTGATTGATCCGCCCGAACTTACTGACAATCTGCGTCTGGTTTCTATTCGTCAGGCGAAGTCCGCTGACACACGACGAAAGCTGCAACAGACAGCCGCCAAGCTTTCTGTTTACTATCGAGATGCCCAGGGCGAACCTCTGTTGCCTCTGGATAGTCAGCTGCCCGGTTTTCCCGAACCGGATCCCGTCAAAGAAGATCAGCTGAGTTCTGATATCCAGTTGGCCATGAGACAGCGTCCGGAACTTCGAATGCTGGACATTATGCGTCAGCAGACACAGATCGACTATTCTGAAGCACGCAATCAGCTGCAGCCAGAGCTCAATGCGCTGCTGATTGGTTCTCAGGATGTCGGCGAGCCCACCAGTTCCAAGCGTGACAAGTCGCCGTACGAAGGCGAAGCGTCACTTTACTTTGATGTGCCCATGCAGCGACGCAAGGCTCAGGGGAAAATGACCGAACTGCAGGCCAAGCTGGCTCAGCTGGCAGCCAAGCGTCGTATTACCGCGGACAAGATCAGCGTCGATGTGCAGATGGCTCACGCGGCCCTGAAGTCTGCCTGGGAACAGGTTGAGCAGACGCGGGAAGCGCTTGGTTATGCGGAAGATCTGGCAGCAATAGAACGAACGAATCAGGAAAAAGGATTTTCCGATCTGCTGAAAGTGACGTTGCGCGAACAGTATGCCGTGGAGTCTGCCGAAAAGAATGTGGAAGCGTTGCGACTGTACTTCGAATCGCAGGCCGATTTTCGAGCCGCGATGGCTCAGGACCAGATCAACCGCTAAGCTCCGCTGATGTCAGCAGCCTTTCGCCTGACGTACGCGTGAACTCATCCAGAATGTCATCTCGGGCGCGTTGTCCGGAAAGCTGTTCAGCATCAGACGCGTGAGACGCCGATCGTCGTCATGCACGGTCGTCATCAAACCGGCCTTGTCCTGGAAGCTGTGTCGCATTCCGGCCAGAACCAGAACCCACGCGCGGCTGCGGTGATCAAGCGGATCCAAATCTGTTCGGTCTCGCAGAAACTCTTTGGCCACATCTTCATGGAAGGCATATTGCCACAGATCAAATCGATCCATCAGACCGCAGCACAGAAGGTCGGTCCATCGCTCGGTCGCTTTGCGAAGCTTCTCGATCGCCAGCAGGTCCTGCTGCTGAAGTCGATCGTCCGAAAGCACAACGCTCAATGCCTTGTGTCGCACTGAAAGATGACCGAGAAACACATTATGAGCCACCGGCCGAATCACATCCACATTCTGATAGCGGTCTCGCGCCATCATCAGAATCGTCCAGACTCGAGCCACCATTTCATTGATCAGAATCTGTTCCGCAATGGTGCGAGTCGCAGGCGCTGATGGCGCGAGGCCGAACATCTGGAGTGGATCGCGGAGACTGAGCCCGTTCTCCAGATCGTTCAGATCCTTCATCCAGCGATTAAAACGGTTGCGGCTCAAAATGTAATAGTCGCCGATGGTCTGCGTGCTGAGCTCTTCATGCTGTTCAATGAAGAGGCGACCATGAGCAGCCATCAATGCTGCGATTTCCGTAAGGTAGGCGAGTTTCACTGGGCACCAGATACGTCGGAAGGCATGTTTCGAGAGAAGCGAGAACACTGGATCCCGGTTCCGCAAAAATAATGCCTTCCCTGAGCCTGTTTTTTTTTTTGAGCTATGGCACGCCTGAACCCCTCAATTTACTGGAGTTCCTCGTTCCTGAACTTTCGATGCGATCCAGGCCTTCCCAGCCGAGTTGTCCAAACGCCTCATGTGGGGCCGACAAACGTTGCCAGTTCGCCACATTCTGTTGGCCACACTCTTCAGGGAAGTGCGCGGCAAGCGGCATCTCGCCGCTGGGCCGGCGAAAGTGGTCTGTTCATCAATGCAGAAACCCCGCCGGGCTTTAGACCGGGCGGGGTTTCGATATTCAGTTCAAGCGGTTTATGATCGACGATATTTCGTCAGATCAGTTACCAGCGGCTGGTGCTTCAGGAGTTGGCTCTGTACCTGGCTCAGGCGGCTTTTCATCGCCCGGCGCTGGATCTTCACCTTCTTTAGGTTCCGGCTCGCCTTCAACAGCGGCCTTCTTGGCTTCAGCAGCTTCCTGCTTCATTTTCGCCAGTTCATCTTCAACTGCCTTCTTTGCGGCTTCCAGATCGGCAACCTGCTTTTCAAGATCCGTCTTGACGGTCTTCAGTGAATCGCGTTCTTCTGACGCAGTCTTCAGTTCACCCTTTGTGGAGGCGAGAGCTTCGTCCTGCTTCTTGCCCTGCTCGCGCAGCTGAGCGACTTCTTCGATGCACACCTTATGAGCGGCTTCAGCTTTGTCAGCACGTTCCTTTTGACTGACCACAGCCTGCTTTTCAACATCCAACTGCGTCTTCAGTTCCGTCAGCTGGGCTTCCATGTCGGCCTTCAGCTTTGCTGATTCGGCTTTGACAGCTTCGATTTCTGTTTTGGCAGTTTCAATCGAGGTGTTGGCGGCTGCGAGATCTGACCGAGTCTGCTTCAGAACAGGCTCCATGTCGTCGGCATCTTCCGCCCGATCCAAGGCCTTCATGTACGGCATCATCTCGCGGAGGGTACCGTCTTTGGCCTTATACCATTTTGTCGTTGAAGCTGGCGAGCAGCAGACGTTCTTCGTCTTGGTGCAACACTTTATCCCGGCCTCGGTGACTCCGCCGAGTGCCAACGTAATACCTAAAACGATTAGCAGGTTTCTCATTTCAGTAGCTCAAAGGGGGGTTGCAGGAGGGGATCCATCTAACAAGGGCCCAAAAGAGCCCATCTTGAGCCAAAGTTTGCTCAAATGCTGCGATTTGACAACTTGAATCCGGTTGAATGGAAAAAAGACGCAGAGTTACAAAACGAAAGGATCGGTTTTGCGCAGTTTGCGGGGCCTTTTCCGAAGACTCCACCATTTTTGTTAATAACAACTGGAGAGTTCCAAAATTCCTGCAAGAAAGAACGAGTTTGCCATAGCTTCTGGACGGTGTTTTCGAGGCAACCGCCGCTGCTTCCCCACGGTTTCGAGAGTTTCGACTGCCTCACAACAGCAACAAATGATCAAGATTGTTTTCTGAGTTTTGCCGCCAAAGTTCCCAGGACCGTGTCATAAAATTTGATTCCAGCTCCTACACTACCGCATCCTGAAGTTGTTTTCCCCTGGCCTGCTGCACGGATGCGATCCCTTCGTGACGTCCTCCTCACAATCAAATCCATCAGCTCCGATCGACTTGCAGGTTCAAAGCCTTCAGCAGGTCTACGGAAACCTGCTGCAGCGACCTGCCATAAACTGGCCTTCAGAACGTCTGTTCATAAAACGTCTGGGAGTTGGCGGTCAGGGCAGCGTTATGCTGGCTGAACGTCGCGGGGCCGCATCCTTCAGTATTCCGGTCGCTTTAAAATTCTTCTCGCCTGCGGCTTTCAGCAGCATTGCTCGCTACGAAGAAGAGATGCATCGCCTTGCGGAAGTCTCGGCGATCGTGGCCCGCATTCAGGTGGATCACCTGGTCTCTGTCCACACATTTCAGCTGGACGATGGAATCTACGTTCTGGAAATGGAGTGGATCGACGGATTTGATCTGCTGCACATCCTGCGTCGCGACACTCTGGCATTTGTTCAGGATGCTGTGACAGAAACGCGCTGGGCGAACATCACCGAACGCGTGATTACGACGGGCGAAGTCGACTGTCGCCTCAAGCCCGGGATGGCCGTTGCTATTCTTCGCGAATGTCTTGAAGGTATCGCAGCTCTGCATCGTGGCGGAATTGTACACTGTGACCTGAAGCCTTCCAACGTCATGGTGAAGCGCACTGGTCAGGTGAAGATCATCGACATCGGTTCGGCTTACTGGCTGGGCCGTCCACCGCATACTCAACCCTGCACGCTGGAATATGCGGCTCCTGAAATTCTGGCTGGCCATCGTGCGACCGCACAGTCGGACCTGGCAAGTCTTGGCTACATGCTGATCGAAATGCTGTCCGGTTCACGACCTTTTTCCGGGATGAACTTCGAACAGCTCATTCAGGCCAAACAGAATATTCTCGATCGTCTGCCCAGCCTGCTGCCCATGGAAGAATTTCAGTTCAGTGAATCATTGATTCGCCTTTTGCGAGGTCTTGTTCATCCTGACCCTCGCCATCGATTCAGCACTGCGGAAGACGCCGAGTTGTCCGAAGCGGGAGCTGCCGGCTTTCTAAGGGAACTTGTGAAAAGCGATATGGCCGAAGAGTACGCGATGGAACTGCGGCGATGGATAGCCGAGCTCGAATCAAACTCCAGTTACCAGCGTGACAGTGCAGTACAGAGCGTTCCGGATGGCACGACGAAGATTGTGATGGCCGGCAAGGATTCTGACTTTGTCTTTCACGGCCAGGACACCTGAAGCAGGCAGCCGGATTTTGTTGCGATAAAAAGTCGATCGCCCAGTGGCCCCGTGCAGATGTGCTGAGGCGGGTCCTGTGAAACATCGACAGCCCACTGGATTTCGCCATCAAAGTTGAGCCAGTAAATGCGGTTCTCAAGAGTCAGCACGGCCACACGGCTTTTGGTTGCCGACGCGGAGACACGACTGGGAATGCCATCAATGGCGAACGTTCCCAGTTGCTCGCCCGAGCGGTTGTAAACCTGAACGCCATGGTTGAAGGCCGCCAGGAAAATTCTCTTTGCGCCATCCGCCAGACACATGTCGCCGACGTTGTTCAAAAGTTGTTCGTTCCAGAGTTCCTTACCCTTCAAGGAAAAGCGGCCCATCTGCCCGAACTCGGCGGCTGCGATCAGTTCGGCTGCTTCCGTCAAAAACACAATGTGCTCCATCGGCCGGCGAGTCTCCACCTTTGCCACCTCACGACGATCGGCAGTGACAATATGCAGTCGCGCTGAATCGGTACTGAAGGCGATATGGCTACCATGCGGCGCGATGGCCAAACCTGTAATTCGTCCGGTCACAGACGCGTCCCAAAGTGGTTTCAGCGTCTGATCAAAACAGACCAGTTTATTCTGATTGACTATCGCCGCGCCGATCTCGCCCGAATGCGACAGGGCCACTTTTGACAGGCCAGCGTAGTTCAGATTTTCTGAGACGCGATCACCCGACTGACTCAGCAGTGACAGATGGCCTCGCCGCGTTGCTACCAGCAGTTGCCGCGACTCATGCGCCAGAGCCATCGCAACGATTCCGCCCGCAAAGACGTCTTCAAAGACTTCTGTGGGGCGTGAACCATGGCAGTTGTGCAGCAGAGAAGACGCCACAAAAATATCCCGGGTCAGTTCTTGCTGAGACGATTGGTCAGGATCTCAATGGCTTCTGCAATGTCAGCATCCGCACTGATCTCGGCTGACGTTCGTCCTCGAAAGCCAGTGGTCTGCAGATCCAGGGGCTGAGGCACAGAGACATCCGGTGCCAGTCCGATGTCCTTGTAGTTGTTTCCGTCCGGCGAATAAAACTTCGCTGTGGTCAGCTTCAGGCCAGTTTCCCCAGGCAGATGAATGATGCTCTGAACCGACCACTTGCCGTACGTCTTGCGACCGACAATCGTGCCGCGGTGATGATCTTTGATGGCCCCGGCAACAATCTCACTGGCACTCGCACTGTTCTCATCTACTATCAAAGCCAGAGGGTAGCGGCGAACATTATTTCCATGAGCCTGGAAGACCTGATTCTGCTCGGGAGACCGGCCCTTTGTAGAGACCAGCACGCCGCGCTCAATAAACCGGTCCATAACCGCCGCAGCCGTTTCCAGAAGCCCGCCGGGATTGCCGCGAAGATCCCAGATCAGCGCTCGCATCCCTTTACGTTCAAGTTCTCGCAGCGCTTCATCCAGTTCCTCAGCCGTGTTGTTTTGAAACCCTTCCATCCGGATGTAGCCGATTCCACGCTCTTCATCCAGAATCAGTTTTCGTGTCACACTTCGAATCTGCACGCGTTTACGGACAAAGCTGCCTGTCTTTGATTCGCCAGTGGGAGTCACGTAGGTCAGCTGGACGGTGCTGCCATTAACGCCCCGAAGCAAACGGGCCGAATCGTCCGTGGACAGATCGCGACAGTCGACACCGTCAATGGCCACGATGTGGTCACCAGGCAAAAGTCCGCCATTCTCCGCCGGGCTGTCCAGCAGAACGTTGACAAGGTGCATGCCCTTGCCTTTGGCGCCCTTCATTTCGATTCCGATCCCGACAAGCTCACCCTGAATGCTGCCAAACAGATCGTTGTAGCGATCGGGGGTCAGGAAGTTGCTGTACTCATCCAGCGCATTGCAGCCACCAAAGATGTACTCAAAAACAATAGCTGTGCCCGAGATCCCCAACTCCCTGTCGCACAGATCACAGACGCCCGTAAGCGTTGATCGGGCATCCAGACGGTTTTCCAGACGACGATTCCAGAAGTCCTTGATCAGAGCCTGGCGGACACGTTCAACGGCTTCCGGATTATTCGACTTCACGTTCCGCTTGAGGAACCGTTCATTTTTGAGAGCCATGTAAAGGCTCTCAGTTCCATGAGCCACGAATCGGGTCACAGAAACGGGATCCACATATTCGTACTGAACGCGAGTCAGAATGTCTTCAAACAGATCGAGCGTTTCAGCGCGACCTTTGGACAGCATCTTGTCTTCGAAACTGCGGTCGGAATAGCGACGGTCGACTCCGAAGTGAATGCGAGTCCGGCGAAGTCCGTAAACCAGAGCTTCGTCATCCTTGAATCGATCGAGCGCGGCTTCATAGTGCCCGATCGCTTCAACCCACTGGCGACTGTTTTCCAGAGCCTCACCGGCTCGCAGTGCATCGGATGCATCTGCAAACGCTGAGACATCCACCTCGGGATCGTCTGCAAGGGTGGTGGCAGGAGCGAGGAGCAGCAATGTGGCAAGAATAACGAACGGATTCAGACGACCATTCAGGACGTTGATACGCATGACGTTCCCCTTGACCCTTTCAGCCTCGTGCGCTAAAAAAGCCCAACCCCTCGGTGATTTAGATCCCGCGCGGCGTCATGCCCTGCAAATGATTCCATCCCTGAAACCAGACTTGTCGGCCGACAGAATGGTAAAAACATCCCGTCGAACTTTTGCCGCCACCCGAACACCATCTTGTCCTCGGAGTGACGCATGATCACAGTATCAGGGCCATCGCCCAGTTCATAAGCTGTTTTTGAATATAGGAGCCGATTTCGGCATGGTCAAACGATGATCCCGGCAGAGATTCCGTCCGCTCCCAATTCGAAATGCTGTGCAGGAACGACAAAGATTGCCATGAGTTTCCAGCTTTCCAATTTGGGCAGCCGCCCCCGGATTCCTACCGAACTTCTGTTGAGCCCCACTGCCGAGCCAGCAATCAATGGCGTGGACTTAATCTACCGCAGGGCGGTAGCCCCGGTTTAGAACCTCTGATTCGCCGAGAAAACCGGGGCCAGCGCCCTTTGGCTAATATTGATTCCGCCCTAAGTGAAAAGATCTCACAGACGAATAACTGGCGAGAACTATTCCAGCCTGATCGTTCAGGATGATGAAAGCACGCCTCAACTACGATGCTGTGTAGGGACGTGATGCCAGAAAACCCCCTGTCCTTACATTCCGGCAAATTCGAAAAATTCGACCAGCCGTACCCTTGTTCCCGGCTTGAGTCGCGCATAAGCTGGCGGAGACTTTTGGGGGATAAAAGCCCGAAACGATCTTTGAAAACTGATTGAAAGTGGGTTTTGTGCCCGGTAGGCTGTGTAAGTTGAATGCTGGTCCGTGGTTTTACCGCCGACGGATTTGCACGGTGATCTGCAAAGTTCTGTGGATCGGATCTCAAACAGCTGTTTCGGATTGGCACTTCCATGTTTGTCACGGGCGAATACCGGCGAACGATCGACGATCGATTCCGCCTGATGTTGCCCGCAGAACTGGCTACTGCCATTTCCGATGACAATGGCGACGTGATTGTTGCCAAGGAACGTGCTGGCTGCCTGAGTCTCTGGAAGCCGGCGGAATGGCAGCAAAGACTGGACAGCGGAATCACTTTGCTTCGGCAGAAGATTGATTCCGGCCGGATGGAACAGCGCTGGGGTGATGTTCAGCGTCTGGGTCGGCTCCTGTCGACTCGCCATTCCACCGCGCGGCTGGCCAACCGCTCACGGCTGTTGATTCCGGAAAGCTTCCGCCCATTTCTGGGTGTGGATGCCGGAAAAGACGTGGTCGTTGTGGGAGCTGTCATCTGTGTGGAAGTTTGGCAGCCGGAGGCGTGGAACAGCGTTCTGAAAGATGAAATGCCGGACTTCGGCGAGCTCTTTAAACAGTTGACGCAGTAACCATCCGCAGTTGTCGGCCGCGGCATTCTGTCGTGAACCCATTTTCAACGTTCGGAAGCAGAACGGATCGAAGAAGAGAAGAGCACTGCTCACTCACCCTTTCCCAGCAGGTCGCTTGCTCACTCAACACGACACGCGACTGGCCAAGAGGAGTCATCCAGGGATGGCCTTGCGGCAGGGATGCCGCTCTTCTCTCTTCGATCCGGTTTTTTTACGCTTCCCATGCTACAACTGATCAGTGCGCCCACAAGAATCCCATTGTCCTGCCGTCGCTGAATCAAAAAACTCCGAACTGCAGCCAAGGAGCCAGTCTTGGTCTTGCCGGGCGCTAAGCCAGTGCATTCCTGCTGCCGGTGGAATCTGAGAATTGGTCGCTTTCGACACCCATCTTTTGCAGCATCGTGAGCAAAAGTTGAGGTATTCCTCAAGCTTTTGCTGGTCGGTTTTGCTGAGACGTTTCTGCAGCTGGCTGGCCTCCCCCAGGATTTGGTCGAGAATACTGCGGCGTTCCGCATAGCGCTGCAGCGTCGCAGCGCGCGAGGCTCCGTCGTCCGGCACAAACATGCGGTCGAACAATCGCTGCGGACTGTTTTCAGTCGGAATGGGAGTGCCGCTGCGGTCGATTGACAGCGTGTGTGAGTGAAGGGCGCCGCCGGGTCCCCCGGCATCACTTAGTTCGATCGAAGGGAACCGAGTATATTCGCCGTGAACTTCGGCGATCAGCTGATCTGCGGAAACGGCGTTTTGATAATCTTTGCCAGGCTTTCCTTTCAAATGAGCGCCGGTCAACCACGTGTCAGCTCCAGAGTGTCCGCCTTCGGAATTCGGATGACCGAGTCCGGTGAGTACTGTCATTTCTCCCTGGAAGTCTGCCAGCTTTTACAGTGTGGGTGACAGTGTCCAGTTTTTTCCGCGGCCCTGCGGCGTCCATTCCTGAATATTGACTCCGTTTGGAATATAACACGAAATCATGCGGGGTGGCGGTGCGGCCGAACCGGATGGGCGACTTTGCGGGAGCCCGACAGCCGCAGCGTTACCTCGCTGGGTCAGCATGGCTTCCAGAAGTGGCAATGTGAGGGACACACCCGCCCCTCGCAGGACTTTACGGCGATGTAGCGGCTTATCGAGGAAAGACGGCATCAATGCAGGTTCCTTATCTTTTCCGGAAGGCGTCGGTGGCAACAATCTGACGAATCAACTGCCGCAATGTGGGTTGTTCACGCATGGCCGCAACAGTGACATCCAGCATCGCATCGTCGCTCGATGTGAGTCTCCGCCCCAAGGCATAGACAAACATTTTTTCAGCAAGACAGCGAACAAACTGATCCTGCCGCCTGAGCAACTGCTGCTGCAACCCGGCAACCCCGACGATCTTTGTCCCGTCGGTCATCTCAGCACTGGCATCGATCAGGGGGTCATCGGATTGAATTTCGAGACGATTGAATGTCGCTTCGCGAATTCGCCACTCGCCGGCGGCGTTGTAGTTTTCAAGGGCAAAGCCAAGCGGATCGATGCGATCATGGCAGCGGGCGCACTGCGGCTGTTCGCGGTGAATCCGCAGTCGCTCACGCACCGTGGCCTTACCAATTCCCGGAACGCCGGGTGGGATATCACCGACATTGGGCGGTGGGGGCGGCGGTGGATCTCCGAGCAGGTTCTCCAGAATCCAGACTCCGCGCGAAACGGGCGATGTCCGGGTACCGTTTGAAGTCACTGAAAGAATCGACGCCTGAGTCAGCAGCCCGCCACGGGGCGTCCCGGCGGGAAGTGAGACGACTCGAAATTCGTCACCCCGAACACCGGAAATGTCGTAAAATCGCGCAAGACGTTCGTTGATCGTGACAAAGTCAGACTGCACAAAACTCATCACGTTCAGATCGTTATGCAGCACATGAGCAAAAAACGCCTCGGATTCGCCGCGCATCGAAACTTCCAGATGGTCGTCATAGCGAGGAAACAGGTTCTGCGCGGGCGGATTGGCTCCCACATCACGCAATCTCAGCCACTGCCCGGCGAAGTTCCTGACCAGCGCGTCGGACCGGGCGTCTGTGAGGAGTCGCTCCGCCTGAATCAGTAATTCAGCGGGCTCGGACAATTGACCCGCGGTGGCCCGTTGAAGCAATTCATCGTCTGGCATACTCGACCAGAGAAAATAGGAAAGGCGAGACGCCAGCTCAAAATCGCTGAGTGCTTCCGGAGCGGCGGCGCCGGGTTTGAATTCATCGTCCTCCACAAGATACAGAAAATGGGGCGAACACAGTACAGCGATCAGTGGTACCTTGATGGCTTCTTCAAACGATGTTTTTTGCGGACGCACCTTGCGAAACAAAACAAGCTTTGATTCCAACTCTCCCGGCCTCAGAGGACGCCGCCATGCGCGAGGCATAAATGCCGCCAGGACGTCACGCGCGCGGTTCTCCTCGTTCCTGGCGGTATGCCGTTCATTGCCAAGGAGACGCTGGTGAGATGTTGGTGAGACGCTGGTGAGATGTTGGTGAGATGTTGGTGAGATGTTGGTGAGATGTTGGTGAGATGTTGGTGAGATGTTGGTGAGATGTTGGTGAGATGTTGGTGGCCATGCGTCGTACATGGGACCTTCGATTTCGATCCAGTCAATCAGCAGTTCCGGACGGGGAAACTCATCATGTGTCTGGAGCCATGCGTTGATCGTATGACGCGGCACCTGGTAAACGTTGCTAATCGAATGCAGCCATCAGGCCGGGACGGCCGTTGCGAATGGTGGTGCGATTGTGCTGTTGCGGTGGCAAACGATCGGCATTCTGCCAGTCGGTATACACCGTGATTCCCACCTGTAGTTCATCGGGCATGTCAGATCGATGGTAGCGGCGGTGGATGACCCAGTTGCCACCGTTCACAGGTTTGCGCATCAGAATAAAATGCGCCCCGATGCGAGCCACACGAATCAGAGCCTCGGGGCCATCCGCATTGCTGATTTCCAGCTGTGAATCACTGTTGGTGGTTGTTTTGGCTTCGAACTGATGATTGCCAGGTCGATCAGCGGCTCCTGTGGAGAGAAAGATGTAATTCTCACCTCCGGGTTGCCATGTCTGCGGCGTGATATTACGTGGAGTGCGAACCATAATCCCGGCCAGTGAAAACTGTCCGCCGGGCGCGCCATTTCCTGAACGGTCCGTGGCACGCAGGTGGGCGGTCGTGACGAAATTGCCGCTGACGCGTTTGTGAACCAGGAACAAATGGGTTGGTTCCATTCGGTGTTCGTTTCGGAGGTACTGTTGTCTGCGGGATGGATGCGATTGACGTAGATGACTCTGCAGTCATGCTTGACAGAACAGAGTCGAGAACCGCCGAACTGATGTCTCCGCCTGCAGCGAGCTGTTGGCGGACTGACTCGGAGAGTGAGCGGATTTCGACCGATTCAAATTTTGCACTGAGATCCGGATTCCCTCCAGGCACGCCGGATGAATTATGGACGGTCGCTCCGGCCGCTTCACAAGACGCCCAGTCTGTCGCCGCCATAAGCCCGACCTGGACACGGGACGGAAGATCAGGTTGTTGGATTTGCAACAATGTGGTCCATTGACCTCCTGCAGTCCTCGCGCGCAGCCACAACGAAGCGCCCATGCGCGCGATCAGGAGATCAGCCTGACGAACGGGAGAATCTTCCCGCTCAATCCGTGACTGACCATTCTGAGTGACCATTTGCTGAAACTGAACGCGATTCAAGGCGTCGGTGATCCCCAGCGTGTGGAGCACAAAATTCTCAGACCCCGCAGCGTTGTCGGGCGATCGGATCAAGAGTCCTGCGAGCGAAAATGGCGATTGTGGCAGCGTTCGATCGTCTCGGCCCGCAACCGACACGGTCGCACGGAATAAGAAGTCCCCATCCACTTCTCGAAACAACAGACCGCCGCGATAGGATTGATACCAGGCATTCGATCGCGGCATGATCGTAATGGCACCGGAGGACGGATCGGTCTCCACCGTTTCAAAGACCTCTGCACTGCCAAGGCCCGACGTCAGTCGCTGCCAGCCAGCGGCGATTGCGGTCGCGGCAGGATTGGCCACCGAAGCAGAATTGATGACTGCTGGCGCTGGTTCATTTTCTGATGGCGATTGCGTGGATGGCGGTGCCGAAGCATGTGAAAAGGCAGCAGTAACCGATTCTGCGGGCGGCGCATCAACCGCGACCTCCGAATCTTTCGAACCGGAACAGCCGATGCTCAGGCAGAGGATTGGCAAGGCGGCGACTGGAGGGCACTCGGCGGGGTGCTGCGGATGAAGAAGATGTGGCTCTGAGTGCCTTCAACAGTTTTTGTGTCGGCGTCAGGAACGGGCGGTTTCCGCACCCTCGAGTTGAGTCGTCGGCCTGAAGATCACCGACGAGAAGCGTGTGTTGTTCGTGGCTGACGGCGCAGCAAGGGTCCGGACGGTGGGCCAAATTCCTCCCGTGGAACCTGTCTTGCGACTGTCCCATGTCCTCAGACAAAGAAGAACGTGGATTCAGCCGTCGTCCGCAGCAGCATGCGACGTTCTTCGGGAGTGACGAAATCGATGTGGTCGCGGATGACCGCAATTGAATCGGCATACGTATTCGGAGCGGTCAGCTGATAAGGACAGTCGCTGGCCCACATGAGACGGCTGGGTCCGTAGGTTTCGCATAGCCGTTTGATCATCGGCACCAACTCATAATGCGGCGGCTTTTTGGCTCCGAACGCATAGTAAGCGGAAATTTTGACGGTGATCAGTTTGTGCGATGCCAGCTGGCAAAGAGTGCTGACATCCTTCTCTCGCATCTGGCCATCCTCACCGATCCGGGCAAAGTGGTCGATGACCACAGGCGTGTCCGGGAACTTTTTGCACATTTCGTCCAGCTGTTCCAGATTTTCCGCACCGATCAGGCAGCACATGGACTGCCGAGTCTGGGCGGCGGTCTTCCACATCAGATTCATTCCGTCGGTGGCCAGCCACTGCGGCGCATCGTCGCGAGGCCCGATGCGAAATCCCGTCACGCCGGTCTTCAGCATGTCCTTCATCAGGACATCCGTGTGCGGCTTTTTGTCGTCAATCTGGCCGACAATTCGAAATCGGTCGGGATGCTTCTTCCAGGCGTCGATCAAATACGAATTGTCGAAACCATGATAAGGATGATGCTGAATCAGCACGGCTCGACCAACACCCTCCGGTCGCGCAATCGCCATCAGTTCTTCGTCGGTGAAACTACGCGGCTCGAGCACTTCGACCGGCTGATTGTTTCGGAGTGGATAACTCTTCAGGTCGGTGGTCCAGATGTGCGAATGCGCGTCGATCCACGGATGCTTGTCTTCTTCCATTGCGAACGTTGCCTTTGATGCCAGCGGAAGCAGAGTGCCTGCAGCGACTGCGGCTGTTGCAGAGCTCAGCAGGCTGCGGCGAGAAAAACGGCTGGTCTGCGTCATCGAAAGATTCCTTTGTATTTGGGTGCTGATCGGTCAGGAACCGAAAAGTGATGGTGGCATGTTGTAGCAAGTAGACCTGACCCGGCCAACCACCACAACAATTCTGTAGACGGAATCTGCTGGCCGCAGTGGCCGATCAAAATGCGTGAACGGAGACGTGAGACGCATGGTTGACGGAAGTCGCAGCGGCTATGATCCCGACCGGCGGCTTTGTTCACAGTTCTGTTCACACGATTGAGTCTTCCCGGTGAGTTCACAGCAAGGACAATTCGGATTCGCTGATATGCCCGAGTGGCAGCAGGCGGCGATGGAAGATGTCCTGGTTGCCGAGGTTGTTTTTAATCTTCCCCTGGAGCGGCCTTACACCTATGCCATTCCCGAAGAGCTGCGCGACCGGATTCGCGCCGGTCAGCGAGTGCGAGCTCCGCTGGGACGAGGGAATCGCAGCGTCATCGGATACTGTGTGGCTGTTCGAACGGCAGAATCCGGCCAGCGAACCCTGAAGCCAATTGAAGAACTGCTCGATAGTGAACCACTGCTGAATGCACAGATGCTGGAGCTGACTCGCTGGATTGGCGAACGCTATCTTTGTGGCTGGGGACAGGTGCTGGACAGTGTGATTCCCGCCGGTGTCCGTAAGAAAAGCGGCACTCGCGAAGTACAGAGTTTTCTGCTCACTCCAGGGATCGAAGAGAAGCTGGCTGATGCTCGGCTGAGTCGGCAACAGAAAACAGTCATCGAACTTCTGCAGAAATCCAACGGCCCCATCGCCGCAATCGCTTTGTGCGAACGCGCGGGCTGCGGGCCAGGACCGTTGAACACTCTTCGCAAGAAAGGTTTGATCACCGCAATTCGCATCCGTTCGGAAATCACTGGCGGCGAACTTCAGCCCGCGACACAGCAGACAGATCTGATCCTGAATGAACAGCAGCAGTTCGCGCTCGACACCATTCTGAAACCGATTCGCGGCGGCGTGCATGAGACGCTGTTACTGCACGGTGCGACCGGCAGTGGTAAGACAGAAGTGTACATTCGTGCGATTCGCGAAGTGGTCAGCTACGGTCGTCAGGCGATTGTCCTGGTTCCGGAAATCAGTCTGACTCCGCAAACGATTCGACGGTTCCGAAGTCGCTTCAAAACGGTAGCCGTGCTCCACAGTCACATGACGGACGCCGAGCGGCACTGGCAATGGCAGCAGATCGCCAGCGGTGATATCGAAGTCATCGTGGGGGCGCGGAGCGCCGTGTTTGCACCCACTCCGAATCTCGGCTTGATCGTCATTGATGAAGAGCATGAGCCCTCGTTTAAGCAGGACAGCACGCCGCGCTATCATGCGCGGGAGGTGGCTCGCAAGCGCTGTCTGGATGAACGTGTCCCGTTGATTCTGGGATCGGCCACACCCACACTGGAATCATGGATTCGCGCGACTCGCAAGCTGGACACTTTGGTGTCGATGCCCAGCCGCGTGGCCGATCGACCCTTGCCGCCGGTGGTGATCGTGGACACGCGGAATGATCCACGGATCTCGAAAGGCTCATCGCTGGGCCGCGCGATGTTTCAGGCCATTGATCGGGCGCTGAAGGACAAAGGGCAGGTCATTCTGTTTCTGAATCTGCGCGGCTATTCACCCACCGTCTGGTGCCGCAGTTGCGGAGCCGGAATCAAGTGTCCCAACTGTGACATCACGCTGACCTGGCATCGTGACAAACAGGTTGTGGTCTGTCACAGCTGTGACTATGAAATTGCGCCGCCAAAAGCTTGCCCTGTTTGTCAAAGTCCGGCGGTGCGATATCTTGGCACGGGGACTCAGAAGCTGGAAGAAGAAGTCTCGAACACCTTTCCGAATGTGGGCATCATTCGCATGGACAGTGACTCGATGCAGAAGGCCGGAAGTCACGACGAAGCGCTGGAGAAATTTCGTCGCGGTGAAGTTCAGATTCTGCTCGGCACTCAGATGATCGCCAAAGGGCTCGACTTTCCCAACGTCACCATGGTCGGCGTGATCGATGCCGATACGATGCTTCGTCAGCCCGACATGCGGGCGGCCGAACGCACGTTTCAGCTGATCGCCCAAGTGGCCGGACGGACGGGGCGGGGCGATCGCGGAGGACGCGTACTGGTTCAGACAACGTGTCCGAATGATCCGGCCGTAAAGTTTGCGGCGAAGCATGACTTCATCGGATTCGCGCAGCACGAACTGGCCGAGCGCTATGACGTGCAGGCGCCTCCGTTTTCCAGTGTGGCACGAGTCATCTTTCGAGGCCCCGATGAAACGCGGACTCGGCAGACAGCTCAGGCGGTCGCCGAACGACTGCGAGCCGGCAGAAAGGGCCCGACGGAAGCTGTGCGAGTCCTTGGTGCGGCGCCGGCGCCCGTCACGCGATTGCGCGGGCTTTGGCGGTTTCATCTGCAGATTACCGGCAAGACGCACGACCTGGTGCGCGAGCTGTGGCAGTCGGTGGAGAAGTCGCTGTCTCTGCCGGATGACGTGGAATTCGCCATTGATGTGGACCCGGTGAACGCTCGATAAGCAGAGGTCGCGGGTGCTTGGCTTGGCTTGGCCTGGTGCCTGGTGCCTGGTGATCAGGTCGCGGAAGCTGTAACGGTAAAGTCGATTGTGCGGTTCTCGGTTCGGCCGAACACGTCTGTGCGCCGCGTGGTGTTCGTAATCAGGGATGCCACTGTCGCGAGGAAATGCTCGGCCGTAGTCGCACCCATTGCAGCCCGGAAGACTGTTTTCCACAAGCGGGACGTTGCAAAAAAGCAACATCGCATCTCAGCCCATTCAGATGTAGCCTTTTTGGCACACGCATTTTGGCAAACCCTCGTCTGAACGTCCGATTGTGACCTAGGTTATTGATGGACTCACGACTCCGTTGCGCTCTGAGGGGATGCGCACGGAGCGTGAGTCTGCTTTGAGACTTTACTGCAGAGACGGATCACGTGCCTTCATGAGGCACTGTCGTTCCACACTTCTTCCTGCAGACATATGGGCCTCATCTTCTCGGGCATCTTCAGAAACCAACATCCCATGTGCGGCATCGCAGGTGTACTTTACGCAGATTTCGGCCGATCCGTCAGCGCATCCACGCTCACGGAAATGGGAAACGCTATCGCTCATCGTGGGCCTGATGGGGAAGGGACTTTCCGAGCCGGTCCAGTCGGGCTTGTTCATCGACGCCTGGCGATTATTGATCTTGAAGGTGGCCGACAGCCGCTTTCGAACGAAGACGAATCTATTCACGTCGTCTTCAACGGCGAAATTTATAACTATCAGGAACTTCGGCGACAGCTGGAAACTCGTGGCCATGATTTCCGAACAAACTCCGACACGGAAGTGCTGGTTCATCTTTATGAAGAGCACGGCGCCGATCTCTGCACACACCTGCGCGGCATGTTTGCATTTGCTATCTGGGATGCACGCCGCCGCGAACTGATCCTGGCACGCGACCATCTGGGGCAGAAGCCCCTGTTCATTTATCGAGACAACGAAAAACTGGTCTTCGGTTCGGAACTAAAAGCGGTCCTCGCTCATCCGGGCATTGATCGGTCCATCGATCCGGCAGCGATTGACGACTATCTGACGTTCGGATTCATTCCCGGTCAACGCAGCATCTTTGGTCGTGTCTCCAAATTGCAGGCGGCGCACCGGCTGCGCATTTCGATGACCAATTTTCAGGCGTCGCCGCAACGTTACTGGCAGCTGTCCTTTCACCACGAAGATCGCTGCACGGCGGATCAGTGGAAGGAACGCGTGGATGCGGCATTGCGCGAAAGCGTTTCTGCTCATCTGGTGGCCGATGTTCCGGTCGGCGCGTTTCTGAGCGGCGGGCTGGACAGCAGTGCCATCGTCGCTCTGATGGCCGGACTGAGTTCGGATCCCGTGCAGACGTTTTCGATTGGATTTAATGAACAGGAATTTTGTGAGCTTCCTTATGCTCGCGAAGTAGCACAACACTTTGGCTGTCATCACACCGAAGAAATCGTGACACCAGAAGCCGCTCGCGATTTGGATGACCTGACGTTTTTGTATGATGAACCGTTTGCCGATGCTTCGGCCATTCCCACAATGGCGGTTTCTCGCCTGGCAGCTCAGCATGTTAAGGTCGTGCTGTCGGGCGATGGAGGCGATGAACTGTTTGGTGGTTATTCGCGATATGCGCATGATCTGAAAGAAGCCGAGATTCGCGACTGTCTGCCCCGGTTTTTGCGGTCTTTGGTGTTGAAGCCCATGGCGGCTCTCTGGCCAAAAGCCGACTGGCTGCCGCGTCCGATGCGTCTGAAAACTCTGCTGCAGAATCTATCGCTGAATCCTGCGGAAGCGTATGCGAACACCGTTTCTGCGTGTCGGCAAAGTATGCGGCGAGACCTGTTGAAACAGGATTTTTCTGCCTCCCTGAACGATTATCAGCCGGAACGATCGATCGTCAGCGCCTTCAATCACGGACATCGTGACGCACTGAGCGGCATGTTGTCGGCCGACACGAATGTTTTACTGCCGGACGATTTTTTGACCAAGGTCGATCGAGCCAGTATGGGATTCGGGCTGGAAGTGCGTCCGCCGCTCATCGACTGGCAGCTGATGGAGCTTGTGGCTTCTATGCCGTCGGAATTCAAAATCCGAAACGGTTCGAAGAAGTGGATTTTGAAGCAACTGTTCGAGTCCCGTCTGCCGAAGGATCTGGTCAATCGACGCAAGCAGGGATTTGAGCTGCCGATCGATCAATGGCTGCGAGGTCCGCTGGCCGAACAGGTTCGAGTTTACGTACTGAACCCGACGGGCGCATTGGCCTCATTCATCAATGTTGACAAAGTCCGCCGCCTTTACGAATCCCATTGTCGTGGCACCGCACGACACGGGCAACTGATCTGGAGTCTTCTGGTGCTGGCTCGCTGGCTGGACACGTGGGCCAAACCCGAGCAGAAGCCAACGCGACCAGCGATCCGTTCGCGTACTGTCCACAGTTAGGCAACGTTTCTTTCTTACAGGTTACCGCTGAAACAGCAGATCGTCCTTTTAGTCCTCGCTTCCATGACTCTGAATTCGACAACCAATACCGCTCACCACGCCGGATCTTCGGTACTCATTCCGGCGACTCTGCAATCGCGCGGTTCTACTGCGAAGAACGTACCGGTGGTGGCCGGGTTGTGTCTGCCAAAAGGTCGGCTAAGTCAGCCTCAGGCCGGGTATGTGGAAGGTTTCGCTGTCGCGACCAGGGCGCAGTTTGAAGTTTTGAATCGATGGAATGACGGAACTGTGCGCTGGATGCTGACCAGTTTCATCGCTCCTGAAGCCGACGGCCACGGACGCGAGCTGGCGGTTGTTTGCACGGGCGATACAGGATCCGGCAACGCAAAGGTATCCGACCACAGCGTTCCCGACAGACTCACCACAATCAAACTGGTCAACGGAGAGATCTGCGTCATCTCGCGTGATCTCGACACCGATCCACCCATCGAACATACGCTTCGGCTGTCGCCCAGACTTTTTGATGCTGGCGGCGATGAACGGTCTTTGGTCTTCGACGGGATTCGAGAAGAAGTCAGCGGCGAAGTGCGACAGGTTTTCCTTGCCTCCGCCAGACTGCAGTCCATTCCCACGGTGACTTTGCAGTTCCGGCTGACTCATTGGGTAAGCGTCGGATTGCTGCAGGTGGAAGTGCGAATTCGCAACGCGCAGCGAGCACGCCACGCGGGAGGATTGTGGGATCTTGGCGACGCCGGTTCTTTTCTGATGCGCAGTTTCGAAATCAGCGTTCACAGCGACGAACTGCCCGCCAACTCGATGATTCATTGGAAGGCAGAGCGAACGCTGGAACCACGATCCACCTCGTCTGAAGTATTTCTGCAGCAGTTCGGCAGCGGGGACCGGTTCTGGAACAGCCCCAATCATCGTACGGCTGCCGGAGCAGCGGCCGCCCATGCGCGTGGCTATGAAGCGACCAGCGAGACCGGCGTTTTGCGCGGCTATCGGGCTGAGCCCCTGGTGCTTGTCGAAGGCGATGCATCTTCGCTGGGTATGGCCATTCCTGAGTTCTGGCAAAATTGCCCGAGCAGTATCGGCGCGGCGATGGGAACCCTGGAATTCGGGATGTTTCCTGCGTTGCCGGATGTGATTCACGAACTTCAGGGCGGGGAACAGAAGACGCATTCGTTCTGGCTGTCGATGAGTCAGCAGCCGAGCACCCTTGATTCTCTCGCCTGGGTTTATGATGCACCTCGTCTGCTGCAGTCTCCTGTCTCCATCGCTTCCGCCGGCGTTCTTCCGTGGTTCACGTCCAGCCCGAACATATTCAGCACCGAACGCGCGCAGGACGAGCGGCCATCGGATGCTCAAAGTTCCTCGACAATCCACACCGAGAATGGCTCAGCCGCGGACAGGCTTGCCGCTTACCTGCTGACGGCGACGTCCGGCAAATTCAGTCTGGCGGCGCGGAGAGCCAGGATTGATGAATATGGCTGGCGAAATTTCGGGGATATTCCTGCCGATCATGAGCAGACGCATTATGCGGGTTCCAACACGATTGTGTCGCACTATAACAATCAGTTCGACATGATCTTCGGCGCGATTCTTCAGCTGTCATCGACGTCAGACATTCGCTGGTTCGACTGGCTTGACCCGCTGGCTCGGCACGTGATGGACATCGATATTTACCACACGAGCGCAGATCGAGCGGCCTTTAACGGCGGGCTCTTCTGGCACACGGACCACTATGTCGATGCCCGGACCTGCACTCACCGCACGTATTCGCGGCACAACCAGAAGCCAGGCCAGCCGTACGGCGGCGGCCCCAGCTGTGAGCACAACTACACAACCGGTCTGCTGCATTATCATTTTCTTACCGGCAACTGCGAAGCTCGTGAGTCTGTTCTTTCACTGGCTGACTGGGTGATCCAGATGGATGACGGACGGAAGACGATCTTCGGACTGTTCGATGATGGGCCCACAGGTGCCGCATCGGCGACGGTGTTTGAGGACTTCCATGGCCCGGGACGCGGCGCGGGCAACTCGGTCAACGCGTTGCTCGATGCCTGGGTGCTGACGGGATCAGAGCACTATCTTCTGAAAGCGGAAGACCTGATTCAACGGTGCGTTCATCCCTCTCAGAACCCTGGCGAACTGCATCTGCTGGATGCGGAAGGTCATTGGTCCTACACCGTGTTCTTGAACTCGCTCGGACGTTACCTGCTGGCCAAACGCGACGCGGAACTGTTCGACGACATGTATTGCTACGCACGAGATGTGATGAAAACCTACGGCCGATGGATGGCCGTGCATGAGCGACGGACGCTCGACCATCCCGAACAGCTGCAATACCCGACAGAAGCGTGGGCGGCTCATGATTTTCGCAAAGCCAACGTCCTTCGCATCGCCGCTTCGTGTGCAGACGATGCTGCTCAGGCTGCGACGATGCGAGAAAAAGCCGACCAGATCAACGATGCCGCGTGGCGCGATTTCGCCGCATTCGGTGAAGCGTCAGCGACTGCGCGATGCCTTTCGATTGTCATGACAGAAGGTCATCGTGACGTCTTCCACCGGACTCAGGATTCGGAGCTTATCCCGCCATGTTCGGCAAAATGGAACATCGGCCCGTGGTCAATGTTTGTGCCTCAGAAACAACGCGTCAAACGCATGCTGAAGTCTCCGGCGGGCCTGATCAAAGCTTGCCTGCATGCCCTTCATGTGAATCGAATCATCGACACCTGGAAGGCCGCTCGGAGTCAACTGTGAAATCGAAACGGCTTTCTGTTCGGCGACTGCGGAGCGCGGCCTGTTGCAGAATCGTCCGGAGATACTCTGCTTTCGTTAATAACTTTTAGATCCAATAAACCCATTTCGTTCTTCAAAAGATTTCCGGACACGAGTCCGGGAGCCAGTCGATCGCGAACCAACTTATCCCATCGAGCAACGTTACGATGATTCAGGCGTCTCCCAAATATCTGCGAATCACACCGATCGACGAGCGACCAACGGTCTGTCATGTTATTCATGCGCTGGGCGTCGGCGGGGCAGAAGTGCTGGTGGATCAGATGGTTCGTCGCATGAGTAACGAGTTCCACTGCGTTGTTGCCGTGCTGAACGAAGTGGGTGAAATCGGTGAGCGTTTGCAGCAGGATGGCTTCACTGTCGAACAGCTTCATCGCCAGCCTGGAATTGACCGACGCTGCGCTATGCGTCTGCGAGAGTTTGCCGATCGTGAAGGTGCCGAAATTCTTCACGCGCATCAATACACGCCATTTTTCCAGGCGATGCTCAGCCGTGGTTTGCTGGGCAAAAGACCGGTCGTGTTCACAGAGCACGGGCGTCACTTCCCGGATACTCGAAGTCGCAAACGATCACTTGTTAATCGACTGATGCTGCGGCAATGTGATCGCCTGATTGGCTGCGGTGGCGCGGTCCGCCAGGCGTTGATTGACAATGAAGGCCTGCCTGAATCACGAGTCGAAGTGATCTACAATGGCGTGGATCTTAAGGCTCACGGACGCCCGTCGGTCGGGGCTCGGAAACGCATTCGTACTGAGTTTAGTTTTGCCGATTCCGACTTCGTGGCAGTTCTGGTCGCACGACTTCACGAGTTGAAAGACCATCAGACGGCGTTACGGGCGGTTGATCAGGCACGTCATCAGATTCCCGGGCTGCGACTGCTGTTGGCCGGTGAAGGTGACCAGCGTCCGGCTATTGAGCAAACCATTCGCCAGCGTGGGCTGGAACACGTCGTCACTCTGGCAGGAACTCGCAAAGACGTGGCCGATCTGCTGGCCGCTTCAGACGTGTTTTTAATGTCGAGCATCAGCGAAGGAATTCCGCTGACGGTTATTGAAGCTATGGCGGCTCGCTGTCCTGTGGTTTCTACAGCCGTGGGTGGGCTGCCAGAGATTATTGACCACGGAAGAACCGGTTTTCTGGCCCCGTCGGGAAACGACACCGGGCTGGCAGCGGCGCTCGTGGAACTTTATCAAAGTCCTGAGCTGAGCCGACACATTGCTGAGGCAGCGGCGAACAAGGCCGCGGAACGTTTTTCTCTGGAGGGAATGCTGAACGCCTATCGCAAGGTTTATCGCGAAGTGCTCGGACATGACCGATTCGGGTCACCTCGAATTCCGAAATCAAAAGGCTTCGACGGCGAGTCCGCTTTCAAAGGAGTCCGCTTATGATCGCCGAATGCCCTCCTTCCACGTCTGTCGGATCTCTGCTCGTTTTTTCGGACGACTGGGGCCGACATCCGTCTTCATGCCAGCATCTGGTTCGCAATCTTTTGGACCGCTACCCGGTTTTGTGGGTCAACACGATCGGAACTCGCGCGCCGCGGCTGGATGTGCAAACCCTAAAACGCGTCGGTGAGAAACTCCGCCAGTGGGGCAGCACAAAACTTTCGAAACGCAGACGATCCGTCAGCGGCGGGACAACGCAGGCCAGCGCGATGAATCAGCCGAGTCCCGCGCCGACTCATGAGCGTCATCCGAACCTGTCCGTGGTGAATCCCAAAATGTGGCCGTGGTTCGGAAGCGATCGGGATCGACGAATCAATTCCTGGCTTTTGTCGAAGCAGCTGAGTCCGTTGATTCAGCAACTGCCTCAGCCGGTAGTGGCTCTCACAACACTGCCCATTACCGCCGATCTGCCTGGCGTGCTGCCCGTGGATCGCTGGGTCTATTATTGTGTTGATGATTTTTCCCAATGGCCCGGGCTGGATGGAAACACGCTTCGGCGTATGGATCGCGAGATGATCCAGCGAGCCAGTTCGTTGATCGCCGTGAGCGAAAACCTGCAGACGATGATTGCCAATGATGGCCGATCGTCGGCTCTGCTCACGCATGGCGTGGATGTGGAATTCTGGAACTCGCAGCGATCGGCCGGACCGCGGATCGAATCCGGCAGCCGATGGGGCGACATGGCTCGCATCACTGCCGGTCCTCGAGCATCTACTGCGTCTGGCCTCAGCGAGACAAAAGTTAGATCGTCCTTTTCCGTTATCCGGCATTCCGACGGTGATACTCTCAGTAGAGATTCAGTCAACCGAGATTCTTCCAGTTGCAGTACGAAGAATGTTCTGGAAAACGCTGGTGAATTTTCGTCACGCGAAACGATGGACTCTCAGTCGCTCCTGGCAAACCTTTCCGGGCCGCTGATTGTTTTCTGGGGCGTGATCGATCGTCGGATGGACACGGCCTCTCTCGTCCAGCTTTCCCGTGACCTGATTGAAGGCACGATTGTTCTAATCGGGCCTCAGCA
>JBDNHX010000369.1:0-18362 GCA_041688565.1 Planctomycetaceae bacterium
GGCTGCGCTTGACTCGGGTACTCAAAGCGCTGACTGATCACGACCTGAAAAATATCACCGGCCTTGATGAACTCGCGGCACTTTTCGATCGCGGTATGAAACTCGGCCTGAGTGAAATTGGAGCGAACTTCCGGAGTCGGTTCGACCGTCAGATCAATATCCGTCAGCTGCACGTCACCACCGCTGTAAGATAACTGACGGCAGAGAACATCGAGCCGTTCTTCGGCGCGGGCTCGTGAATCTTCCAGGTCGCCGGTTGTGGTGTCCGCCAGAGCCACCACCAGAACAACTTTACGAATGTGATCGAAGACGACGATTGAACTGTAGAACGCGAACGTCATATCCGGCAGATGGCGATCATCTTTTGGCACGTTCGGCAGGTTTTCGGTATAGCGGATCACATCGTACCCAGCAAAGCCCACAGCGCCGCCGCAGAATCGTGGCAGCGCGGGCAAAGTCGCGGACCGGTACTGAGCCACCAGAGCGTCCAGATCACTGAGCGGATCCTGGCTGGTGAACTCACGCTTTTCGCCGCCGATCTGGTCAATCACAACGCGGGAGCCTGTCGCCGTCAGAGTCAGAAACGGATTGCTGCCGACGAAGCTGTAGCGGCCAATGCGTTCGCCGCCGACAACACTTTCAAACAGAAACGCCCACGGTCCTGTTGCAATCCGCTGGTAGGCTGTGACTGGTGTCAGAGTGTCGGCGGTGAGTTGGCGATAGACAGGGACAAATCTCGCCTGACTGGCAAGGGCCTGGAATTCAGCGGAGGTCGGCAGTGTCGTCGGGAACTTCATAAAATCGCAGTTCAACAATTTTTGAAATGAAACCAGGTTCAGAATGAGCGACGGATTTTTGACGGATCGAATTTCTCGTTTGAAAATCAGTGCGCCACGCAGGTGCCGACCGTGCGCCACCGTTAACCGGCGATGGACAGGATTCTGACAGATTCGGAGATCTGTTCAAACACGGAACGAACATCTGACAGCTGATGATCCGTGGCCTGCCACCATACCAGAAGGCTCATGTCGGCCGACCTGACACAGCTGAGCCCCACGGTGTTCAGCAATTCAAAGCAGGAAAATTCCAGCTCGCGACAAACGGCCGGCATCATCGCCAGCGTGCCCCGGATATCCTGCACTTCGACGTCATCGTACTCGTCTACAAACGCCTTGACGCACGAAACCACAACGTCCTCGGGACGCGGACATTCCTTAAGAATCCGCAGAGCCCAAAAACACGAACCATCCGCGGACACGGTCAGCAGGACATCGTCTCCATCCGCTTCCTCAGCGATTTCCCAAAAGCCCGGGTAATCGAACTGCACACCATGACCTTCGTACCGCGTCAGGCACTCCGATGTATCAAACGCCATCACTCACTCCCGAATTTCAATGTCAAACTGTCTGACTCACCAGTCTGCGTCCACTCTTCTATCGTAACGAATGCCTGATCCCTAATCGCCGACGACGCGTGGTTTTCCCGGGAGTGCAATTAAGAGGCACTAACAAAACCGGGACAGGCACCCTCTTGTGTCTGGTTCTTCAGCTTTTTACTGCACTGCCGGGAGCCAGTCCCGGTTTTGTCAGGCGTTCTAATTTGATGCTTCGCGACCGGCGGACCAAATTTGCCATCAGATTCTGATACAAGATATTGAAAAAAGAAGTCCGCAGATCCTCGCGGGCAGAGCTGTCCAATGGCATTCACTTTTGTAGCGGTACGCGCCAAGCGTTTCGGCGCTTGCTAATGAAAGGCAAGTAAGTCCGAAAGTCCTGGCGGCTTCCGCTACCACGATTCGCATTCAAATCGAGTGATATTTGGCAGCTGTCCACGAGCAGAGCTTCGACTGTAGCAACCCGGCTGGAATCATTAACATGCGCCGACAAATTTGCCCTAACTCATGGAATCTTCAATGCGCATCGGTGTTTTCGGGAATCACGACAGCTGGTACGTCAATGAGCTTTGTCAGCGGGGTGCACGGCGGAACCACGTGATGGCCCCGCTGCAATTTCAGGAATTTTCGTCAACAATTTCTGGCGGTCGACTGCACTTCCGATGCGGAGATCAGGATCTTCGGGAGCTCGATGCTGTGCTGGTCCGCACGATGCCGCCTGGTTCTCTCGAGCAAGTGGTTGCCCGCATGGATTTGCTGGGTGGGCTGGAAGCGGTTGGTGTCCGAGTCATCAATTCTCCGCGATCGCTGGAATGTGCGGTCGACAAGTACCTGACGACTCAGCGGCTCGCGATTGCCGGGCTGCCTGTGCCATCCACCGTGGTGTGCGAAAATGCGGAGTCCGCTTTGGCTGTGTTCGAGCAACTTGGTGGAGACGTCGTTGTGAAGCCACTGTTTGGCGCCGAAGGACGTGGCATCATTCGGGTTTCGGATCCTGAGCTGGCAATGCGAGCCTTCAGAACCATCGAACGCCTGGGGGCCGTACTTTACCTGCAGCAATTTATCGACGGCCCGGGTTTCGATATTCGTGTTCTGGTCCTTGACGGGCAATTGGTCGGATCGATGAAGCGAATTCCACGCGCGGGCGATTTTCGAGCCAATATTTCTCAGCAGGGAACCGGCGTTCCTCACACACCGACGATTGACGAGCTGCAACTGGCTCATGCTGCGGCCAAAGCCTCGGGCTGCGTTTTTGCCGGCGTTGATATTATGTATGACCGACACGGCCAGCCGATGGTCATCGAAGTGAATGCCGTTCCTGGCTGGCGCGGTCTGCAGAAGGCCTGCGGAATTGACGTGCCTGAAGCTTTGTTTCAGTGGCTGGAAACGGGAAGAGCGTCCACACTTCCGCAGCATTGATTTGCTGCGGTTCAATAGTTTTGGCCGTTGCCGTATACTGCCGTTTTGTATTGCCGCCAATGGCGTCCGACGCTAGAGGACGGTCTGTTTTGTTTCAGCAAAGAATTCGCCATGTCATCAGGTCCTGTCGCATCGTCAACAGATTCAGCGTCGCAGCGTGAGTCCAGCAGTCCAGGCAAGTCCCCTCAATTTCCGGTCCGCATGACGATACTGTCTGTCATCGTGGTGATTCTGGCAGTCCTGGCTCAGGTTTTCATCAGTGAAATTGAAGATGTGATTCATCTGGGCCTGGACGTGATCATGGTGCTCACGTTGATCGTCGCGGCCACGATGATAGTGCTATGGCTGGGGTGGATTCTTTTCTTCAGTCGCTGGCGCTGGAGTTTTCGAATACTCGGGGCGGTCGGTCTGCTTTTGCTGCCGGTCGGATTCTTGAAAGTGTTTCGACCGGTTCACGGCGGTGACACCAACGTGGTTCGATTTGAACCGATCTGGAAAGCACGAAAAGCGCCGCTTGCGACCGATGCGGTCTCGGCCCCCGGTATTGATTTGAGTGTCGAATCTCCGAACGACTTTCCTCGCTTCCTTGGCACCAGTCAGCAGGCCGTGGACTCATCCGGCCAAACCATTGATGCTGCGGCCTTTGCCACTGGGGCTGGAGTCATCTGGAAGCAGCCAGTCGGGCTTGGCTGGTCTGGCTTTGCAGCGCGGAATAGCTTTGCTGTGACGATGGAACAAAGGGCTGAGCAGGAGTGCGTGACGTGCTACGAAGTGGCGCCGAAAAGTTCCGACAAGTCTGAGCTGAAATGGATCTACAGCCACCCGGCCCGTCATCGAGACACCATCAATCTGGGTCGCGTGGGGCCTCGTTCAACACCCACGATTCATAACGGAAATGTTTACGCTGTCGGTGCTGTGGGAAATGTTGTGTGCCTGAACGGAAGCGATGGATCGGTCGTGTGGCAGAAGGACCTGAATGAGATCCTTGGCATTAAACTGGGCACAGGAACGGATGCGGATAGTTTTACGATTCAGTTCGAAGAAAACACGAAGCTGGCGTGGGGACGTTCGGCAGCCCCGTTGATCGTTGATGACACGGTCGTTGTTGCCGGTGGCGGCCCGGTTGGTGCGACACGAGCCACGCTGCTGGCTTTTGATCTGGTGACTGGGGAGCTGAAGTGGAAGGGCGGCGACGAAATGATTGCCTATGGTTCTCCAATTCTGTCCACCGTCGCCGGACGCCGACAAATCCTGCTGACGGCTGAATCGCAGGTGATGGGGTTTGAGCCATCGACAGGCGAAGTTCTTTGGAAGTATGCCAGGCCCGGGGAATCTGATGGTCCGGCCAACACGTCGCAGGTTTCGGTTGTTTCAGAGACCGATGTATTGGTGTCCAAGGGTTATCCGGACGGCGGCGGCGATCGAATTCATTTGGAATCGACCGACGAGAAGATTACTGCGACGGCTGTGTGGAGCAGCACGAGAGTTCTGAAGACAAAACTGACAAGCCCGGTGATTCATGATGGCTATGCGTATTGCCTGTCCAATGGTTTTATGGAATGTGTGCAGTTGTCGGACGGACGGCAAATGTGGAAACGCCGCGGTCGCTTTGGGCATGGCCAGGTGTTGGGCGTCGGGAAGCATCTGCTGTTGCACAGTGAGTCGGGCGAATTATTCCTGCTGGAAGCGACGCCTGATGAGTATCGGGAATTGGGCGTGATCAAGACGATCGACGGTGTGTGCTGGAATACTTTGTGCCTGACGGGTAAGTATCTGCTTGTTCGCAGCGAGCTGGAAGCCGCTTGTGTGGAGATCCCCATGATCAGCGCTGCCGCGGAATTGTGAGACGCGTGATTCTCGTGTTCGCCGATGGGGTTTCGCGGTTGCGGTTTTGGTGGGTTCCTGCTTTGATTCGCTGATCGTCGATTTATGCCGCGAAGTTGCTTCTGTCGGGATCGATGCAACTGCAGGGAGGTCCCATGGGCTCACACAACGATTCGCAGCTCGCGGCTGGTGATTTGAGGCTGGCGGCTGGTCATTCGATGCTTTCCACAGCATTCTGGAGCTTTCTGGGCACTCAGTTCCTCGGGGCTTTCAACGACAACTATTTCAAACAGATGGTGCTGCTGACATCTGTCAGTCAGCTGGCGAAGTCCGCGGGCAACGGTCCGGACCGTCAGCCGATGGCATTGGCGGCCTTTGCGCTGCCGTTTATCCTTCTGTCCGGGCTCGGCGGATTTCTGTCCGATCGATGTTCGAAGCAGCGAGTCATCGTTGGCTGCAAGATTGCTGAAGTGGGCATCATGGGCATTGGCCTGTTGGTACTTTTGACCGAAGGGCTGACGGCGGACGCTCAGTTGCTGGGCCTGATTGGCGTGTTGCTGCTGATGGGGGCTCACAGTGCTATTTTTGCTCCCTCAAAGTATGGTGTACTGCCAGAACTTTTTCGTGATGAGCAGCTGCGTCCGGTCAACGGAGCCGTGCAGATGACGACTTTTCTAGCGATCATTTTTGGCACTGCAGGTGCGGGGATTGCGCTTGAGCAGATGGGTAATTCGATGTGGATTGGCAGCATGATTGCCATCGGCATCGCTGCAGTTGGGACATTATCGTCGCTGTTCATTCCGTCGACCAGTGCCGCTGACCCAGCTTTGAAGCTCAAGCTCGAAAACCTCTTTCTGCCTCGCGAAATCGTGGCTCTGATCAAAAAGAATCCTGACCTTCTGTTGGCGATTCTTGTCAGCGCCGTCTTCTGGTTTCTGGGCGGTGTGACTCAAATGGCCGTCAACACACTGGGGAAAGCCACGTTGCAGCTGAGTGACACACGCACAAGCCTGATGGTGTCAGGAATCGGGTTTGGAATTATGGCCGGGTGTATCATCGCCGGATTTTTGGGCAAGGGAACAAGCGGTCGTCGCTGGGTCATGGCAGGTGCCTGGTGCCTGTTTCAGTCGTTAATGCTGATTGGCTACCTTGGCAGTGGTCTGGCGGGAACAGCAGGCAACGCGGGGCTGACTGGCGGCTCCATTGCCGACAGCCTTCTGCATGCAGATCGCCTGGAATGGATGCTCCGCCTGAGCATGGTGCTGCTGGGAATTTCCGCCGGCATGTTTGTGGTACCGGTGCAGGTCTTTTTGCAACAGGCCCCGCCGGCAGAGTTCAAAGGTCGCCTGCTGGGAGTCCAAAATCTGGTAACTTGGATCGGTATTCTGCTGTCGGCTCTATTTGTTTGGGTGAGCGGCCTTGTGCTGCGAGCTGTCGGTGGAGCGGGTGGAGATGTGAGGCTGCAGTGGATCGTCTTCGTTTTGCTCGCCGTGATGTTGTTGCCAGTCTGCATTTTCTATCGTCTGCCACAATCTGCGGTGCTCACCTCCAGCGAGGAATAAAAAAAGCTGCAGAAGCGATGGCCTCTGCAGCTCTGTGTTTGATCGGGCGTCCGTGATCCTGGCAACTGTTTGTTACTTGTCGTGCGAGACGATCACTTACAGTTCGAAGTACTCACTTCGGTCGGATTCCATGCGGCCGATTTCTTCCTGCTCTGGCAAAATCGGTCCCCGGTCAAGCTGTGGTTTGTCGGCGGCGTCCTGAAGTCCGGAGTTCACTGGCGGGACATCGGGGCGAGCTTCAGTAATCTCCGCAGTTGCCAGTTTGGAGTTCGCGTCGTTTGTACTGGCCGATTTCCTGAAGTGCTCACTGCTCTCTGGTGAAATCGCCACCTTGCAACGACTCCTGACACTGCACCATTTTCTGACCAGTTCAGCGCCAGCAGCAACTGCTCCCAGAAGAGTGATCCAGATGGCGGATGGGTGATTGATGATGCCTTTGGTATTGGCAATCGCAACGAACACAGTCATGAATGCCATGACAAACGTCAGCATGATCCGCCCGTTGATACTCACACGTTCTGTTCGCATCGCATGATTCACCAGAGCGTTTTCCGCCGACTGAGCGGAGACACTGCGGAACGAATCCATGTTTTCTCGCAGCTTCTGCAGATCCACTTTTGCCCGTGGGATCACAGGCCCAGGACTGACTGTGACTGGCGTTGATTCGGCCGGCGGAACTGCAGACGCGGCGGCATCCAGTTCAGGAAATCCGCCGGCCATGTACTGGTCAATGAATGAACGCTGGCCGCGAGGGGCAGCTGGTGCTTCATTCTTCTTCTGCGGCTGCCTTTGCGGCGTCTGAGGCCCCGGACCAGCCGATTGATTTGGCTTCAATTCTGCGGGAAGAGAATTGCCGGCACCTTTGCGGCTTCGTGTTAGAAGTTGTTCCATATAATCGCGAACGAAGTCGTCCGAGTTTTCTTCTCGATTCGCTGCTTCAGAATCCTCAGGCGAGCATTCCAAAGTGTTTCGACCGACGATCTCTGCTGTATTGTCTCCGAACCTGAATTCGACGGCTCTGGCATCGCCTGCAGGCTCAGACAGATCGACGAATTCCACTGGCTGAGTTCTGATTTCCTGCACAGGTTGGACGGGCTCCGATGCAGCCTTTCTGACCCCGAAGAGGTTCGCCAGTTCGGCTCGCAAATCATGCGATGCATCGGCTTCGTCGAACTCCGATTGTGGCACATCTGTTAGCGATGTTACGGAGCCATCGTTCGAATAGTCGGCCATATCAAGGCTGTCGCTCGAGTCGCTTTTTCCGGATACGAAAATCGCCTGTGGTTCGGCACACGATTGAGCCGCCGCGACGGTCGTGTGCTGCCAGATCGCAACCTGGACTTCTGCGCGAGCGATCTCGAGCTGTTGCCGAGCCTCCAGAAGTTGACGACGCTGAGCTTCGACATCACCCTCCAGAAGTTGACGACGCTGAGCTTCGACATCACCCTCCGAATGTGTGACCCTGCGCTGCCGCTCGATAAGTTCTTTCTCACGTTCATCGAGCAATTGAACGCGACGGTCAAGTTCCCGCGAGTCAGCTTCCCGCTGCAGATCGCCTTCAATGTCGGATGATTCCGCAGGCTGCTGAATCTGCTGCTGCAGTCGTGAACGCAGTTCGCGGATCAGATCGTCCCGGTCGCGAAGGACGACTTCAAGCCGCTCAATCTGGACTCGAAGTTCGTCAACCTGAGCCAAATTAATTGGTTGCTCACCGTCACGCACCGTCCCGGCTGTGGAAACTTCGCCACGCAGTTCTTCAATTTCTCGACGCAGCTGCTGCACGATATCGTCAGACCCTGAATTGGCAGATGGCTGCTGGTTCGGGCGTTTACCGTTGGAAGATCCCAGAGAGTCCCGCAGTAAATTCAGCTGGCCAAGAATCTCCAGTTCCTGGGAGTCGTTTTCAGTTTCAGGATCGGATGCACTAGTGAACTGATTTTTATCCGTTCTGTTCTCCAGCATCCGGGACATTTCGGTGATCTGAGCGTTCAGTTTCCCAGTGTCTTCTTCGGCCCGGCGAAGAAGAGATTCCATCAGCTGCAAATGGCCGCTGCGTTCTTCAATCGTCTGATAAAGCTCGGCCAAAGTCTGTTCGTGTTGGGCCGCTTCATTGCGAATGCGGCTGGCTTCTTCAACGTCGGCTCGTGCATTAAGCATTGCCTTCTGCAGCTCACGAATCGCGATCATCAGATTGTCACGCTCGTCGGCCATCAGTGCTCGCTGAGCTTCGGATTCGGCCAATGCCTGAGCCAGGCCGCCTGCCTGTGAGCCTTCCTTTGCGGACGCGAAAGCAGCGACCTCGTCAGAGACTTCGCCGGTCTGCGGAGTCCTTGAGCCGGAGACACTTATTTCTTCTTTGAACAGCAACAGACGACGATGCAAATCGGCGGCCCGTGAATTAAGCTCCGCTTCTGTCTTCTGAAGTTCTGAATCCTGCTGCGTGAGAGCATAAAATCGGCTTCGAAGTTCTTCCGTCTGCTGCACTACGATTGCTTCACGCTCGGCAAGACCGGCCGCGCGACTTTGCAGATCCTGACTTGACTGAGTCAGGGAGTTGCGTTCGCAGATCAGATCCTTGTGCGAGCTGTGCAGAGCCTCGCGTTCTGTCTCTGCATTCCGCAAAGCAACGCTGGCAACCCGCTGAAGTTCGGCCAGTTCGCTTTGGTGATCAGCGAACACGGTTTGCTGACCGGCGAACGATGTCTGCAGTGACTCAAGCTCAGCACGTTTTTCATGCAGCTGAGCCAACTGGTGTTCGAGGTGCAAGCGTTCGTCGATTAAGCTGGCCCGAGCGATCTCGAAGTTCGACTGCTCGTCAAGGAAACGAGTTTGCGTCGTTTCAAAGCTTGTATGCTGGGTTGCGAAAGTTTCGCATTCCGATTTGAACTGATTGCGGTCTTTCTGGAGGCGAGTCTGCGCATTTGCAAAGTCGGCACGGTCTTCATTGATGCGAGCGTCTTCGGTTTCCAGACGTGACTGCCATTCCTGGAGGCTGGTCGCAAACAGTTCCAGCTTTGATTTTTCAGCAGCGAGAGCAGCTCGTGATGCGTTCAGCTCCTTAATCGCAGACTGAGCTTCTTCTCTGGTGCGTGCTGCTGATTCTCGTTCCGTAGCAATCGCAGTCAGCTGTTCAACGCTGCGAGTTACGCGAGAACCGTTTTCGTCGACCTCCGCCTTCTGTCGAGCCGCTTCGGTCTCAAGTGTCTGAAGTTTAGATGTGCGCTGATTGAGCGAAGTCATCTGCTCGGCCAGCTGCTGACGCTGAGCTTTCAGTTCGGACCATTCTGATTCGATCTGCTGACGTTGTCGCTCATCGCAGGCCGACTGTTCGTTAAGTTTCTCCAGCTGCGTGTTAACAGTTTCCTCAAGGGCGGCTGCTGTGTGCCACTTCGCTTCAGCTTCTGCCATTCGCTGTTCCGCGAGTGACGCTGAGGCTTCACGCGAGGCAACCGTTGCGACTGTTTCCTGCACGGCCACTTCACGGATTCGCACAGCCTCCAGAAGAGCTGCGCTGGCCGCGGTATCGGCCTGAAGCTGTGACCGCGTTGTGTCCAGTTCAGCGGCGAGTTTGCTGAGAACGTGATTCCGAGTTTCCAGTTCGGATTCGCTCCGGTAAAGATGCTCAGTCCTCTGCCGCAATTCTGCCAGTGACTGTTCTGTATGCGAGTGTACTGCCGCAGACGATTGCTGTTTCTCTGCGAGCTGCGTTTCCTGTTCAATCGCCTGCAGTCGGCGCTGTTCCAGCTCAGCTGTCTGCTTCTGAATGCTCAATCGAAGCTGTTCACTGGCCTGAGCCAGCTGACCGATCTCCGACTTCTGTTCGTTGAGGAATCCCGCGCGATCATCAAGACCTCGAGCACGGTTGGTCAGAGTCTGCTCACGTTCCAGCAGGACGAGGTTCAGCTGCTGAATCTGCTGCTCACGCAGATCGAGCGCGCGCTCTTTTGCTTCGACGTTCGCAATTCGTTCTTCAGTGACGGATGACAACGCATTTCTTGTGTGGCTCGGCGTGTTTAATGTAGACGCCGGGCGGCTGGCGGTGTCGATCTGGAAGGAAACTGGACCGACGCTCAGAACGTCGCCGGGTACCAGCGCAGAGTGGCTGCTCACCGGAAGATCGTTCACCCACAAGCGCCCATCCATCCGGTGTACAGTGAGTGCTCCTGCCTTGAAGACAAGTCGGCAGTGGCGTTCTGCAATGCTTTCCAGATCCAGTCGCAAATCGCTCTGTTCAGCGCGACCGCAAACGGTCTCACCGTCCGACGTGATCTGCCACTGTTCGAACTGGTTGTAGAGGGGCACGAACACCGGAATGTTCATTCCGAATGGACTGCGTGAGGCCTGTCTCATGGTCACCGACATAGTGTTCTCCGCCAGGTTGCTGAGGTTAAGCCGCCGTTGTCATTCACATCCGACAATGACTTCTGGAAAAGATCGCCCGAATGTTCCAGTTGGAGCGATTGTGCCAGAGACGCAAGGTGGAAAATGCTGACGCGATATTGCAACCTGATGGTTTTCATACCCCATGAAAAGAAGGCAGGTCGTAAGGGGAAGCTGTCAAAATGCAACACACTGGAGAACGCTGGCTGCAGATTCTCCAATTCCCGTTTTTGCCGATTGTAGAGGCAGACGGCGACGAACGGACGATGCCGGGATTCCACGGCACTGGTCGCCGAAAAAGTTGGGAAATTGGGCGTTAAGACGCAGCCGCCGGACTATTTCTCAAGCCACAGAAGGACGTTCGAATGCCCCGTCAGGGTGATGGCCGTGCTTAAAATTCGAAGCCGATTTCGGTTTCATCTAGTCTGAAGGAGGAAATCAATGCTGACAGTCGAATTCCCGAGCGACTATCATAATAGTTCAGTATTCCGTTTTTGAACCCGTGCCTCCGGACTCTTTTTTTCCTGGGTCATCGAGCCAGCCGCCCGCCCAACGCCGTTAAGATGTTTTTTAAAAAAAAAGGCAGTTTTTCGCAGCCGAAGTCGTGAGACTTCGGAATAGCATTCATGACGAATGCCCGCATTCTCACGAATCCGGGTACAAAAATCCTTAACGGCATTGCCGCCCGCCGATATCTCGCCGCTTTGCAACCTCGTAGAGAGACCCGTCCATGTGGAACCTCTTTGGCAAATCTCGTCGTTTCTGTGATGGCATTTCGCGCAGATCCATGATGCAGGTGGGAGGGCTCGCGGTTGGCGGCTTGACTCTGGCGGATGTGCTGGCATCGGACGCGGCGAATCCCGGCAAGCGGCACAAGTCGGTCATCATGGTGTACCTGTCCGGCGGGATGCCGCACCAGGACACCTTTGATCTGAAGCCCGAAGCTCCGGCAGAAGTTCGCGGAGAATTCAAACCTGTTGCGACGACGGTGCCTGGCGTTGAGTTTTGCGAGCTGCTTCCCAGACTGTCGATGGTCGCTGACCGTTGCGCTATCGTACGTTCAATTGTTGGTCAACGCGATGAACATTCCAGCTTTCAGAGTCTGACGGGCTTCACGATGGGCGAAGTCCAGCGCGATGGCATTCCGAATTTTGGCTCCATCGTGTCGCGGATCGAAGGTCCGACCAATCCTGTGACTCCGCCGTTTGTCGATCTGTTTCCGACCATGCAGCATAGGCCCTACAACAGCACCGGGGCCGGATATCTGGGCAGCACTTACAATCAGGTGCGGGCTGACGGCGAAGACCTGGCCAGCATGCGTTTGAGATATGTCGAAGGTCAGCAGTTTGCTGAACGCCGTTCGCTGCTGGGCCAACTGGATTCCTTCCGTCGCCACGTGGATGCTCGCAGCCTGGACAACATGGACGAAAGCTATCGACGTGCGTTTGATGTTCTGACTTCGTCGCGTCTCGTGGATGCGATGAATGTCGAAAACGAAGATGCCACCGTTCTGGCTCGCTACGGCCGCGGTTCCGCAAAACATCTGGGCGACGGAGCACCGACCTGGAATGATCAGCTGCTGGTGGCTCGCCGCCTTGTCGAAGCCGGCGTTCGCGTCGTGACTGTCGCCTACGGCTTCTGGGACACGCACGGAAATAACTTCGGCCATCTGCGACAGCATCTGCCCACCTTCGACACGGGGATCTCGGCGCTTGTGGAAGACATTTATGCTCGCGGCCTGGATGAAGACGTGAGCGTTGTTGTCTGGGGCGAATTTGGTCGCACGCCAAAGATCAACCCCA
This sequence comes from Planctomycetaceae bacterium, assembly GCA_041688565.1. GTDB lineage: Bacteria > Planctomycetota > Planctomycetia > Planctomycetales > Planctomycetaceae > SXXK01. Next base: position 12,381 of record JBDNHX010000369.1, read on the forward strand.
ATGCCGGACGTGATCACTGGGCTCCGGTTCAGGCAGCACTGTTTGCGGGTGGGGGAATGCCGGTCGGACAGGTGATTGGTTCCACAGACAAAACGGCGGCGTATGCCGCTGACCGACCGATTCACTATCGCGACGTGCTGGCGACTGTTTATCACAATATGGGTATCGACAGCACTTTGTACGTTCGCGATCAGGCCGACCGTCCCGTTCGAATTCTGCCCGAGGAAGCTCGTCCGATTCGCGAACTGATGACGTCCCCAAGCTGATGGGTGTTAAGTCTCGTTCGATCAATCATTGTCGCCTTTCGCTCCGTGAAAGTAGCGTTCTTTCGCGGAGCGAAAGGCAACGAACAGACACTGAACGACTAAATCAACAAACCGCTCGCCGCGTGCGGCTGTCAAACTCGCTGCATTAAATTGCCCGCTGAGCCCGCCGGTTAAAATTCCAGGGCGTCGAGATCCGCAATCAGCTGATCGATTTCTTCGCGGACTTTCTGTTTGATTCCGACAGACATGCCGACAGCTTCGCGGCCATCCAGAATAAGTTCGCGGTCGCGTTCCTTGATGGCCATCTCCACGGCCGATTCACCCGTGTCACCGCCGAACAGCTTGGTCAGATCGATCTTCAGGCCGCTGACTTCGCCAGCGGCTCCGGCGATGGCGGGCTGCTTGTGCTGAGGAAAGATGATCGCATTTTCGGGGCACACGCGACTGCAGGCCGGGCAGCCTTTTTTACAGTTGTCCTGCTCCTCCACCAGAATCCGGTCCAGGGCGTCAACGCCATAGACGCCGAACAGACAGAAATCGATGCACTCCATGCAGTTGGTACAGCGACTGTAGTCAATGACCGGATACCAGCGACGACCGGTGTCTTCAGGCAGAATGGCTTTGTCGACGTGTGTAGCAGAACCACTGTCCAGCGCTCGTCGAGCTTCCAGAAGGCGTTCCGGTTCCAGATACCGCTGCAGCTGTTCAGGCTTTGGCGAACCCCCGATCCAGCTCATGAGATCCACGGTCTGGACTGAGTTCTCTTCGGAGATCCGGCGGATTTCGCGGAGAAACGCTTCGGCATTGTCAGCGGCTCGCAGGTCGATGCTGTAGATTCGCCGGTTCGGCACATTCACACTGCCGATCCCCTTGTAGGTTCGATCGTCCTTTTCTTCGTCGTCGTCGAAGTCCTCGTCGTCCTCAGCCGCTTTCAGTAGCGACAGGCCTTCTTTTCCGCGGATGCCGGCTCGATCCAGAGTCCAGCGTGTTGCGCGTTCGTACAGCCAGCTGAGCAGAATCAAATTGCCGGGGACCGAACGCAGAAACAACATGCCGGTATGTTCGTTCGACATGTCATACAGATGCGGCACCAGGGAAACATCCACACCCGGTTCGGCGATCAAGGAAGTGGCAATGTCCTCTTCAAGCTGACGTCGGATCGGATTGCGTCCCTGAGCCTGGCTGATGACGACGGTGACTTTGCTGCCTGCCATGTGTTCCCCGTAACTTACGATTCGTTAACCTGGCCCTTGATTGTGCGTTGCGCATCATCCCAGGCGGACTTCAAAAACTCAACATATCCGGCTGCAGAAAGCGGTGGGCTTGTTGTTTCAAACTCATAAAGCCAGCCGGATCCGTAGTTGTCGGCGTTGATACCTGAAGGATCGTTCAGCAGTTGTGCGTTGAAGCTTAGCACTTTCCCAGCAAATGGGGGAAACATTGACGACACCGCTTTGGCACTTTCGATCTCCCCGATTTCCTGTTTATCGCGCACCAGGGTTTCGGGATCAATTGACCATTCCAGAAAATATACGTCCTGCAGCAGTCGCACGGAGTACGCCGTAAACCCAACGCGGTAACGTCCGGGCCCGGATTCCTTGAGCCACAGATGTCGCGGCGAATACAGGCGGTCGTCGGGTATCGGGGCTTTGTATTGCCCCATCATGAAATGCATCTCTTCGAACATATTCTGGCCTGATGGTGACTGCGAAGAAAACAGCGGGAGATCCATTAAGCACCCACCCCCAAGTTATCGGGCATAATTCGTTTAACGGCGAGCCGGAGGCGTAGGCAAATTAACAGAAAACCAACGCCTTCGGCTTGCCGTTGAACGAGGAAACTTATGCACGGTTGCTTACATTCCGGTTGGCTTTGGAGGAACCGATGGTGAAATTGTCAGAGGCACTTCGATTTCGGACTTGTATCGGGCATCGTATTCATCCATCAGCATTGACGGACAAACTTCATGTTCGTTGCATGTTTTGCAGACGATGCGGATCAGATCTGATCCTGCCATTCGCAGATGATGAGTTTCGCAGATGATGAGTTTCGCAGAGCTCGTAAAGCTCCTTGAGGTGATGGCAGACCATTGAAAGGCTCCTGAAAGAACATCACAGACTGGCGAAACAGGATTTCTCCTGCTCCAGTGGAACGCGGAGACTATAGCATTTTTTGCCTTGAGGCTGTCCAAAAAAACAAAATCGACCGGTCCGGTCGCTCAAACAGTAAACATACAGTTCCTGTCGACGGTCGAAAACCCGTAATTTGCCGTGCAAACGCTCATCCTTCGCTGACTGCTCGGGCGTTAACCTGTTAAGAGTCACCGGGTGCCGGGCACAAGGCTGCGTCAGCCCGGCCCCACGAACTGTTTTGTTGCGTTTTGCTGAGGTAGTTTGCCATGGAAATTCATCGCCGAGCGGCCGAGCGTCGCCCCTATCCGGCCCCGCGAAAAAACGTCCTGATGCTCAGCTGCATGGACCTTCGCCTGATTGACGATCTGTGCAATTTTATGGAAGGCGATAATCTGGCCAACCGATACGATCAGCTGGTCTTCGCGGGCTCGGCTCTTGGTGTCATGCAGCCGACACATGCCCCGTGGCGAGACGTTTTCTTTCAGCATCTCGACATTGCCGTGCAGCTTCATGACATCCACGATGTCTATATCATGGAACATCGAAACTGCGGAGCCTACACGCATTTTCTGGGTCCCGAAGCCGACTTTCCCGATTCGACGGAAGGCCAGCTGGCCGAAGAGGAAGTTCACCGCAAGCACGCGGGAATTCTCCGGGATGAAATTCTTCGCCACTGTGACATGCGTCGTGATCAGGGCGGAGATCGGGAACTATGGAATCTCAACATCCGCTGCTTCCTGATGGACCTGCGGGGCTCCGTCAGAATGCTGATCACGGATGGTGAAAACTACGACTTTTGATCTCAGAGTCCCGACCTCACGCAATGATCTCGTGAGCCACATTGCCAAACACATCCGTCAGTCGGAAGTCGCGGCCTGAGTAGCGGAATGTTAGTTCTTCGTGGTTCAGTCCCATGAGATGCAGAATCGTGGCATGCAGATCATGGACGCTCATTCGATTCTCAATCGCCTTGATACCAAGCTCATCGGTCGCTCCGTACGTCATGCCGCCTTTGATGCCACCGCCGGCGAGCCACATGCTGAATCCTGTAGCGTGATGGTTGCGGCCTTTATCACCCTGTGCGGTTGGCGTTCGGCCGAACTCACCGCCCCAGACAATCAGCGTTTCATCGAATAGACCGCGTGACTTCAGATCGTGAATCAGCGCAGCAATCGGCTGATCACTTTTCAGTGCGTCGCGTTTGTGATCCATGATGTCGCCATGCGCGTCCCAGGGCTGCCCGCTGCCGTAGAACACCTGCACCATCCGGACACCGCGTTCCACAAGCCGACGAGCGATCAGGCAGCCGTCCGCAAATTCGCCGCTTCCGTATCCCTTGCGAGTCGTCTCTGTTTCTCGGCTGATATCGAAGGCTTCCTGAGCTTCCGACTGCATCCGGTAAGCAATCTCCAGCGACTGAATTCTTGCTTCCAGTTGAGTATCCAGAGCCCGCTGTTCCAGGTGTTTCTGATTCATCTGCTGCATCAGATCCAGCAGTCGCCGCTGCGAGGAACTTGTCACGGCTGTGTTCTTCAGATGGCCGATCACCTTCGCCGGATCAATCGTGGCGTTGTTGACATGAGTCCCCTGAAAGATGCCCGGAAGAAAGCTGTTCGACCACAGTGCCGGACCTACGACCGGCTTGCCAGGACACAGCACCACAAAGCCAGGCAGATTCTGATTCTCCGTGCCCAGCCCATAAGTCAGCCACGATCCCAGGGAGGGCCGAATCGGCTGCTGATGGCCCGAGTTCATCATGAACAGACCGGGCTCATGATTCGGCGTGCTCGTGTACATCGATCGAACCACGCAGATATCATCGATGCATTCTCCCACATGCGGAAAGAGTTCACTGACTTCAATTCCGCTCTGGCCCATCGGCTTGAACGCAAAGGGCGACGGCATGAAATTTCCGCCAGGACCGGGCTTGCCGGCCTGTGCCTTCAGTTCCGGCTTCGGGTCAAACGTATCCACATGAGATGGCCCGCCGTTCATGAACAGAAAGATCACATGTTTGGCACGAGCCGGAAAGTGGGACGGCCGGGGAATCAGGGGATCGCTCGCCTGCTGCTCTGCCGCGCAAACTCCCGCGAGGCCCAGCATACCGAATCCAGCGGCTGTGCGAGTCAGCATGTCTCGGCGCGATGAGAAACTCGGACCGCAGAATGGGGATTGATTCAGCATAAAGATCACCTGTCGAATAATCGTTTTGTTCAGGCCTCGAGTGATCGCGACCATCCTGTCACTACCCGTGAATAATTCTGGTTGTTTAACCGTCAGCCACGAGCGGGTTGTTGATTTAATCGTTTAACGGCAAGCCGCAGGCGTCAGTTAACCGATTTCGCCTGCGCCTGCAGCTCGCCGTTAAACGAATCATGTTCAACTCTCTGTGCATGTCTGCTTACTGTGCAGCCAGTGTTTCTGTTCGTACCAAAATGCAAACATCATTACCGCCCGACGTTCAAACAGTTTCCCATCGACCGACAGACCACAAAAAATTCAGTCATCGTCTATCCAGAGGATTAATCCACGTACGCAAATTCGTTCGTTCCCAACATGGCCAGACAGTATTGTTCCAGGGGCGACAATGTGTCGCCGGTTTCTCCGGCCGCGGAGTCTAAAAATTCGACGGCCGCACTCTGTTCGTCAACGGTTGGCTGGCGTCCGTACAACAACACAAATGACAAACGGACTTGGTCCACATCAGATTCCGCTGCCTTTGAAAGTCGAGCTGCCATGGCCTTTGCCTGGGCAACCATGAAGTCACTGTTCAGCACAAACAGTTGCTGCAGAGGCACCGTGGTGACTGGTCGTTCGCCGGCTGTGATATTCGGATCCGGAAAGTCGAACAGGCGCAACAGGTCATTCAGGCGGTGCCGACTGATGTAACCATACAAAGTCCTTCGCCGATGATTGCCGTCCAGTTCCGACGAACTACCGCCGATGTGGGTGTCCAGTTGTCCTGAAACCGCAAGCACGGCATCACGCCATGGTTCAACTTCCAGACGTCGTCGATTCATCCGCCACAGATACCTATTTTCCGGATCGATTTCCTGGTTGGCCGTGTCGCCTGTGCTGTTTTGCTGCCACGTTGCGGACAACAATATTTGGCGATGCAGCTGCTTCAGCGACCAGCCCGATTCCGTCAGACTGACGGCCAGATAATCGAGAAGCTCCGGATGGCTGGGCCGTTCGCCAAGTTGTCCAAAGTTGCTCAGCGTCCGAACCAGACCAACTCCAAAATGCCCCGCCCAGACGCGATTGGCCATCACACGCGCGGTGAGTGGATTGGCGGACGATGCGATCGCCTCGGCCAATTCACGCCGACCACTTCCCGCAGGCTCAAAGGCTCGACGTTCGCCCGATGTGAAGATCGCCGGAAACGCCCGAGGAGCGATCTCACCCTTTTTCTTCGGATCGCCCGCCAGATAGATTTTCACATCTCGCCCGGAAGCATCCGTCAACGCGTGCGCCATCGGAATAATGATGGCCGCCGCGTCTTTCTTCAGCTGTTCCAGACGAGTCTTCTGTTCGGTGAGACTCACGGCCGTGTCGCCTTCCAGCAATGGTCCGATCTGGTCGGA
>JBDNHX010000370.1:0-2204 GCA_041688565.1 Planctomycetaceae bacterium
GGACTGATCGAAATCCCGATGAATCCGATCAGCGATATCGGCGCTTTTCGCGCGGGCCGCTGGAAGCTGGAATGGTTTCTGGAATCCATCCGTCAGTCCGTCACCTGGGCCATTGAGAATAACGCAGTCTTCGACTTTCTGGCCCATCCGAGCTGTCTGGTGACGACCGATCCGGAGTTCCGCTCAATTGACCTGATCTGTTCGATGGTCAAAGAGTCGGCCGGCAAAGCGAAGCTTGTGACTCTGGATGAGATTGCAGATTCCGTTTCGGCATTGCCCGCAGTCAATTAAGCATCGAGCCTCTAAGACTTCAGGTCAAATTTAAATTCATCGGCACCCTCAGCGACTGTCGCTTTCAGATCAGTCGCTGCTGGATCCATATACTTCGCAGGAATGACGAATTTGATCACCGGAGGCGTTACACCCGGTGCCGGAGGAGTCATGTTCATTGGCGCACTAATCGTAACACGGTAGGTCCCTGGCAGAACTCCACTGGCGAACAGGAATCTACCTTCGGTCCCCAGTGAAGCATTGGCTGCATCGCCTGTGGACGCTGAAGTAAAGTTGATTGTTCCTTCGGTCAGTGGCTTACCGTTGAGAGTGACGGAGCCCGCGACTTCAATTGTCTTCGGAATCGTAGATGTCTCAGAACAGCCCTGAAAGCAGCCCAGACCAACAGCAAGTACCAGCACCAGATGACGACAGGAAATCATAAACGCTCTTCCTCTCCGTTTGGGTCAGTTTAAGATTCGAACAACAGAAAAGCTGCAACGGGCGGCAGGTGATGAAAGGAACATGCACCCGAAAAGCAGCAATGAGAAATAACTACGGTGACAAAACACAAATGACCGCACGCAGGCCAGAGCCACGTTGCGGTCATTTGGTCAAATGATCAGCCGATCCGGCTCACTCAGAATTCGCCAAGCGGAATGCCATCTTCGCGTGAGCAAAGATTGCGAAGGATGCCCATGTCGACGTTGTCCGAAACAAAGCGGACCGAACCATCACCCAGCAGTCCGTGAATACCACCGACGTGGAAGGAGTTAATTACGGTGTTCGCATCCCAGGGACTATCCGAACCCGCAGCCATGGTCGGAGAATTAATGCGGTACTGAACGCCGGTAAGTCCGGTACTCCAGGAATCGGCACCGTTCGGATTCGTTCCAGAAACAGGATTAGGAAAATTGGTCCCTGTGTAGCCACCATAATATCCGGAACGCATGTCCCGCGTACCAACGCGACCTGACTGCTCAGCAACCATCATGACGTTGGAAGTGCCGTCAACCGCGTCGCGAATTCGAGTCTGCTGATTGTGAAGTAGCATTCCGTTATTGGTATAGAAACCACCGTAATTACTGGCAGAACCAACAGTTCGCGCCGCAACGTCCGGAGTTGCTCCCGAGATACCCACATACATTGGGATCTGAGTTCGCTGATTGTTGTTGTAGGTCGTTCCTACTGAGCTGTCTGCATTCGGGTCCAAAGGGCTGGATGGGCAGATGTAAGACGCTATCTTGTTGTTCGCAAGCGCTGCCTGGTTAACATTGGCCACGATGCCCGAAAAGGAAAGATTGAAGTCCATTCTCGCGTAGAGATTCGCCTGCTCCAAGTAAGGGAAAATATGCAGACGCCAGTTTGGAACCCGGTCCCACGCCACCGAAAAGTTCGAGCCTGGCGGAAAGCAGCTTGATGTGCTCTCGTAGTTGTGCAGAGCCAGTCCGATCTGCTTCATGTTGTTCTTGCACTGTGTGCGGCGAGCGGCTTCTCGCGCCTGCTGAACCGCTGGCAACAGCAGTGCAATCAGAATCGCAATGATCGCGATCACCACCAATAGCTCAATCAATGTAAAACCGAGACGACGCTTTTCTCTTCGCATAAAACTTCTCCTGAAAATGACGGGAACCAATAAGGACTCAAAAATCTCTCAAGATAAGGATTCAATCGCTCTCAAGGAACACGAACACATGGACACTATCGGCTTACGAACTTCCAGACAACGGGAATCACGCATAAAAATTTCTTTTTCTGCTTGGCCCCTGTCTCCGAAATCAGCCCTGAAAAATTTTACCGTGCCTGTTTCTTGATGGTTTTTGAATAGACCATGAAAACTGAGCAGGTCTGACATGCAACTTAAGTGCCGAAAACAGGAATTGATTTGTAATGTGGCATCGACGATCCCGATCGTCTCCACACGCGACGGCTGA
>JBDNHX010000371.1:0-3669 GCA_041688565.1 Planctomycetaceae bacterium
CCCAGTTCAATTGCCCGCCCGAACCTGCACATTGTTTTAGCGTCGCAATGCAGTGGCTCGTGCGTCGGCATTAACCGCCTCTGGCAGATAACGTTTGGTCACTGCGATTCGAATGAGCAAGATCAACGCAATACGAGTGCCATTAGGCTGCCCGCTGGCAGCAGAATCAGAAATCACTTTTGATCTAGCCAGCAAAAGAAAAAGGGTGTTCAGCACTTTCGCACTGAACACCCTTTTATTTTGTACAGCTCAGTCCTGAATCAGGAGAGAAGACTGTTAATAAAGCCCAAAAGTTTAGGCCTAGTAACGATCGCGACCACCGCCGCCACCGCCGCCGCTTCGACCACCACCACCGCCGCTGCCGCCTTCACGAGGACGAGCCTCGTTTACGACAATCTGGCGACCGTCGAGGTCAGAACCGTTCAGAGCACGGATGGCTTCATCGCCACCGCTTTCCATTTCAACGAAGCCGAATCCCTTGGATCGGCCAGTTTCACGGTCACTAACAACCTTGGCTGAAGTCACAACGCCGTACTGCGCGAAAGCCCGCTCGAGGCCTTCAGACGTAGTGCCCCATGCGAGGCTACCCACAAAAATGTTCTTACTCATCACAATAACCCTTGAGCTTTACAGCTTCCAAAACACCTGATCGCTGCCACAACGGCAGCCGTTAGAACACAAATTTAGCAAAGCTTTTTTACAGCTTTGAGCACTGGAGGTGCTGCAGGAGAACTCAAGGGCGGACGGAACTTATTAGCAACGACTGTCTTCGAGAACACAAATGCTCACACCGCCCAGCTTCGGCGGACTCGCATTGGAAGTCTCGGCCAAAATCTGGATAAGTGACATTACCCTGCTCCACCCAGAATAGCAACTCCGATTCACCTCACATTTTGTCGCGATTTCCGGTTTCGTCGGCTGACTGATGTTCTGCGGCAGATTCTGCCAATGCGTTTGGCTGCCGATAAAAACGCTTTCCGTGATCATCCGATGGCGTGGTATCGCTCAGCGACTTGCTGCACTACTGCGTCGATTCCACAACGGCCAGCTGCTTCGCGAACCAGTCGTGCGCGGATCGCCAGACATGAGTTCCCAATGAACCCTGCTGCAGTCCAAGAGCCGCTGTGCCGCGTTCTCCACAGAAGAATTTGTCCGCCTGTTCGGTCGGTAACTTAACGATTGCCGTGAAGCGATGTTCCGTCAGGCGCAGTCGATCATCAGTTTCGGAACTGGCGCCGTCATGATTTTCAGAGACAGCCAGCGCTCCGCCGTTGGTTGCCGCAAGAGCCGGATGAGGGATCACTCGGCTTGCTCGCGGGTTCACTCGCACCAACGTTCCCGTCACTGCCGGATGTGTTCCAATTCGAAGCCTGACCGGCTGCCCGACAAGACTGGCTGCCACAGACAGATCGCGCTGACCCAGCGACATCTGAAACTCTTTCTCCTGTTCACGTCCAATCGTCATCAACTCCATTCCGGCCGTCGCAAATGTGCCGTTCAGCGACTGAAGATTGCGACCAAGAACCTGGCCCGACCGAGTGGCTCGGATCTGAAGCCCTTCCAGCTGTTTGCGACACTCCGCAAGCTGCATCAAAAGCGATTCCAGATTTCCCTGCGACACATTCAATGCACCGGAGTTGTGTTCGCCCGATGCTGTCTGCAATCGCAGTTCTTCCTGAGCCCTTTGCTTTTCCAGATCATTAAATTGTGTCTGAACATCGTCGTTGCGCAGTGAGACCAGCAGGTCTCCTTCATTTACATTCTGACCATTCAAGACGTAGACGGCTTCCACAAATCCGGCAGCGGCCGGCCGGATGACTTCGCCATGCGTAAAAGCCACAATGCCAGGCGCTGTGGTGAAAACGGGGGAAGGCAGCGTATAGAACGCAGCGAGCAACAGTCCGAGCAATGTTCCGCCGGCAAGACTTGCGCGAAACAGGCGTTCCGGATGCTGCAGCCAAAGTCGTCCCACGGCGGACAGTGAACGCAATAGTGGTCGGCCAAACCAGACACAGACGCCGATGGCCGCAAGTGCAAGACCGCCTCCGTGAAACAGCACCGACGCCATAATCAGCAGTGAAAGCGAGACCAGCAGACGCCACACCATGGCCGAAGTGCCGTAAGCCAGCAACAGCCAGCGCTGGCGACCGGCAATGGCTGGCGTTCCGCCGGTGTGTCCAAACAGAAATCGCTGAGCCAGACTTAAGACAGCACTGTTGGCCTGACTGGCGAGATTCGGGATCTCAAGCAGATCTGACAGGAGATAGTAGCCATCAAACTTCATCAGGGGATTCAGATTGAACAGCAATGTTGAAAGGCTGGCCATCATGATTGTGTTCTGCAGCAGATGTCGCAGAACGGGCGATTCGCACTGAGTCCACGCGATCATGGCGAGCGACGCGATCAGCAATTCCGCATGAACGCCGGCGAGAGCCGTATGAATGCGGTGCCACCGCGAACGAAATGACCAGCTGGATGATGCGTCGACGTAAGCAAGAGGAGCAAGAAAGGCGATGATGACTCCGGTTTCACGAATCGTGCCGCCATAACGGTAACACACCAGCCCGTGCGCCAGCTCATGAAACACCTTCAGACCCGCCCAGGCTGCAAACAGCCACAGCCAGTTGTCACGAGCGATTACATTCGCAGTGGCGGCCGAAAACTGTTCCCAGTTCGAACGCAGCATCAGGCCGGCAATGGCCATCAGCATCAGCCCGGCAACTGTCGCTGGTCCGCTAAAGATCCAGCCGGCCAGTGGATTCAGTGATCGCAGAACTGACTCGGGACTTCCAAGAGAAATCTTCATCCACAACGGGTTGAACTTCTTCCAGAATGTACCTTCGCTGGTGGAGCGAACCGCGGACGATGCACCTGAGGCCGACGTATCGGCATCAGAAAATGCGCCGAGCCCGTTGTCGAGCAGCCACGAATAAACGGACATCGCCTGAGTCTGACTCAGTGCCTTATCCTTCAGCTGCTGTGAGGCAACTGCCAGTGCTTCCGCAAAGCTGGTGCGACCGTTCAGCAGGGAAACGAAGACATATTCCGCGTATCCGATCCGGTAGTACTCGGCCGCGGTTTTGACTTCCACATGATAAAACGTTTCTCCGGAATACTGCTGCGGAACAAACAGCAGATCGTCGCGCAGCTTGAGACGCGTGCGACTCAGCTCGACGGTTGAAATATCAGGCAGGCCGCGCATTTTACCACCCCAGCCAACCAAGCAGCCGGCTTATGGAACAGATTCCAGCCCAGGGAATGACGGCGGGTGCTGACGTCGGCAAGTCCGCGCATCCCGGGTCTAAGGATGGCGTTGTTGTTGGGAATATCGGCCTCTGCGATAAACACGTTTTCTCCGTCAAGGAGTTCAGCACGAGGATGAACCGAACGGATCACTGCCTGAACTTTTTCTTCAGGAACGGCTTCCAGCTGAATGTCGACCGTCATGCCGGCTGTTACATGCCGAACGTCTTCCTCGGGAACCCCGATCTCGACGACCATGGCTCCGGCCCCGGCGCGCAGAAAACGTTCCACGTCCCGGACGCGATCAGTGGAGACAGCTGCAGATTCCTCTGCGGCCAGCACAACCAGAAGACTTCCGACGGCTTCGCCCGATTCCGCACGAATGGGCACGCTGATCAGAAATTTTCCAAATCCGGATTCGGCCAG
>JBDNHX010000372.1:0-31886 GCA_041688565.1 Planctomycetaceae bacterium
CCGTTGATTTCGCGGGTAATAACCTCCGGCTTGCCGACGGAAAGTTCATAACCTTCGCGACGCATCGTTTCGATCAGAACCGCAAGATGCAGAACACCACGACCTGAGACCTTGAACGATTCTTTGTCTTCCGTTTCTTCAACGCGCAGAGCCACGTTGGACTGCAGTTCACGGTAAAGTCGATCACGAAGATTTCGGCTGGTGACGAACTTGCCATGCTGACCGGCCAGCGGTGAGTTGTTAATCGTAAACTTCATGGACAGTGTTGGTTCGTCAACCGCGATCCGTTCGAGGGCGACTGGATTCATAGGATCGGCGATCGTGTCACCAATTTCCGGATCGGGCAGACCCGTAACGGCCACGATGTCGCCGGCCTGTGCTTCGTCAGAATCAGATCGCCCAAGATTGTCGAACAATTGCACCTTGTCGATCTTCGCCATTGTCTTGGAGCCATCAGAACGCATGAGTGCGATCTGCTGGCCAGATTTGATACGACCGGCTGCGATGCGGCCTGTGGCGATACGGCCAACGTAACGAGACCATTCCAGTGATGTCACCATCAGCTGAAGTGGATCGTCCGGGCGAACGACCGGGCCCGGAATTTTTTCGAGCACCAGTTCGAGCAGAGGCTGAACGTCGCCGCCTTTATTCGCTGGATCATGCGTGGCGTAACCTTCACGAGCACTGGTGTAAATGTACGGGAAGTCCAGTGTCTTGTCGTCCGCGCCCAGTTCCACGAGCAGGTCGAAGGTCTGCGACAGGACTTCATCCGGACGGCAGTCCTGACGGTCGATCTTGTTGATAACGACCATCAAGGAAAGACCAGACTCCAGAGCTTTCTGAAGAACGAAGCGAGTCTGTGGGCGAGGCCCTTCGAAGGCGTCGACGACGAGCAGTGCTCCGTCGGCCATCTTCAGAACGCGTTCCACTTCCCCACCGAAGTCGGCGTGGCCCGGCGTGTCGATGATGTTGATTCGAACGCCATTCCACATCATGGCGATGTTCTTGGCCAGAATGGTAATACCGCGTTCACGCTCCAGGTCATTGGAGTCCAGAATGCAGGTGCCCATCTGCTGATTCTCACGGAACATCCCGCTCTGTCTGATCAGGCAGTCCACGAGAGATGTTTTCCCGTGGTCAACGTGGGCGATGATGGCAATATTGCGAATGTCGGTTCGACGGAGAACGCCATTGCTGTCTATTACGGACGGAAACTCAACGACAGACATGAAAGATAACCCTGGGAATACGACCGTCAGCAGCAGGTCACCGCGGAGGGCGTCGAGCATCGACACCACCAGATTCCGCGAAAAAGACGGCCGAAAAGCTCGGGAATCCTACCGACTTCACCATCAAGAACGAAGTGGACCTTTTCAAATTCAATGTAAATTCTTCGTTAACGGACTGAAAGGTGCCATAAAGTGCGTGTTTTTGTTGTGTCTCTTCGCATTTCTTTCTTGCCTGAACGCCTGTGGCAGATGGCCACAAACTCCCTAATCGCACTGCCGCCGCGTTTTCGGCTGGCTCTGGCGTTACCCAAGTTTGTTGGTTATGGTTTTCGCATGGATTTCTTTGCCCACGGCATTTTGATTTCCATCAGTCGCCGGACTCTCATCTCGGTGACAAGTTCAAAGAACGCGAATAGAAAACAACCGAGATCAACGCCGTTCGCCTGCTCGGCACGGCCGATCAACAGTCGTCTGTGGCCGTCCGTATGACGGTAGGTTTCGAGTGAACGTAGTGGCCAGATTTCTTCGCTGCAGCATACTCGCCTTTGGTTGTCTGCTTGACGTTTTCCACGGTGATAAGCTGCCGGCTCAGAACTTACCGGCCCCTTTTTACGGGCTAGTAGATTTTGTTAAGGATGTTCAGCCGCTGCTGCGCGACCATTGCTGGTCATGCCACGGAACTGAAAAGCAGGAGTCTGGCTTGAGGCTTGATCGTCGGGACCTCGCGCTGCAGGGTGGAGACCTGGGCAAGATTGTGGTGCGTGGTAAAAGCGAGTCGAGTCAATTGATCCATTTTGTCGCGGGCGCGGACCCTGACAAGGTGATGCCTCCAGAAGGCGACCGACTGACGGACTCGCAGATCGGAATTCTTAGAGCCTGGATTGATCAGGGTTGCACCTGGCCCGATTCTCCTGCGGCAGCCAGCGAACTCAACAGGCATTGGGTCTACCAGCCGCTGGCGTGACTGGGTGATCGACGCGATCAACGCCGACATGCCTTTCGACCAGTTTACCGTTGAACAGCTTGCCGTTGAACAGCTTACCGTTGAACAGTTTACCGGTGAACAGCTTGCCGGTGATCTGCTGCCGGATGCTTCTCCGATGCAAAAAGCTGGCGACCGCTTTTCATCGCCAGACGCTGACAAATACCGAAGGCGGTACCGACCAGGAACAGTTCCGTGTTGAGGCCTGCTTTGATCGCACGGAGACGACCGGCACTGTCTGGCTGGGACTGACCGTTGGCTGCGCACGCTGCCATGCTCACAAGTACGACGCCATCACTCAGCGTGAATACTATCAGCTGTTTTCCGTGTTCAATGACGGCGACGAAAACACGGTCGCGGTGCCGAAGTCCGAACAGGAAGTGGCAGCCTATGCCGAACAGAAGGCGACTTACGATTCGCAAGTCGCCAGTCTGAATGACCAGTTGAAGGCGGCTCAGGAAAACTACGCCGCTGCATTTGTCGTGTGGCAGGAAGAATCAAAGGCAACGCTCGCCGCCGCTGCCACTCACCCTGTGGAGCTGCATTCGTTGACCGAGACGACGGGGCCGCCTCACAATACGTCCCGTTGGCGGTTTGCCTGCGAATTCGTTTGTCACACCCCATGAGTTGCCAGACTTTGAGTAGCCACACCACGCTGGTCCCAACCCCATCCTGAACCGTCTCTTGTTTCAGGAACCATTAGCGACCGCGAAGCACGTTCAAAACCATCCAGAATGGGGCCAGGGCCAAACGCAGCCAGCCACACGGACGGATTCGGATTTGAAAGCAGTGGGGGCAGTAAAACCGCCGAAATCCCAGCAACATGAGCAAAAACCACAGGCTCTCACCCGGCACCTTCAACAGAACATTCCTGCAGAAATAGCATTTGTAGGAAAGCGTTTCCCGCCAAGTCTGTGGAAGCCTGAGCGCACTCATCAATTTTCCACCCGGTTACTTAGGTTGAGCGAGTAACGACATAAGTATTGTTAAGCGATGCCTGAGGCTTCGAAGAACCTGACCTGTGTTCGTCAGGAAAGGCATTCCGACACTGAAACAGTGAATAGTCTCTCACGTTTGTGCGGGAGATACCCACAGACGAATGGATGTGGCCTAACCCGTCTGTCGCTTAATCAATACTTAAGAGTTCGCCCCGACCGTTACTTCCGAATGAATTTTTCTGGCCGGTTTTCAGAACCTGTTGTCATTTTCTTACGGGAGGAACCTCTGTTACGGGGCGTGCCGTAAAATTGCTTCAATTATTCTGGGGTGAACCACTCCATTAGTGACGACCATGCCCTCGTTCATCGCCATTGTGGATCCACGACTAAAGTCTGCTGGTTTTCCCGTAATATCAGATACCATTCCGCCAGCCTCAAGGACCACAAGGACGCCGCCGGCATGGTCCCAGATCTTTTCCTGGTAACCCTTACGCGTTGGAAGTCTCAGGTATAAATCCGCATCGCCACGAGCCACCGCCAGATACTTGCACTGGCTGTCCATCCGGATGGGCTCTTTATGAATGGCCAAGTCTGCTGCGATCAGGCCCGACCAGTCATGCGAGCTGTGTCCGGATTCCACGGACTCACAAAAGAGCAGATCAGATGCCTCGGATGTGGTTGTCACCTGGACCTGAACCGGAGCTGCGTCCGGTTGATCGAGCGGCTGCATCCATGCACCTTCGCCTCGCACGGCCCACGCCAGAACTCCGACGGCTGAGGACGTTCCATTGACCGGCATGTTGGGACATCCCAAAACACCCACTTCGATCGTGCCGTTGATAATCAAAGCCAGGGAGATAGCGTACTGCTCTTTTCGCAAGAATCCCTTCGTCCCATCAATTGGATCCAGGGTCCAGAATCGGGGGCTGTAGTCCGACGCACCTCCTCGATCAATCCAGTCGCAGAATTCCTGGGGCTCGGCTTTCACTCCCACCAGGCTGCATTCTTTGACGATACGCTCCAAAAAAGCGGCCCCTTCCGGCACCCGAAGTTCAGCAGCTCCTTCTTCACCGATCACTGGATCGCCTGGAAAAACCTGTTGCAGAGTTCGGCAGATCAGCGACTGACTAGCGTAATCCGCTACCGTGACGGGACTATTGTCCTTCTTGGCAAGCGACTCCGTAGTGATCGCTGACTGCACGGATCGACAAACTTTGGCCGCCTGGCGGACGGCCTCAAGTGCGGTTTGCAACTCCAGTTCAAATGCCATGACGGTTCCTGAAACTTCGCGGGCCCTGAGAATGAAAGAATTGCCCGGGAGGGTAAAGCTGCCTGCCGCAGAAATCAACCCTCTTCAGACGACATCAGCCTCGTGGGGACGTCGGAGTATAAACCGCCGCAAAACTGATCTCGGTCCTCAGTGCATGAGCGGCCTCGGCACGGCGCGCCTCAATTCGCACTCCATAAGGCTGCCGAACCGCCACTTTCAACCGCAGCTGATCATCGCCCGCAGGTTCGCATTCCACCTCGGGCAATCCGGCGAGCGGCGGTGAGAAGGGAACATGCAGGTGAGCCCGCTTCTGGCCGACTTCGAAGAAGACCTTGATGGTCCCTTCAATCATTTCGCCGCCATGCTCATCCCGAATACGTTCGAGAGAAATGTCGTTCGATGTCTGCTGGACGCTGCGGACGACTTCCGAAACCGGCGCAGCGATTGTCTTAATCTCGCGTGATGCTGCGATCTCTCGCGCTCTGGCTTCGATGTCTTCCTCAAGTTTCGCCGCCGCTGCTTCTTCTGACCGAAGTTTTCGATCCAGTTCCTGAACAGAGAGCTCAGCGGGACGGCCGACCGACGAAGACGATGACAAGGGGGCCACGACTGGCTCAGGCGTCTTCTTCAAGGACGACTGCGAAGGAACAGCTTCGGGATCATACAACGGCGGCTTGTTCAGCCGCGCCGTTGTTCCAAATAAATCGGGCATCGGAAGGCTGGTGGCAAGTTGCGGAGCCAGCGGCACTTTTGGGGCTGCGGCCGGGAGAGACGAAATGCCGGCTGCCAATTGAGCATTGCTGAGCGTCTGAGAACCAGGGACCGCGTGAGTTCCGAAAGTAAGCGGACGTGATTCAAGCGGACGTGATTCCACAGGAACCACCGGAGCTGGAACTGACACGGGCAGCGGTGCAAGAGGCGGCAAACTGACGACGGGAAGAACCACCGGAGGCAGGCTCAAAGGAATTGATGGCGCAGATTCCGCGCGTACCTGAGAGCCTGGAGTCTGAAAGCCGACCACGGTGTTCGGCCGTGATCCAGGCTCGGTCAGCGGACGACGCGAAGAACCGGGCAGTGGAACAGGTGGCGGCGTTGTCGGACTAACAGGCTGCGGCCGGAACGCAGATTCCTGAATCCGTCGCGACGCTGCGGCAGGCATTTCGATTCTGGAAACAGAAGGTGAAACATCAGTCCGCGACGGCAGATCTGATTCCTGTCGGCCCGGCTCCGAAACCGGTCGGCCCGGAGATCTTGGCGGCACCAGATTGCTGAAGGAAGGCTGAACCGTTCCCATCGCCGCCGGCAGACCCTGAATCACTTCATCACCGACAGAACGTTCGGTCAGCTTTCTTCGTTCCGATGTCGACGGCTCTTCCGTGCGACGCGACTTCGAAACACCTATGCGACTCATCTGCCGCCCCGTCCCATAAAACGGGTCCTCCCACGGATCTCGAGCAACACCAGTTCCAGCTGTCATCACTTCCGGAGTTGGTCGACTGAGCCAGAATGCTGTTTTCGGCGTGAGATCGTCAAAACTGAGCGGCAATGCATCCACATCCAGATCTGATAAATAGGCACTGGTCAGCGGCTGAAGATAGGATCGTCGATCCCGCGGCACCGCAAAAACCTCATCCGGAATGGGACTCATAATGGCAATGATGCCAAAGACGAATACTCCAATTGTTAGCCACGGTTTCAGCGGAGAACCGACCGGCATCAGATGGTAGGCAATGAAACACGGTGGAATCAGGGTCAGCATGCCCGAAAAGAACAGGGCCGGAGATTCCTCCGCGGATTTTCGTCCGGGTGAAAACAACAGCCATCCAAAAATAGCCAGAAACGCGGCGTAAGCAGACAGCAGCAGCGCAGCAGGCTCCCACGCCTGAATGCGAACGATGCGATTGTGCTGACCATACCAAAGCAGCAAGGCAACAACGACCAGCGTGGCCCACGCCATAATCGCCAGGGCTCGTCGTCCCTGGATACGGCGACCGTGTGATGATGTCATACTTTTGGCTTCCTGCCTGAATCCAATTGTTCTGCCACGTCGAAAGACACGCGGCTTCCCTATCCTGAGCAGATCTCCGGAACTCCCTGAAATCTACCTGGCCTGCGGAAGGTCCGCAAGGTTTCCGGTCAGGAACTTTTGGCAATCAACGTAGCCCGCAGGCTTTCAAAAACGCGCTTTCAAACTGCGGATCGGGCATTAGGCAGGGATGTTTGTATTGTTCCGCGCTGCCGCCGGACCGCAGCTGACGGCGGCTGGCAAACGTTTTCCAGACATTCTCTGGCAATGAAACGACGGCAATTTTCTGCAGACGCCCGGTCATGCGTTTTTCGCCATATTCCACATTTCGCCGACAAAGATCCTCATCCAGCCATGTTGCAAATTGCAATTGCTGTGACTGATTCTCGGCTGAATTTTCAAGATCGCCCGCGCCGTTGATCACTTGGGCTAGGTCTTTGTGATGTGCATCGCCGGCTCCCATAAACAGCGTGTAACCTGGCGGCTCGCCCCAGTTCGGCGTGAGCGTATAAATTCGAGGATGAATGCCCGTGGCCAGCGACGCGGCTCGAACAGATTCCACGACCTGCGATTCGGCAATCTTCTCTCCCGTGATGCTGGAAGTGTGCGCGCCT
The DNA here is from genome assembly GCA_041688565.1 of Planctomycetaceae bacterium. Classification (GTDB taxonomy): domain Bacteria; phylum Planctomycetota; class Planctomycetia; order Planctomycetales; family Planctomycetaceae; genus SXXK01. The sequence continues at coordinate 7,060 of JBDNHX010000372.1, forward strand.
TTGTGGCGAAATTCCAGCAGCGGACTGGCACCATAGTAGCCCACGCAACGCACAACATCACGAATGTTGTAACGGTAAAGTCCCGAACTGGTGGTCAACAGAATGAAGTAGTCTTCGCCTTCAGCCAGCTCATGAGCCTCCAGCACAACGGGATTTTTTGATTCAGCTTCCCGGGCAGGAATGAATTCAAAATAGTGAGTCTGAATTTCAAGTACGCCCGCCGGATTGTTGTCTTCCAGCGGCAGTGTCATGCGACCTTCGCTGGCATGCAAACCATGATCGCGGATCGGAATGTTGTCAAACAGTTCTCTCAGCCGCGGAATATAGGCGGCCGCGCTGCCGCCACACCAGACACCCAGAATTCCAAGCATCGGCCACACAGATCGAGGACGCAGGTGCCCATGTTCCCGGACGATATTTTCCAGCTGCCGCGCTCGGGCTGGCGATTTCTTCAACGATCGCGAAAGGGAAGTTCGCACTTCGAGCGGCAACTCACCGCCATTGAATCGTCCGTCGTGAATATCACGAATCAGACTTTCACAGTGCACTGCAGCGCAGTCCACCATCTGCAGCAGAGTACTGGGATTTGCCGTGATCAGCATGCCCACATAAGGATCGGCCAGAGCCAGTCGCATAATGGCATAACGCTTGGCCTCTGGGTCCTGAATTTCGGCGACGGCCGACGGCACGGTGTACAACGTGCGGACGATAGGATTCTGCATGGCCGCCACGAGACCACTGATGTTGCCGCACGGTGTTTTTGCGGCGGTTTCAAACTTTCGATGACTGCTGGAAATCTGGACGATGTTCAACTTTTGCAGCAGCGCGTGTTCAGAATACGTTCCGATGCCCCACATCTGCCAGCCGCTGCGATAGTCCTGCAGAAATCGTTCAGTGACTGGGATCAGTTTAGACTCGGCCGTGGTTCCACTGGTCACTGCAAACATCATCAGCCGATTGCCGGCTCCCAGCAGTGCGGAATGTTCTCCGACGGCGACTCGCTGAACGTAAGGCCGGACAACCTCATAATCAGAGACCGGAATGCTGGTGCGAAACTGCTCCAGTGTCATGCTGGCTGACAGCCTGAAGTCACGCGAGAACGCACTTTCCTGATTCAGCCGAAGAAGATCCTTCAGGACTGATCGCTGAGCATCGCGACAATCCTTTTTCGCTGCCGCCAGAAACAGGCTTCTCGCGCGCCGCATTCGGCCACGAAGTGGACCGCCAGCCAGAGCTCGAAGGCGATATGTCAGCGGAATAGCGGGCATCAGGCGATCAGTTTTTTACATAGACGAGTTCACGAAACAGTCTTCATGCCGCGAGCATCGTACACGGTTATGGCAGGAGGGATAAACTCCGAAAGCTGACGACCTTGCTTCCGCGGGAGATTCCTGAACAGCAAGTCCGAAAGAACGGGAGGAAATTGCGGCGACGAGGGAATCTCCTCCAGGAGGCTCTAACAAAAGTGGGACAGGCACCCTCCCTGCTTCATTTTTGCTGAGCATTTTTTGCAAGATACGGGAGCCAGTCCCAGTTTTGTTAGGCGTTCTAAAGAAAAAAGGCATTTCCCAGCACAGAGCTCGGGAATGCCTTTTTTCGTTTCAGGCCACCAATTGTGGACAAATCTACTTACTTCTTGCCCTTGGCAGCACCCTTAGCAGGAGTTGCGGCAGCAGCAGCGGCCGTTTCTTCTGGGGTCTTCTTCTTCTTCTTTCCCGTCATGGCCTTCTGGACTCGTACCTTTGGCAGTCCGAACGGGCTTCGTCCGACGGCAAAGCGGTCTTCTTCAATCAACTGGGCAATTCGTTCGCCGCGAGTCAGCACGTTGCGAGATCGAGAAAGGCCAAGTCGAGTCCTTAGGGTCTTGTCAATTGACACGTCAACGCTCCAATCGCACTCTGAATTCAAAAAACGCCTCGAGACAAATCCTTGCCTCGAATGCAACATTGTAAGCTTAATTTCGCAACGGGCACCGACAACGGTCTGTCCCGGAAAGTTGCGGAGTGTATCGACAAAACGTAAGGTTCTCAACCACCGGTTTGCCAGTTTTCTGCACGAAAATCCTGTTCGAGCCCCCAAAATCACCCAAAATCCTGAAATAAATCTTCTTCAGCAGTCGATCTCAGCTACCTTTTGCCGGCGATCCTGTTTCTTTTCCATTTTTTTCGGTCGGCTCAGACGCACTCGCTGCCCCCTTGGGTTCTGGTGAATCCACGACGATAATTTCAATAGTAAACGACCCGCTTCCGCCCACAGCTCCTGCTCCTCCGCCAGCGACAGCACCAAATCCTTCACCCGCACCCGCACCCGCACCTGCTCCGGCACCTGCTCCGCTGATGATCCCCGCCTGACCACCTGCCGATGCGGCCTGAATGATGACATCCATGGTCCGTCGAGCGCCGGATTGCGTGTTCTTCACACCATCAATCCAAAGGATGCCGCGCGCCTGATCGGCGCGACGCTGGCCACTTGCACGTGATTCATAATGATCAGCCAGATCTTCCTGATCCTTCGGACGCTGCGGTGTAAATGACGTCCTTAGATAATACACATTCAGCACTGAAGGAGCCGACTCGTTCATGGCGCCGCCCATCGGACCGGGCAGACTCAGCATCCCAGAAAACTCAGGGACTGCATTCTTGTGGAGCCGCACCGGAAACGATTCGGCCGTTGGTTTCAGCTTGCCAGGTTTCGACGCCATTTCTCGCAGCCGGTCTCGCAGTGCAAGAACCAGATCCTGGGTGGCCATCGTCCAGCTGTCCGGGGTGACTGCCTGTTGTGCTGAGGCCCGAGTCACTTTGGGGCGCGGCAATGACTTCAGAACCACCAGCATTCCAGGATCATGAACGTCGCGGGAGAAGAATCCGTCGGAACTTAACGCCGTTGCTCCCGTGGAATGACACTTCAGAAACAATCCACCCACAGCGTCTCGCACTTTGCTGTTCGGGACAGAAGCGGCAATCTGAACCAGGTTTCCTCCGCCAGCGACATCGTTGCCCCGGCCAAGATCCGCCGCCGCATCCAGTTGCTTGACGAGCGCCGCTGTAAACTTCGGTCCCCAAAGAAACCTGGCCGAGTGAATCAGCGCAGCTTCCGGCAAAGGAGGCCCCGTGGGACCCGGCTTTGGAGAAGCTCCGCCTGGTCCCATCGCTCCGGGCATCCCCGGATAACCGCCTCCAGCCGGATCAGAAGCTCCGCCTTCCGCTCCGCCCGGCATCGGCATGCTCGCTCCGCCCATTCCACCAGGTTTCGGCGGACCAGGTGGATCAATTCCCAGCAGGCGATCGGCAGCAGCCCCGGAAACATCGGCCGTCACTCGCAAAGCCGCCGCACGGCTGTCAGGAGGAACCTGAGCAGTTCCATCCAGAAGGGCCAGCAGAACCGGCTCGATGATCGTCGGATTTTTATCGATGTGACTGTAAAGCCCGTGAATCACAAGCTCAGTCGCTTCAGCGGGAGGCAAGGGAGTTTTGACCGTCTGCGCCGTAATGCCGTACAAGGCTCCCCATGCTTCGTTGGATCCGTTCTCGATCAAACCATTGATGATCCGTTCGACAACCTGCTTCATATCCAGAACGCCAGGCTGCCCACCGCCGGGACTGGCTCCGTTTGGATAGCCACCCGGAAACTGGCCGCCGGGATATCCGGGCATGGCCCCACCCGAGGGATCCATTCCCGGGGCAGCTGCCGGAGGAACATATTGTGCGCCTGCAGCGGCACCGGCCATTGCCGCACCGCCCGCAATATCTCTGCCTGCAATGGCTCCGACGGCAGGATTCTGAAGATAAGCGGTTGCCGATTCGACAAACATCAGAGCCAGCGAATCAACTGCAAGATTTGTGGCGCGATTTCCAGGAACCGAGCTTTGCGTCGGAGGAGTCGCAGGCATCGCACCGGGATTTGCGGGACCTTGTGGCGAACTGCCGCCAGCTGGTGATGGAGATTGCGGCATACTCAGCTGAGGAGAAACGCCTGGCGAACCGGCGGGCATGGCTGAGGAGCCTGGCGCAGGATAGCCGCCGGGTGGCGCATACCCCGCAGCTGCTCCGTTGTAACCCGGCATCGCTCCATTTTGCGCCGGGACCGCGTCTTTAATCACCGCGAGCTGAGTCAGCAGTCCCGTCAGAAATGTGGCCACTCCCGCATCGCCAGGCGACGCTTTGACTTTGCTGTCGATCGCTTCAAGAACTCGCGGGTCCTTTTCACGCAGTGCATCCAGGTAATCTTTTTCAACCCACGCCGAAAACTCTGCCGGACGGGCTGGCGTCTGTGGTGCACCGCCTGCCCCATAACCTTCGGCGCCGGCATACCCAGCAGCTGCACCGCCGGGTGCTCCCGTGTAACCAGCACCGCCACCGCTCATGTCAGCAGGAGCCCCCGTGTTGCCTGGCGGCATACCGGGCATATCGGGCATCCCGGGCATACCGGGCATACCGGGCATACCGGGCATACCAGGAGTCGCGGCAACGGGCATCGCTCCGCCATCGGCAGGTGGCATCGCGCCTGGCATCCCAGCCATCCCGGGAGCCATCGCACCGCCATCCGCTGGCGCCGCCGTCGCTGCGTCCGCCGTCGTAGCTGCCGGAGTCTCCGCAGATTCGTCTCCTCCGCCGCATCCCGCCGTGAACAGAATCAATCCGGGCAGCATCGTTCTGCAGGCAAGGGAACGGACACGAACATTGAAGAAACATTTCGGCATGACGATTCTCCGGCCCTTTCCAGGGACGTCAGAACAGGGAGCTGGTGCTGGCTGAGAAACAAACAGGAACTCTCAATCCCATGCCTCCTGAGCGTAAACGCACGAACATGCGCTTGCAAGCTGCACCGACTGTTCAGTCAGGATTCACTTATAGAAATAGCTGCGTCCTGCGACCGAGTCTGGCTCATTTCCAGCGCCTGCCCGCCACATCCTCCACCCTGGCAGAAGAATCACTTCAGGAAGTGCTCAAGAAAGGCGTAGATCACGGCATTTGATTCGAGGTTTGGAGCACGGTCCAGACGATTGGTCATGGCCACTCGATTTGGCTTTCCAGGCACGTCATTGATTCGATCAGATGGTTCAGGGCCAGCCATTGCCCAGGGCCTGGCAGCACGGGAGCATTTGGAACCTGGGAACTGGCCGCCTTCAGTCCTTCGCGCTTTGCAGCCATCGCTCCCATTTGCGGTGGAGGAGAACAGCATTGGGCTCGCCGACTTCTGCACCTCCCGACATGGGCATTTCACGGCGCCAAAGACGCAGGAGTTCCCGTGGCGCGGACTCAGACAACTATCGACGCCATGATTGAAAAAGGTGGGAGCCCAAAGTTGACGATCGATTCCGAAGCCGGACACGACTCGTGGACGGAAACCTACAACAATTTTGAATTCTATGACTGGCTTCTGGCTCAGCGGCGAAAACAGAATTGAACGCACGCAACATGTTACATCTTTGATCGGGTTGCAATGAGTCCAGCGACGTAGCCGCCTTTGAATCCCGCGTCGATGTTTACGCAAACGACGTTGGAAGCACAGCAGGTCAGCATCGAAAGCATGGCCGTGATCCCCTGCAACGACGCTCCATAACCCACAGATGTGGGGACTCCGATCACAGGACAACCGACATATCCGCCGACCACGGATGGAAGTGCGGCTTCCATTCCGGCCACGCAAACGATCGCTGTCGCCGTCTGCAGCCGAGCGACATGCTTCTGCAGTCTGTGAGGCCCCGCGACGCCGACATCCTGAATCAGTTCACAATTCACTCGCATCCACAACAGAGTTTCCATGGCCTCTTCCGCGACAGCTCGATCACTGCTGCCGGCAGTGACCACAAAGACAGGGCCCCCCTGGGTTTCTGCAATCGTCGAAGAGTGCCGCAGCCGGATTGTTCGCGCGACCTCGTTGTAGTGCGAGTCCGGAAACTGGGCGCGAATCTTGGCCACATGTTCGGCGCGAACGCGGGTCACAAGGCTATCCTGTCCAGCCTTCTGCTGTTTCTGAAAAATTTGGACGATCAATTCCGACGATTTCCCTTCGCCAAAAACGACCTCGGGAAATCCACAACGTTTAGCGCGGTCCAGGTCGAGATCCACGGCTTCGACCAGTTGACTGTCGGCGGTAATTCCCTCGCTGATGGCTCCAGCGGCGGCCAATTCCTGAACAGCGCGGTCCAGACTGGTGGAGTCCTGATAGAGATGGGCGAGCGCTTCCCGAAGGGCAGACTCTGACGGTTGAGAATTCAAGTTGCTGGGTGCCATAATTACCTGCACGAAATGAACGGCGACCGTTCTGATGCGAATCCCTGATCAAGCAATCAGCCGCATACGACTCGCCGCATGAAGACGGAGTTGTATCGCACAAACACTGCGAAATCATCTCAACGCAAAGGCTCGGCGACAAAAAAATGGCCGGGCCGACCTTGTGCGGGTTCGTCCAGAGTCCTGCGACTTCTCGATTGGGAGACTGCTCACACCTCAGTGTGGGAAACCGGCGGTTCGATCCGACCGGTGTGACTAGAATTGGTAGACTGCTTGCAGAAACATCGAAAATAGAGAGCAACGGTTTTTCGGAGGCGTTATGAATTCGTCAGGAAGAATGCTTGGAAGTCATGCTGCCCGTCAGCCGTCGGTCGGTCGTTCGGGTATTTCTGCGTTCGCGTTTGTTCTCGGCAGTGTTCTGTGGTTGCTGGTGCTGGGATGGGTCTGGTATCTGGCGACACAAAAAGGAAACGAGGCGGCATCCGAAACCGCAGCAGAAACTGAGGCCACCGAAGAACCAGCAATTGAGGCCAAGCCAAAGTCCATCGTGATCAGTTTTCCCAGCCGCGAAGTGCCGGAATTTGAGTTTCCTGAATGCATGGGTGGTACGATCAGTCGTGAAAGCATGCGGGGCAAACGCTGGCTGGCCAGCTTTGTGTTCACTCGCTGCGTCGAAACCTGCCCGGTGATTACGCGCAGCGTTTCCGAGCTGCATACGCGAGTTGCCAGCAGCAATCCGGATTTTCGCTTTGTGACATTTTCAGTGGACTCCAGTTTTGATACTGCGGAAGTCCTTCAAAAGTATGCAGAGACCTTCCGGGCAGATCATGAGCGATGGAAATTTCTGACCGGCGATGAAAACGCAATCCACGATCTTATCCGGCGTGGCTTCGCTCAATTTGTGCAGACCAATCTTGGCGAAATGCGCAAGCCCGGTTTTGAGGTGGCGCATTCGAACCGAGCGGTGCTCGTTAATGAAGACTGCATCCCTGTGGCCACCTACTTGATGACCGATCCTGAACACGTGGTTCGCCTGCGTCGCGTGATCGAAGGGAAAGAAGAATTTCCTCAACCGGGGCTGGCCCTGACGGTGACTCCGGCTGACGGAGAAAATCCCGTGGTGCCGCTGAATATCGTTCCGGTGGAAGACAACGAGCCCGCTGATTCATCAGCAACCTCCGACTCAGAGGCAGCGCCGGAATCCGCAGAGGGCAAGGAATCGGACGAGTTGCCGCCGATGGGCAACGCGTCTCCGTCGAATGACGCGGATGAGGACTCCGCCGAAAATCGGAATGAAAAAATTGAAGCAACGCTGCCTTCATGGGTGGCGAGGTTACCGACGGTGAATGCGGTTCTGAATTCGGTCTGCACGCTGCTGCTGCTGGCCGGTTTTATTGCCATCCGGTCCGGACATCGCGACCTGCATCGCAATCTGATGGTGACAGCCTTTGTCGTGTCGGTGGTGTTTCTTGGATGTTATCTGACCTATCACGAAGCCCTGTTTCGGTTTACGGGGCTGCGAGGCCGTGCGTTTGTGGGGTCAGAAGTGGCGACGTTGGTTTATCGCAGTATTCTGATTCCTCACGTAATCCTGGCCGTGTTTGTACCCATTCTGGCGATTCGAGTGTTCATCCACGCCTATCGAGAACGATGGGCTGAACATCGCCGGCTTGCGAAAATCACTCTGCCGATCTGGTTGTTTGTGTCGATCACGGGTGTGATCATCTATGGGATGTTGTACCATTGGCCCTGGCGGAATGTCTCAACTCCCGTCGGGCTCATCTCAAGGCAGCCTGTCTAAAGCGGCGAGACCACTGGCCTTTGTGTCAAATTTTAAGCCGGCAATATTTCGCTCACGATGGGCTGACCACTGAACCTAAGGAAATCTTCGATGAAGACTGCCCTGCGAACAATTCTGATGACCGTTCTGTGTGCCGCCGCTGCTGGCGTGCTGCCCAGTCCATTTGAGTCCGCGGCTCAGGCATGCCCCGGATGCAAAACAGCCAATGAGACTGAAAGCCTGCGTCCAACAGCTTACATGTACAGCATTTTGTTCATGCTGGGCATGCCGGCCACCGTATTCACAGGCTTCGGCATCGCCTTCTACCGCATGTCCCGCCGAGCCACGCTCGAGCAAATGCAACTCATGCAGGAATCCGAAAACGAAGCCGAATAATCAATCTCACCAGCGGGCAGGCCAGCAAAAAATCCGGTCTGGGGCAGGGGTGAGCACGGCGTGGTGCAAAAGTCATGGTTTTGCATTCACCGATTGAGTCCAGATTTGTTCCACAAAAGGAATGCGCACAACATCCCCGTCCGGCTTCACGCCGGTGGAACGCCGGTTTGGGAACTATCAATCGATTCGACGGTACAGCCATCAAGCCCCGTGATCTGGTCCCTGACGGATTCCCGAACAAACAGCTTCACCGTGTTCTTCACTTTAGAGACGAATTCAGGTTCCTCACGCCCCGGCCTGAATGGCGGCGATCAGACGCTCACGCACTTGTTTCGGATCGGCCCCACCAACGTGTTTCATGATCATTCCGATCAACGGTCCGATCGCGTTCTGTTTGCCGGCTCGAAAATCGGTGGCCGCTTCCGGCTTTGAGGCAATGGCCGCTGTAATGGCGGCATCCAGAGCCCCTGTGTCGCGGACGATTTCCAGGCCTCGCTCCACAATCAATCGATCAACATCAGCCGCAGACACCGCTTCGTCGTTGGAGGCCGCAGATCGCAAAGCCCCGTAGATCTCACGAGCACTCTTAGTGGTGATCCGTTCGGTGCGAATCCACTTCAGCAGCGTGCCAAGGATCTCAGCGGTGATCGGGAAGTGATCGATCGTCACGCTGTCTGCATTCAGGTCGCGAAGAATATCCTGAGTCACCCAGTTGGCGGCGATTTTTCCGTCGCCACACAGTTCGGTCACCTGCTCAAACCATGCGGTCAGGACAGGCCCCTGCGCCAGAATGACGCGCGCATCATATTCTGTCAGACCCAGCTGAGTTCGAAATCGTTCACGGCGGGCAGACGGTGTTTCCGGCAGAGACCGGCGCACGTCTTCCACCTGCTCGACCGTGGTCGTCACTGGCAGCAGATCGGGATCAGGAAAGTATCGATAATCCGACGACTCTTCTTTTTCTCGTTGACCGAAAGTTTCATTCTTCTCCGCATCCCAGCCCCGGGTCTGCTTCGGAACTTCGCCAATCTTCTGGGCGGTCTTCAGCCACTGCTTCCACTGGCGGCGAGTTTCGTACTCGACGGCAAGCTCCACGTTGCGAAAGCTATTCATGTTTTTCAGTTCCACGATGGGTGTTGCCGCTGTGGTTCCGTCTGGGTTTCGGACATGCAGATTGACATTCGCATCGCACCGCAGGCTGCCTTCCTGCATGTTGCAGTCCGACACGCCAATAAACAACAGCAGCGAGCGCAGGTCTTCCAGATAGCGACGTGCTTCGGAGGCCGTCCGCAGATCGGGTTCACTGACAATTTCCAGCAAAGGCGTTCCGGTCCGATTTAAATCCACTCGGCTGTCAGCACCTCGCCCGGACTCATCGTGCACATTTTTCCCCGCGTCTTCTTCCAGGTGAGCGCGAGTGATGCGGATTCGACGAGGCGGCTGATCAGCCTCGTCGGCAGAAATTTCCAGCCAGCCTCGGGAGCTGAACGGCAGATCGTACTGACTGATCTGATAGGCTTTCGGCAGATCCGGATAGTAGTATTGTTTTCGGTCCCAGCGCGTGTATCGAGCGATCTCACAGTTGATCGCAAGAGCAGTTTTCACGGACAGTTCAAAGGCTTCTCGATTCATCACAGGCAATGCGCCCGGCAGGCCCAGACATACCGGACAGGTCTGCGTATTGGGTTCATCGGGGCGAAATTCGATAGAACAGCCACAGAACAGCTTGGACTTTGTGCGAAGCTGAACGTGAACCTCAAGCCCAATGACGACGGTGTAATCAGCGCTGGCCATAATGACGAATCAGAAACGAGGGGCAGAAGAAATTTGATATGCGGCGGGAAGTGTAGTCATCGGTCTGCTTCCCGAGTAGCCTGCGCGGAGCCGAACTGCTGTCCCTGCTCGGCATGAACTTTTCTGTTGCGGCTCACCGGTGGCCGGTGATGCGAGTGCAAACTGTGTTTCGGTATCGTTCGCTGGCAGTGTCGTCCCGAGCCACCTGATTCCAGCCGGACAAAGCTTCCACGCTCAGGCCAAAGTCAATGTCGGACTCGGACATCGCGCGCACGGAAAAAAGATCGTGCACCATTTGCATCCTCAGCAGATTGACATTCAGGACAGATGTTTTGCAAAGAATGCCTGAGTCCGTTTCCACATTTCTTCGGACAGCACATGACCAGTATCCGATTCGATAAAGTGCGAGAACTGATCGGCCGCGCCAGCCCTTTCGAAAGCGGCTGCAATCTTCACAACTCCGCCACGGACTTCTTCAATGGGAGACCCGCCGTCGGTGTCTCCAAAGTTCAGATGCAGAGCACGTGGGGCGATAAGCCCGGCGATGTCGGGAGTATCACCAAACTGATGCAGACCGGGAATGAAATTTGGAAAACAGTGCAGCAGTTTTGTGCGATGAATCGCGTCGTAAGTCGGAAGGCAGCAATTGCCGACCAGACATTTGAGTCGTGGTTCCCACGGGCCAACCAGCCATGTGTGAGTGGATCCCATGGAATGGCCATAGCAACCCATCTGATCAGTCTTCACTTCTGGCCGAGCTGCCAGGTAGTCCACGGCACGTCGCATGTCGAGAATGTTCTTCCAGGCCATACAGCGACCTGCTACCACCAGCCGAAGAAACTCAAATCGCTCGAAAGCACCGGCCTCAAGTTTTTTCTCGGGATCCTGTCGCTCTTCAAAACATAAGGCATCCGGACACAGTACCACATAGCCGAGTTTGACCAGGGCAACTCCCGTGTGATGCATCGGATCACCGGAAAGTCCGGCCGGCTCCGTCTTTCCAAGATGCCACTGACCCGCATGCTGATGCCAGATGGCAATCGCCGGGGCTGGAGATTGATCACTCACGCCGTCCGGAATCAAAACGATCGCAGGAACTCGGTCATTCGGTTCCACTGCATAATCCACCCATTGCAGGCGGTAACCGTCACGCTGCTCTTCTCGCAACACCCGCGGCTGAAGTTCACATGGCTCAGGCCACGGCCCGCCAAGACACTCGAGCAACTTTGATCGGAAAGAAACGGCCCGCGCTGGTTCGTCAGCGGCATGAAGATTTGACATGGGAAGTGTAATCAGTCCAGACGTGCCCGCTGCCATTGCGGACGACTTCAGAAAACCTCTTCGATCAGCCGGCATTTCCGAGCACCTTTGCATTTGGGGTCGCAGTTGTCTGCAGGTTCCAACACAATCTTTGACGTTTGTCTGATGATAGTCGTGGCATCTGGCGTGATGCAAACTGGTCTGCCGGAATTGGAGCGTTGAGCAACCCGCTGAGGCCCGATTGCCAGCAACGGGGGCTCAGCCCCGAGTTCGTGTTGCAAATGCCTCTGAAAGCCATCTCCGAAAAGCCGAGCTGACTTGTCCTCAGGAGGCTGTAAACTTCAGGCCGACAATCCCGCAGACGATCAGCAGTAGAAAAAAGATACGTGCTGCGGTCACTGGTTCCGCGAACAGGATCATTCCCAGCACTGCTGTTCCGAGAGCACCAATTCCTGTCCACACCGCGTAGCCCGTCCCGATCGGAATACTCCGGACGGCCATCGCCAGCAGAGTCATACTGGCTGCCATGGCCGCGATCGTGAAAACGCTCGGCCAGAGCCTGGTAAATCCCTGAGTGGACTTGAGGCCGACCGCCCATCCAATTTCAAACACAGCCGCAACAACGAGACAAAGCCAGGCCATAATTCACCTTTTTGAAATCCGTAGACAATCGTCTGAACTCGCGACAAACAAACGCATTAGTGCAATATCGTGATGCCGTCGGGACGAAAACCCAACTGAACTCAGGCGGGATGTACACTTCATTATTCATTTTTGTCAGCCGAAAACGCCAAACCAGGTCCCGCAACGTAACCGGCTAACTTCAACCGCGGGAGACTCGGATGATCCTTCGCGCATCGCATACAATGAGTAGTCGCTTTGATGGCAGGGGCAGCGTCAGATGACGCAATCAGTTTCCTTCGATGACGATCTGCATTATTCTCTGTAATTGCAAAGCCTTATCGTGTTAAGCTGTTCTCGGCTGCTTTCCGTTTTTCATTCCGCCTCTTTTTGAGAGACCTTGCAGAATGCTTTCTTCCATCGACTCTCGAACCTGTGGTGAGCTATCACGAAAGAACTGCGGCCGCGTCAGAGCTGCGGCAGTTTTCATCGTTGTCGTTTTTGGCCTGTCCGCCAATGTTGCTGAAGCTCAAAGCCGCGGAAAAGGGGCTTCGAAAAAAGATAGCGTAAGCGGTCAGGAACTGGAATCGCGAGTCACAAAAGCGGAGACAGCATTGCTTCGCGAATACATGGATGTCGTGAATGAGTACTACAAACAGGGCGACAAGGAAGCAGCCGTCCAGGTATTGCAGCGGGTGTCAGCCATCAACCCAAAAATGGATGGCGTGAACGAGCGGATCAGTTCGATCAGTGAAGAACTGCTGCAGGAAAATGGGCTGAAGTTTGAACTTGATGTATCCAAAAGCTGGGTTCCCGTGTGTGACGTGACGGAAGGCAAACCGATTCGACTGGTGGCTGCGGGTGAGTACAAACTGGATCTGAACAGCGTTGTTCCTGTCGCCGGCCTCAGCACAGCCGATCCAGCCAAAGACCACGTTGCGGCCGCTCCTTTTGGTGCATTGATTGGGCTCGTAGTAACCGATGGAAAGCCGGGCGATCCCTTCGTGGTGAATGCCAGCGGTGATCACTCGCCCAAGAAAAGCGGGCAGCTGTTTTTGCGAGTCAACGTTCCGGCAACAGCGAAATGCAAAGGTGAATTGAAACTTCAGCTCAGCGGTGGCATTAAACCCCTCATCAAGAAGCGATAGCCGATTCGTCCGGATCGCTTACGTTCAATCTGCTTAAGGCAAGAGTTCCCATGCGATATTTTCTTCGAACGAAAGTGGCCACCATGCAAGTCAGCGAAACCATCCTCCGAAACGCCGTCGCCGTAATCCTTGCATGTGGATTTGTCGGCGGGTTCGTGGGTTGCGAGAACAAGGAAAAGATCCTCGACATCAAAACTCCGAACGGACACATTGAAGTCGAACGATCCCGGACCACTGGTGAAGTTGACGTCGACGTCAACAAAGACCGCCCGTAGGCATTGGTCGCTGCAAAAAAGAAGGCTGCTGTGCCGAATAAACGCCACGATTTTCTGCTGCGTCTTTGACTGACTCTGCGGTTCGCTGACTAAGCTGGTTCAAGGACCGCGGCGATGCGTTCACGTGTTTCTGGCTTATTCAATTCGGCTTTTCCGAATCCATAAACCGCACCCATCTCCACCGCTTTCTCCTGCCATTCTGCATAATTCGAAACCAGCATGACCGGCAAGTCCGGTTTTGGGCTGGAACGAATCAGCGAAAGAATTCTTAGCCCGTCACTCGAATCAATATCCAGCTTGCGATTGATCAGCACGAGGTCGACAGGAGACTGCTTCAACAATGACATCGCCTCGTCCGGCAGATCGGCCGTAAGCACTTGCGCTCCGAAATGGGATTTGAAATAGTGCGCGATGGCAGCACTGTCCGGGCGACACTGGCCGACACTCAACACTGTTTTATGAACCACAACTGCTCTCCACTCACTGCACTCAGTGATCGCACGGTTTTTTTCTTCAGACAACACGCTGTCTATCGGTGATCGTAGCGGCCTGATGAGAAATTCCCAGTGCTGATCTCTTGACGAATGGCCAGGAACTCCGGAGAAAAGTTTCTTCTATTTCCGTATCCGTTGACAGGATAATCACCTGATGGCTGGCATGAGGGAAATAGCGTTCAACCAGTTGATTGCGATGCTCCGCATCCAGTCGGCCCATCGGCGTGTCAATAATCGCTGGCAGCGGGCGAGCCGATGCAGCCGCGAAGGAAGTCCTCGTACGATTTTTCTCCACGCTTCGAACACTTCGACCGTTTGCCGTAGAGCACCCACTGGACGGCATTAAGAATCGTTGTTTTCCCGCCACTGTTCATGCCGCCAAAAAGAACAACAGGCTTTGTCTTGCCGCGCGACGCTGACGGCGCGAGATTGAATTCGTGCTCGCCGCGATAGATGCAAAACTTGTTCAGTTTCAGTTCATTCAGAATCACGTGATGTTGTCCAATACCTGTCGTACGATGGGCATTCCTGCCCTTCGAAATTCTTCGGAGTCGCAAGTCGGGCAAGAATGCCCAACCTACCGCCAGCCCGTAATGAAAGTGAATCATCACAACCGGACGCGTCAGCGAGGGAGAAGCTGTCCGTCAGGCCTGATGAGCTCAGTGTGAACGTCATCAATCAAACAAAGCCCAATCAATCGCAGAACCCCCTCACCCTAGCCCTCTCCCCCGCGGGGGAGAAGGGACAGTCTCAATTCCCGGCCCTTCTTCCCCTCGGGGAGAGGGTGTCCGACAGGCCGGATTAGGGAGTCCTGCAATTTTGAGCTCTGACCAAGGAACTAAAAGACATCTCAACAAACATCCACGGAGGGCTCACGCCCAACCGCTCGCCGTTTTTATTCTCAACCAAGCACCAAGAACCTGCAGCCTACCACCCCACGGCGATCGCCACGGGATCCGCGCGACTCACTTCGAACTCAATCCACAACCGAAACCGCCCATCATCCGAAGCCAACAACGCATCCGCGTGGGGCGCATCCGCCTGCCACGTTGTGCTTGAGGGGTTCTGATTTCTTAACGTCGGAATTGCTGGCTCGCTGTTCGAGCTTTTCCGGGCTCTCCAGTTGCCAGAGGCCGTCATTTGTCAGCCGCTGAAACGGATACTCGGTATGACACGATTTGCGTTCCGGACCATACTCAATCAGTAGCGGCCGAAGTTCGCGATCGACTTCAGCATACGGAAGCAATCGTTCCCCATCGTTCAGGCAACGCCCCAGTGCGTATAGCAACAAAAACGGCTTGTGCGGTGCTTGCTGTTCGTCACGTTGCCAGACCGTGATCTGGCAAATGTGCTGTTTGAGTTCTTCATCCCGCGAATCCATTGCAGCTACATACTTATTCGCCAAATCCCCCCCCCCCCATCTCTGTCCCTGAAGAATTCTGGCGGCAGGTCCCTGAATAACATCCGACCGATTACTCTCTGCCGAGTAGGAAAACCAGGCATTCCCGGCTGCGACTGCTGGCGTCACAACCGTTAAAGATCTCAGAGGTTCCATTTGCTGAGCAGAAACAGGAAGTCTTCGAAAAAATGATTGGGATTGTCCTGCGTCCTGTCAAAAATATGCGGTTTCCCCAGATCCCTTCCCACGTTGTTGTCTGCACTAAAGAGTTTCACCATGAAAGACCCCGTTTCGGAAGGGCTGAATTTGCTGGCGATCGGGCTGCGTCCTTACGTGGCTGGACGAGTTCAGGCTGTACTGCACGACGCTGATCTTGCTGCCGATATTTCTGCATGGGATGCCCAGTCGCTGATGATCTTTATGTGGGATCACTGGAACGATCTTTTTCGCAACGAACTGTCGTTTGTCGAACGCAGTCTGATCAGCGAACTCCGCGATTTTCGCAATCGCTGGGCGCACCAGGATGGAATGGACGAAGCAGACGTTTACCGAGTTCTCGACGATATCGAACGGCTTTTGAAAACGATTCACAGTCATCAGATTCATCTTGTCGGCGATCTTCGTCGCGAATCATTGCATCGTCTGTGGCTGCAGGAACAGGGAGACGATCGAAAGCATCGCCTGATGCGAGTGCTCTGGCCATATCTTCTATGCGCCGGGAGCGCGGCCGCGATGAGTGTCGCAGTGATCTATTTCGGAAATGCCCCGTGGTCTTGGCTTCTGTCCGGACTGCTGTTTTTGGCGATGAAGCGAGTGGCGTATCTGCAGTCCATGCGTGAAGCACGTCGAAGCCCGGGCCCTCATGAATGTTCTCATTGCGGCCGAATTATTTATTCAGTCGAATGTCCCTACTGCAGTCCAAAGTGTGTTGTCGCTCCCCCGGATTCGCCTACTGACGGCGTGCTGGCCATTCTCACAGGATCCGGGTTTGAGTTCAGGCCAGCCAAAGAAACCACTGATTCCGTCAAGGCCACGTCGTCGTAAGGAGCATGCTCGGACGTGTGGAGTCGCGATGTGAAAAAGGAGTTCTGTGCAGTCAACAGGGCCGCAATAAAAAGAGCCCGTTCTGTGGATGCAGAGCGGGCTTCGCATTGGCGGTCTGACTATTAAAAAGCCGATTGCAGAGCGGCTTCTATTTGCCAGCGCCTGATCGGAAGCGATAAAGACTTCCGAACGGAGTGGTAAAGTAGATCTCGCCTTTTTCATCGGTCCCGAAACTCATCACTGGCAATGTTTCTTCTTTGCCATCACCATCGGAATCAATGCCCGACAGAGAATAATTGGCTTTGACCTTTGCAGCTTTCTCATCATAGTCCAGTGCCCAAAGACGGCCGGTCACATAGTCTGCATAAACGTACTTGCCGACCAGTTCCGGAACCAGCGAGCCTCGATAAACATCCCCGCCAGTAATGGATTTTCCGACCGAGTGATGATATTCGTGGATCGGGTTGATCAAATCAGTGCGTCTCTCGTCATTGCCATCGGGTCGGAACCAGTGCTTCGCTTCGCGGATATTCCAGCCGTAGTTTCCGCCTGCTTTAATGATGTTGATTTCTTCCCACAGATTCTGGCCCACATCGGCTGCCCAGAACGTTCCCGTTTTGCTGTCGAACGACATCCGCCAGATATTGCGAACGCCGTACGCATAAATTTCTTCGCGTGCCGGGACCATGGCTCCACGAGGTCCTGCGGGTACTTGTTTGCCGACAAACGGATTGTTTTTGGGAATCGAATAATTCGTTCCGTCGCCCTTGTGATCGACATCAATGCGAAGAATGGAGCCCAGCAGAGTTGTCAGATTTTGAGCGTTCCCGTTGGGATCATTTCCGCTGCCACCATCACCCAAGCCAATGTAGAGAAATCCATCCGGGCCAAAAGCGAGCGTTCCACCGTTATGATTCCAGAATGGCTGAGGCACGCGGAGAACGACTTCTTCTGAAGCCGCATCTGCCGTGTTGGGGTTATCCTTTGAGACCTTAAACCGGGAGATTTTGGAAAGGTGGTCTTCGTCAGCGGACGTGTAGTAAACGAAGAACTCCCCGTTCTGTTTAAATTTGGGATGAAAGGCAAATCCCAGCAGCCCTTCCTCATTGTGGTTGTCGGCGTAAACGCATCGTTCGTCGATGTCCAGAAAGACGGTCGCTTCATCCGTTTGCTGATCGTTCTTCAGGACTTTAATGATGCCATCCTGTTCGGCCACAAAGAGGCGATTAGTTCCGTCACCCGCATGAGTCACGACGATAGGACGCTCAAAGTCTAGGTTGGGAAAGGCGCGTTCAGCGCTGACAGCCAGTGGAGTCTCCACAACGGCCTCGTCAGCAGCCGCGTTGCCAATTTCTGCGACAGTCAAGGCAAACACAATCAACAACACGCCCGCCAGAAGTTTCTTCATGGCATTCTCCCTAATCGTTTCCAGAATGCGGCCTCTCCACTTTGGTCCGACCGCTTGATTGGAATTGTAGGGATATCCGGGCGATGTAAAACCAAGGGGCGATGCAGACTGACGGCTCGCTGCCAAAACCGGGAAGCTCCTCAGGCTGAGACTACGAGGTGCGTTCGGGCCGGTCAGCTCAGAGTTCCTCACCGCCTGACACGTGCAGGATTTCCCCGGTAACGAAGCTGGAATCGAGAAGGAAGTTAATCGCATCCACGAGGTCGCGCGGGGAACCCGTTCGCTGCAGCGGGATGGACGAGATCGCTCGCTGTTCATGCCAGTTGTGACGGTCTTCCGGAGGCAGAATGGCGCCAGGAGCGATGCCATTCACCTGAATCAGCGGAGCCAGCTGCTGAGCCAGAGATTTTGTGACGCTGCTGAGAGCTGCCTTTGTCGCTGTGTAAACCAGATGGCTTGCCCCAGGCCGCTGAGCTCTCCAGTCAAGAATGTTAATGATGTGGCCCCGATGTCCTTCCCCAAGCTGGCGGATGAATTGTTGAGCCAGAAAAATCGGAGCCAGCAGGTTCACGGACAAATGGACGTTGCAATGATAAAGATCCACCCACGGCAAAGCGCGGTCTTGAAAAACAGCCGCACTGTTGATCAGCGTGGTGACTTCGCCCAGCTGTGCGGCGGCTTCAAAGACCGTCAGCGCGGCGGCTCGCGGATCCCTCAGGTCGGCAGCCACAGCAATCGCGGTTCCGCCCTGACTGCGAATCCTGTTGACAAGCACATTGGCCTCCACGGTCGATGTGCCGTGATGAATGACGACCGCCAGGCCTCGTGCAGCCATGCCCAGAGCAATTTCGCGTCCCACGCGGCGAGCGGCCCCGGTAACGATGGCCACCGCACGGCCCTGCGTTCCGGAAGGCGGAGCCGGACTGACGCCTGCAGCGGGATCCGCATCTTCCGGAGACGAGGCATGGTCTGGAATTACATACGGTATCGAAGACGCGATCTCCGTCATCGACTGATCGACGTCCGCGGGTTTATCAGATTCCGAAGCAGGTTGTGTGGTCATCGATGTGGCTGCATTGGCGATGAGAAACAGGCCCCAAAATAAAAAAGCCCGGCTGGAGAGCAGCCGGGCGTGTGAGTCCTGTGATGGTCACCGGAAAATCAGCATTTGCCAGGCAGCGTTAAGCTTCGCCGCTAAGGCTTCGATACAGCCTGCGAAGAGCCTCACTTTCAATCTGACGAACTCGTTCCCGAGTCAGTCCGAGTGCTTCGCCAATTTCCTTCAGCGTCTGAGGCTCACTGTCATCCAGACCAAATCGCAACCGCAGAATCGTCGCTTCGCGGGGGTCCATTTCGTCCAACAGGCGGGAAACATGAACCAGATTGTCTGAGTTAATCAGTTCCTCTTCGGGACCTCGCATGCGTTCGTCCGCGACGATGTCGCCCAGAGTCATGCCGCTGTCTTCCTGCTCCGCCTGAGGAGTGCCGTTATACAGGGTGATGGCCTTCTTGACAATTCGCAGCTTCTTTTTTGGAATTCCCAGCTCTTTGGCAATATCTTCAGCTGTCGGCGTCGCATTCAATTCCTCAGCCAGTTTGGCGGAAGCACGACGCCACTTCGACAGGAGTTCCACCATGTACGCTGGAATGCGGATCGTCTTGGCGGAGTTCACCAGAGCACGCTTGATCGATTGCTTAATCCAATAGCTGCCATACGTACTGAATCGCGTATTCATATTGGGGTCGAAACCTTCGACGGCTCGCAACAGCCCCAGATTTCCTTCTTCGATCAGGTCCTGCAGCGGCAGACCCTTGCCTGTGTAGCCGCGGGCAATGTTCACAACCAGCCGCAGATTGGCTCGTACCATTCGGTCGCGAGCAGCCCCGTCGCCGTTGGAGATTTGGTTGGACAGCTCCTTTTCATCGTTGGCTGTCAGCAGAGCTGTTTCATTGATTTCGCGAAGGTACGTCTCCAGCGGCGTTTGTGGTCGTGAAGAGGTTCGCTTCGTTCGAGTCGTCTGGGTCATGAGTGTCAGCCTGAGGAAGGAGCTGCATACAAACAGTAATGCACTCCCTTTATCGTCGGCAGAAGGCGCTGCATTCAGGCAGACACCTGCAGATTTTGCCGGACTTCACTGTTGGCTTTCCCTCGACTGCCAAAGCGAAAAAGTCGGGGCGTTCAGACAAACCGACAGAATCTGCATGCCATGCATAAATCGTGCGAAGAACCAGCTCGTTTTTCCTTGATTAAGCGGATTTGTGACCTTCCGGCTGAACCTTGAGGGCGCTCAGCACAGCATCACTGCGGGCGCCCGATGACGTGAAGGAAAATTGTCGAGTCGAGGGGCTAACCTGAAGAATGCTGATGTCCAGCCGATCGGACGGAAGCACTTCTTCGACACGATCGGCCCACTCGATCAGACACAGCCATTCTTCAGAATCCAGATACTCGTCGGCACCAATGGAAAGAAACTCATCGACGTCCGCCAGCCGGTAGGTGTCCATATGAGCCACCGGGATTCGACCGTCGGTGTACTGCTGCAGAATCACGAACGTCGGACTGTTGACCGCAATGGTGTCGATCCCAAGTCCGGCGCACAATGCTCGAACAAATCTCGTTTTTCCTGACCCAAGCTGCCCGTTCAGGGCAATCGTAAGGCCATTTTGCAGGGCGCCGGCCAATGAATTGCCCAGTCGGTCCGTTTCCGCTTCGCTGCTGCTGAGAAACGTGAACGGATTATTCATGGCTGTCCAGAGCTCTGCTCTGCGTTGATCTGCCCTGCACTCCTGATTCGGCTTGTGTGACCAGGGGGATCAGAGGATCGTCGATCGAAAACAGAGCATCGTCAGTGCGGCTGGGCGCTTCCTGATAATTCCATCGCCAAAGACGATGTGGCTGAAGTTCGTGGCTGATGGAGCTGCAGCCGGTCAGAGGCAGCACCAGCAGGAACAATCGGGCAGGATGTTTCATGTTTTTTCTCCTTCACGTGGTCCTCACAACTGGGACCTGGTCCGGTCAATGGCTGAGAATAGCGTTTTCTGCGGCGGGCAGTGAACGGTGATTCGGCCACTTTGCTCCGCGATTCGCACAGTCACCAAGGCCCATGCTGCCGAGAACATGCAGGATCGGCAAGTCCGGATGCGTTCCGGCAGACTCCGGCAGGTCGGTCGCCAGCTTCGACTGGCCAAGGCTCCCGCGGCCACCATACAATCCAGGATGACCGACCGAGATGACCAATTGGGGTTTGACGGCGGGGGACCAAATGCATGTCGTTTGCAATAATTGTTCACAGTTTCGCTCGTTCCCGACATACCGTCGGCCTGCGAGCCAAATTTCTTCTGACTGCCTTTCTTCTGGCGGGAGGAGCAAGCGCTGCACAAGAACAAACAAATCAAGCAGCCAATCCACTGGATCCGGCGGCCCTGAATGCGCCCCCTGCCTTTGGTGATTCCGGTCCTGTGCAGCGAACTCCCATCGCAAAGGAAAATCGCGACTCCGAGGCGAGCGACGAAAACAGAAACACTTTGTGGAAGCCGAAGTTCGTTGTACTGTTGACCACACAGCCCGCCGAATTCGAAGTGGTTCCTGATCCGTCGGAATCAGGTGGCGAAGCCGCCCCGGCGAATTCAGCAGAATCTGCGGATGAGTCCCCACAGCAGATCGTTCTACTCTGTGACGATGTCAACGTTCAGGCTGGCGTTGAAGACGGTGGGACTGCAGCCTGGCGATTCACCTGCAGGCAAGGAGTCACCCTCAAGATTCAGCGTACCACAATCACCGGCGACTCCGTCAGCTCGGACGGTACAACGATCATAATTCGTAACGCGGTGGTCTCTCTGAACAATCATGTGACGCTGAAGTCTGAAGCGATGAAAATGTCTGTGCGTGTCACGGCTGTGCAGATCCAGCCCGCGACGACCGAACGACCGCCGGCGGAGGAAAGTCTGAAGCCGATTCCTGATTCCATCGGCAGCGGCAGGAACGGGGAACCAAGTCCGCGCGAAGAGGGCTCGCAAAAGGACCTGGGCTCGCAAAAGCTTGAGCCCCGTTAGCGGCTGCGGAACAAAGTCGACTATTGCGGCAAGCGGCAGCACTGAGGACTGCAGGGGCCAGCTTCAGGAGGCGGGCAGGAAGAGGCTATTGACAAAACGCCCGAGGACACGCGACCCGCCGCGGCGCTCATCAGTTTCTCCATCTTTTTTGAGCCGCATTTGGGGCAGGCCGGTTTTTCGCCGCGAGCCGCAAGAAGTTCCACGCTCTTTTCGCACTCTTCACAATAAAACTCAAACAATGGCATCGCTGATTTCCTGGATTGAACTGCGGAGGATTCCGCTTCAGACCTGTTTAACTGGAACCGCCGTGAGACGCTGTTTCGTCTGCAGGCCGACTCAGCCGAGTTGCCGCCCATCAGAAAGCTGTTAGTCTCGGTCGATCAATAATCGTCGCCTTTCGCTCCGCGAAAGTAGCGTTCTTTCGCGGAGCGAAAGGCAACGATCAGACACTTATTGATCCAGCGATCCTTACTGGACGCTTGCTGCAGGCGATACGGCAAATGAGATGTTCTGAAATTGTAAGCTCTGGCAAAGATCATACACGCTGATGAACTGCTGCACCTGAATTTCGTCGTGAATGTTCAGAATGATTCTTGATTCAGAATCGATCGCTGCCAGCTGAGTCAGCCGCTGCGTCAGAACTTCGATGTCTTCCAGCGGCTGATTGTCCAACAGAACCGCCGGACCGTTTGCGCCCGGTTCGATTCGGATCTGAATCGCCGGGTGATTCCATTCGGCAGGCTCTTCCGCTGCCGCAGTTTCAGCGGGGGCCGTTGAACCATTCAGCTCCGCTGGCAACAAATGATCGGCCGTGCCGCCGACGGACGCACAGATGAAAAACACAAGCAGCAGGAAGACGACGTCAATCATCGGCGTCATGGGATCGCCATCCTGCAATTCTTTTCGTCGCCGTCGCTGCGGAATTCTCATGAAGCTGAATCTTTAGGGATGCTCTGGAAGCCCTTCGTGGGCGAGGAATTTTCTTTTCGTAATGAATCACTGCCACTGTCATTTCAGAAGACGAAAGTCGGCCCTGTTCAACTCAGCGTCCGTTATTCATTGGATGTCATTGATTGGATGGCCCCGGCATTGCAGATGGCCCAGTCACTGCAAAACGAATCGCACGAATGCCGTGAGCCGCACAGTGTTCTATCAGCCGACGGATTTCCGCAAAATGTGCGTTGCGATCCGAACGAATACGCACCTCCGGCTCAGCGGCTGTGTTGTCCGATTTTACTTTGAGATCCGCCAGTTCTTGAATCCGACTTAGAACCTCCGCTTCCGGAAGGACCTGACCGCCAATCGAAAAGCTGCCATCTTCTTCCACGGTGATGGTCAGTCGATTCTGTGAAACCTGATCTTCCATCTCACCGCCGCCGGCCTCCGGCAAACTGACTGGCCGAGACTGCTCGCTGCGAACAAAGTAGCTGGCGACCAGAAAAAAAATGATCAGCAGAAAAACCACATCAATCATCGGAGTGATGTTAAACCGAAACGGAGATCGCTGACCAAACGTATCCGGCAGTCGCATCAGTATCCATCCTGACTTCAAAAGGCACAGCCTGCGGTCTCAACATTCACTCACGCATTGTAGAAACTCGTCGTCGATGAGAACATCCCTGCAAACGGCGAATGCTTCTGCAGGAACGTTTCGGAATGCATCCCCTGAATCACTGAATTGTGTGGCGGAACACGCCAGGCGTTTCGGGATTCTGCTTGATAATCCAGCCTTCCGAAAGCCCTGGCGGCATCCGCTACGACGATTCGCATTCAAATCAATTGCCAGTGGGCGTTCGACCATGGAAAGCTGGCTTTTCCTGGTGAAGTGATCGCATTGCATTTCTTCGCCTCATGTTCTGAAATACGCATGAATCCCGAGAGCTTTTTCCCACAGAATGAACAACGTCCATGCAAACACGACAACTCGGCGAAACAGACCTGCATCTTCCCGTGCTCAGTTTTGGCGCGTCGTCGCTCGGTCAGGAGTTTCGAAGTGTCCAGCTGGATGAGGCTTTACAAAGCGTGCGAGTTGCTCTGGACTGCGGCCTGAATTTTATCGATACATCGCCCTTCTACGGTCGTGGCATGAGCGAAGTGCTGCTCGGGATTGCTCTGCGAGGCGTGCCGCGAGACAGCTATACGCTCTGCACAAAACTTGGACGGTATGACGTTGGGCATTTCGACTTCAGTGCGAAGCGAGTCGCCGAGAGCGTCGACGTCAGCCTGCATCGTCTGGGCACCGATCATTTTGACATCCTGCTGTGCCATGATATTGAATTTGTGCCGATGCAGCAGATTGTGGATGAGACCCTGCCCGCTCTCAGAAAAATTCAGCAGGCGGGTAAGGTGCGATACATCGGATTCAGCGGCTATCCGCAAAAGATCTTTCGATTCATCTGCGACCAGACGGATGTCGACTGCGTACTTTCCTACAACCAGTACACACTTCAGAATTCACGATTCGTTGATGAATCCGTGCCTTACCTGAATTCGAAAGGCGTCGGCATCATGAACGCCGGGCCGTTCTCGGCCCGACTGCTGACCAACGCGCCTCTTCCGTCGTGGCTGAAGGAACCGGAATCCGTTAAAGCTGCGGCTCGTGCGGCAGCAGCCTTGTGTGCAGAACACGGCGTTGACATCGCGAAACTGGCAGTCCAGTTTTCCTGCGCTCATCCGGATGTCACAACGACCGTCGCTGGGAGCGCGAATCCCGTGAACATTCGCAACTGGGCGACGTGGCTCGCCGAACCCATAGATCAGCAGTTGATGCGCGACGTGCTGGCCATTTTCGAACCTGTCAAGAACCTCGGCCACGTGGAAGGCTTGCTGGAAAATAATTGAAAGCCGCAGGCAAGGCCGAAGTTCGTAATCGCCCGATTGCGAACTGCACTTGGTTGCGAACAGCACTTGGTTGCGAAC